>JAFPZY010000006.1 GCA_017417025.1 Paludibacteraceae bacterium | reverse complement strand
GTAGGGTTGCATCATCAGTTTCTGCTCCGTGTCAAAAAGCAAAGGCGGATTCGTGTCCAACTCTATCTTCACTTTGATAGTTTTTTCTGTTTGAAAAGCGATGTCATAAGCAGCTGTATCTTCTTTGAGAAAAGCCGATTCCACCCGACCGAAATGCAGTTTCTCTTTCTTGGTTATCACAACATCCTTGCCGGTAAGCGCAAACACCTCGCGTATGGGCTGAAAATAATTCTCCAAATGAATAGCAAGATTCTTCTCCACTAACGTAAAATCCATATCCTCGGAGAAACGCGGTAGCCCATGAAAGATACGCAAACATGTACCTCCATAGAATGCAGCATGCTCAAAGAACCCTCCTTTTTGCAAGCCGGCAAGAACAATCTGCTGCATCACTTGGTGTTGCGCGTTTGTTTTTTGTGTGGCATTTTGCGGATTGTACTCCGCTACCATTTCATCAAAGATGGTCATCGTTGGCATAGTTTGATTAGATTTTGCAGGATGGTTCGCTTTGGGGCTGTTTCTGCACAAGCCTGCATGAGAGGTATCTTCATCTGCGGAAGTGCATCCATGTCAAAACGCAGATCTTCCTCCAAGAATTGCTTCAAGCCAATGAGCGAAGCAGGTACTTGCGGCGTAAAAAGAATAGTATCCACCAAAGCCTTTTCAGGGGTAGCAATCAAATAGGAACTAGTATTTTCTGTGCGCGCAGTAATGCCTAACGCAAAATATGCACGGTTGACGGTATGGTACGAAAAGAGCCCCAGCTCATTCTCAAACTTACGTGCGTGACAAGTGGTGACACTGGTTACCATGTGAACAAATTCGGGGATGAGTCCGTATTCGCGCAAAGCGAATTGAAGCGACACATAACTGGGTGAATACAAGTGATTAGCCACAAGTCCTATGCATGGTTTTGTTTGTGTCAGTTGTGGTGAGACAATATATAAGCCCCGCTTTAAAGGAATCAGATAACCTTGCCTCATCCACAACGCGATTTTTGCGTTGGGATTACTATACTCGCGCAGCAAGGACTTCAGCACATCCGTGGAAACAGGGATATTTCCCAAGGGGCGTAATATGTCTAATTCCGAAATCACGGTGCAAAGGTACTACTTTTTTTTGAATTCTACAAGAAAAATCAGTATTTTGCGTACAGAAAATACATTTTTTGTGTATTTTCTATTCCCTAAAACGCTATTATACGTATAATCAAACTCTTTTTTGAATGCACATTTATTGCCGGTTATTAAGATTCGCGTTCGGCAAATGGATCGCAAGAGCCAAACCGCTCTGCTAATTGGCAAGTGCGACCATTGCCTCCGAGGTTCTATGTGTTGCTTGCAACACTCGAAGTGCTATCCGAAGCACTTCTTCACCCGCACAAATTGAAATTTGCGGGGACCCCATTCCCCCTTGCTAAATCGTAGCTGTCAATCAGCCACTCTCGCGCCACTCTCGCGCCACTATTACTCTTCAATATCCATGCCCCTCCATATATAGTCAAAAAAGAGGCGCACACGTAGTAATCGTTCCCCTTGGGGATAAGACATCTATCACCTTTTTTACAACTTTTCCGCTTTATTTCAACCCGGGTGCAAAATTACGATGCGGGGGTATGAGGGTTTTGTTTTAGTATTTCACCTTAAAGTAGTCCAACAACGCTTTGTAATGGTCTTGTGCGGTGAGGCAGGTGTCGCGGAGACAGCCGTTGGTCTGCCCCCAGTTCTGAATGCCGCGATAGTAGAACAACCGCAAGTCTTCTGTGATGATGAAAGGCGCGACACCGCTTTGCAGACATTGCCAGAAGAGCAACAAGCGCCCCACACGACCATTCCCGTCCTGGAAAGGATGGATACGCTCGAAATGCACGTGGAAGTCCAATATATCGTCGAATGTCGCTTGCCTGAGCGCGTTATAGTCGGAAAGCAAGGCTTTAATGTGGCGGTGAACATCTTTGGGCGCGACCGTCTGTTGTTCGCCTACCTGGTTGGCAAGGCGTTTGTAACCGCCCACGGCAAACCACGGTTTGCGGCTGTCGGAGGTGTTTGCTTTCAGGATGGCGTGCAAAGTTTTGATATGTGCCTCGGTGATTTTATCCGTCGCGTGGTCGATGATATAGTCGATGCAACGGAAGTGGTTCACCGTTTCCATGATATCATCGACCGACGTGTTTTCGGCCGTGACACCAAGTGTGTTGGTCTCGAAGATAAAGCGTGTCTGCTCTTTGGTCAGTTTGCTGCCTTCGATATGATTGGAATTGTAGGTCAGATCAATCTGCGTACGATGGTAGATACCGCCCTTCAGGTGGGAGTCTTTCTCCTCGCGCAGACGGGTGAGCAGCGGAGAGAGTTTCTTCTTGCCTTTCTTGGGCAGGTCCGCATCCGCAGGGATGTTCCATGTCTTGCCTGTCAGAAAGGCACCGTCAATCTTCCCTGCCGCGCAATAATTACGTGCAGTACGCTCACTAATGCCGTACTTTTCGGCAAACTGCGTGACGGATATATATTCTTTCATAATAACTCTGTTATAGTTTAAGCGCCGGCAAGTTTAATTCAAAAACCGCTGCAAAGATACTTATTTTTGCCGACACCGGCAAGTTTTCCGGCAAGAAAATGCTAAATTCCTTCATTTCTTGCCGATAATAGGAATTGTTTGTCGCCATCCGTCATCACCGAGCGCACATCGGCAATCAATATTGCACGTGTTTGCTCAAAATACAGTTTTTTTTATACATACAAGTGTTTTGTCATTTTTACGTTTTATATTTTCTGCCCTTCTCTTTTCTCCTCTCACTTTCCAATTTATAATAATACCCCTCCATATATAAGTCAAAAAAAGGGGTAAATCTATCACCTTTTTTGCAAAAAAATGTCTTTTTTCTTAAAAATGCCATCTCTGCATTGCAAATCAGGTCGGATAAGGGACAGCCGTCATCGGGTATAAGTGCAGATAAACCGTCCGACTGATATTTCATCCTATTCGTAATTTTTGCGTATATACGCATTTTTTGCGAGTACGATGGTACTGCTTCTGTCCGATATACGCAAGTGATATCCGTATTTGTTTGCGTATAATCGGAATCCGAATATCTTCAAGTTTCATTTATAGTGTTATATGAAATCTGCTTTTAATACAAGAATCCCACAATCCAAATCGGCAACTTATGCCCGATAGCTGTCTCCATATTGTCTGCCAGCACATACGAGTTAGGCAGATTGGCTATCTGGCTGAAGCTCTTGTCTTCGCCGCCTACCTCTATCGTGTATGTCCCGTCTATCTTGAAATCGCCATGTTTTTTACCGAACTCCACCTGATGTTTGGCTGACAACTGGTTTGCGACAAACGTCTCTCTTGCTGTCCCAATCCGCACCGGCGTGGTTGCCCACGCATATAGCATATTGGGGTTGTCGATATATATCTTATCAGGCTTTTGCATTCGTTTTGCATTCACGAGGTCGCAGTATAACAGGTGCAACAACTTAGCTTTGTCCATATAATTCAGATAAGCCACAACCGTTTCCCGTTTCAGTCCGCTCTGAACAGACAGTTTCGATATATCCAGCTGATACGGTTCACTTGCACACAGCATTGTCATCAGAGCCTTTATCTTCCGTGTGTTGCCCACATCTACCTTGCATATCTTTGTCAGTTCATCATCAATTGTGTGGTTCACTACTTGCTGAACGGCGATGTAGTAATCCGTCTCGTTGTCCAGATAATACGGATAATACCCGTACCGCAGATACTCATGGAACATAGCCACAGGTCTGCCCTTGCTGTTCATCTCTTGAATCAACGGAGCCGGATTAGTCAGTACTTCCTCCAGCGGATATACCGGCATCTCTATCCCTTTGTAGAAATGTAGGAACTCCCTAAAACTCAATCCCTGGATGTCATGGTTGATACATCTCCTGCTTAGATCAGCATCTCCTTCGGTCATACTCAGCAGACTACTACCACTAATCACCATCTTCATCGTCGGATAACTGTCGTATATCTCTTTGATTTCTCTGCTCCAGTTCTCATACTTGTGTATCTCATCGATGAACAAGTGTTTGCCCCCGGTCAGATAGAATTGTTCTGCCAAATCAAGAAGTCTATGCGTTGCAAAGTACGCGTCATCGCACGACACGTACAGCACTTGTCTGTCCATATACGCATAATGCTGCTTGATGAACTGCCGCATCATGGTGGTTTTCCCAACACCTTTTGGCCCGCGTATAGCCATCAGCCGAGCGTCCCAGTTGATACTATGTGCCCATTGCCGCACAATATTCAGCGGTGTTATCTCCCACAACCTGTCATGCTTCTTAATCAATGTATCCATATTTCTAATCGTTACATTTTCATGTCATTTGCGCATTTTGTCCGTTGTAAAGGTCAAATTACACTTACGTTTGTCCGTTATGAGGGTCAAAAATAGTATGTTTCTGTCCGTTACAGGGTGCAAAATTATCAAAAGAAACTGATATGTGCAAGTTTTTCCTCAAAAAAATGCTAAATTCCTTCATTTCTTGCCGATAATAGGGATTGTTTGTCGCCATCCGTCATCAACGAGCGCACATCGGCAATCAATTTTGCACGTGTTTGCTCAAAAATCTTCATTCTTGATAATTGATATTCCTCATTTCTCATTCCTAACTTATTACCGCTACTTTACCGCTACTTAACCGCTACTTAACCGCTGACGGGAAATTGATAATTGATAATTGATATTCCTCATTTTTCATTTTTCATTTTTCTCACCAGTCTCTGGTTATTTGCATGCGGCATTGCTCTGCGTCGGATTTGCGCATTATTCTGTATGTGCCGTCGGGAGCGCGTACCTGCACGAGGGGGACAGCGAGTTTGCGACATTCGTCCTGTTCGATTCCTGAGAGGAAGACGGGTGTGTACATGTTGTCGAGTGGTTGGAGCCAGGTGCGGTCGATGAGATACCAGTTAGGCAGTTTGGGCGACTTGCGTTTGCGGTTGGCGGGGGCAAAGAGCTGCGAATGGCTGAAGACCTGCCTCTGCTCGTCGGGCGTGAGAGTGTTCCATTCTTTTTCGGTTTGGATCTTGAGTCCGTGCCAGAGTGTTTCTCCGGCGTAGAGCTGCCACCACTGACCGAAAGCAGGAGGTTGAAGGCCGGAAGCAGGATTTTCAGAAAAAGAGGTGGTGGTGCCGGTGGTGGTGGAACCTTTTACACCACCACCTTTTTGGATATTATTAATATTACTGGATATTTTTTTTATATAAGGAGTGTTTGTTGCATTTTGCAATGGCTCCGTTGCATTTTGCAATGGCTCCGTTGCATTTTGCAATGACTCCGTTGCATTTTGCAACGGCTTTCGGATAATAGAGACATAGCTGTTTCCGTCTTTTGTTTCAACAGCAAGCAATCCCTGCCCTGCAAGCTTCTTCACAATCCGCCAGGCAGTGGTTTTATCACCGACGCAGGAGAACCCGGCGAGGAAGGAATAATTGACTTGCCATCTGCCGTTTTTGTGGCAGAGTGAGGCGAGAGCTGAATAGACGAGCGCGTCGGAGCCGCACAGTCCGAGTCTGTGCAGCTCCGAAGAGTCGATCATGTAGCGGTAGTTACGTTGCATCTTTGCGGTGCGGGTCGAAGTCTCTGCACAGGGTGCAAATGGCATCTTTGCGCAGTGCCCGCCTGCGGAGCCTGCAGTAGAGGTGGAGCCCCAGCAGGTCGGTGTGCTTATAGGTCGAGTGCCGGCACCTGAAGGCGTATTTTTCCGTCGTCATATTCGGGTAGTATTAGCATTATCGTTTCTTTTACCAGTTTCGCCTTCATCTGCGGGTGCTGCATGCGGATGTTGGTTTTGATGTTTTTGAGCTGGTTGTTGAGAATAGTGTTCTCGCTCCTGTTGAGCCGGAGTTTGCGTGTTATCATGGCAAACTCGCCGGTGTCGTCGTTGTCCTGGTAGTTGTAGTCGCTGACGATGTGCAGTCGGAAGTCGAGGGCGTTGTGCCGGAACTGTTTTCCGTCGAGCCCCGTTTCGGTCTGGTGGCAGAACTGCACCGCCGCCGCCCCTTCGTACTCCGTTGCTCGCTGCAGTGCGTTGAGCAGGAACCGCGCGACGGCATAGCGCTGCAGAGGCGTAAGGTTGGGGGTGTTGAGACTCTTGATGACCGCTTCGGCTACTTTCATTTCGCCTTCCGTGCTGATTTGTACCCCTTCAGCCCAGGGCAGAATCGTTGTTTCTGACATAGTAGTGTAATTTTGTTTGTATTATTGTTCTGTTTCCCTTCCGGCTGTTGTAGCTTCGGCTGACAGCCTGGAGGTTGAATATGCTGTTGTCATTGGGGTTGTTGTCGATATGGTCGCAGCTATATCCGCAGAAGCGTCGTTTGCGGCTTATGAAACATTCGGCGACGAGGCGGTGAACGGCAATCTTCTTTACTCTTCCATGTTTCGGAGTAAGGTCAGCAGCGACACCTTTCGGAATCCAGATACCAATGGCTAAATACCTCCTTTTCCTTCCATTGTTCGGAATTTGGTTCACAAGTCTGCCTTTTTTGCCTATTACGGCTCCGTACTGGCTCACCAGAAGGCCGTTGATGCTGCGCCACACGGTTAAGTTGTCGGGCCTGTTCATACTTTCCATTTGCTGAAATCCTCGCCGCGCAGCTTCGTTTCAAACATCTCCACCGCGCTTGTTACACACAGTTGCTTCTTGTCCGGAACGACGCGCATTGCGGTGCGCATGTTCTCCGCCGCCATCTCTATGAGGCGCAGGCCGCTCCAGCACGGCAGTATCGGGATGGACGGAAACTCCTCCTGCTCCTCGTCGAAAGGCTGCTGCAGCACGTCGGGCTGGGGGTGCCAGCCCCCCAACAACTTGTTCGTGGTGAAAAACATGTCCGCCGTGCTGCTCGGCAGACCCAGTTTCAGGAGGCGCTCCGCCTCCTCCGGACTCGTAAAAGTCCGTCTTCTTAACATCTCTTCTTTCATAATCGTTTATGCCGTTTTTTTTCTTCGGCGGTGCAAAGGTACGGCTTTCCGCGCCGGAAACGGCTGACGGCTAATCAGCCGTTTGGGAGCAGGGTTTGGCACGGTATTTGTCAGACGGCAGAGTTTTTTTTTCGCAAAAAAATTTGCACAACCGGATTTTTCGCTGTACCTTTGCGGCGTGAACGGCAAAACCGTATATGACCTCGTCGCCGAACTCATCGCCGCAGGGCAGTGGGACTACCTGCGTGCTGCTTCCGACTGGGCCGAAACCAAACACTGCCAGTTCCTCGTCTATAGGCACATCCTCCAGCACGAACCTGACCGCTCCTACGGCTATATACAACGCACCTGTTCTTCTAAGTCGTTGATAACCAGCCTAATAGGGGGGGTACTGCGCCATTGACAAAAACTTCGTCCAGCACGCAATCCGCGAAATGGAGCGCGTCGTATACGCCTGAAACGCTATGAGGAACTTCTGGCGCGAACTCCCATATGCACTCCTGCTCGGCTCCATATACGCGGCCGTCTATCTGGCTGCAAAGGCCGTAAAATATATATTCGGCTTGTAATCACGCACTTGCAAAATTTTATTTGACTTCCGTTACTGTCCGTTGTATCTTTGCAGCGGATTTCCTGATTTGCGCACCCGCCCCGCCCTACACCGCCATGAAACAGTTCCTCCTCGCCTTCGTTGTCACGCTTGCCGGCATAGCGCTCGTCATCACCGCGCTCTGCATGCCCCCGAAAGGCATAATAGACCCCTCCGTCCTCGTCGCATACGGGGAGACGCTCACCTTCGCCGGTGCCGTCATCGGCATCGACTACAGATACAAACACAAAAACACAAAACCATGAAAAATGCACGCAGAACTTTCTCCATTATCGCACTCGTCTTCCGGGTGCTTGCAGCCATCTTCGGAAAAGCATCCGGCCACGGCAACACCCCCAACGCCGACACGCGGGATAAGGAACAATAACCCCCTCAACATCCGCATCAGCCCCGACAACAAGTGGCTCGGCAAAGTGACACCCAACACCGACGGCTCCTTCGAGCAGTTCCGCACCATGCAGCACGGAGTGAGAGCGGCCTGGAAACTCATCCTTAACTACTACGACCGCCACGGGCTGCACACCATCAATTCCATCGTCGCACGCTTCGCACCGCCGTCGGAAAACAACACCGCCAACTACATCGCCACGCTCATCAGGCTCACCGGCAAAGGCGGCAACGAAACACTGCGACGCTCCGAACTGCCGCAAATACTGTACGCAATGGCGCTCATCGAAAGCGGACCGCAAGTCCGCATGTACAAACAACTTTTCACTAACCTAAAACCTTAACACACTATGGCACTTACCCATTACATCGATGTCGTGCAGTGCCTGCACGGCAAAATCTCCAAGAAGCACGGTAAAACCATCTTCTGCAAGCGCAAAGCTTCCGGCCGCTGCTACACACAGCTCCGCGAAGGACGCTCAACCGCCCCCTCCGCAGACGAGCTGGCACAGCGCAACAAGTTCAAAGTCTGCGTACAGGCCGCCGCAACGCGCCTGCAAGACCCCACAAAGATGTCCGGCGACATCGCCAAATTCAAAGCGCAGGAAAAGTACACCACGCTTCGCGGCTACCTCGCCGCACGAGCCTTCAGAAACTACGACGACTCGACACAAACCGTTGTCTGGGACGACTAAACGCCCCGCATACACGGCAAACAGAAAGCGACCGCATACACGGTCGCTTTTTTGTGGCAAAGGGCGCCCAACGGCGGAACTGGATGCCGCGATGAGTGTTCACGCGGAAACCGACAGAAATAATGGCATCAAGATTATAGAACGCCACCTCACGGCGTACCCGGCGTTTGCCTTCGACTTGAAGTAGTTCCAAAATGGAACAAGTTGCCGGCTCTTCCAACTCGTGGGTCTCGTAGATGTTTCTTAAATGCTTCGTAATAGCCTGCCTGTTAACACCAAACAACTCCCCCATTTGCTGTTGGTTGAGCCATACGGTGTCGTCCTGCAGGCGCACCTCAAGTTTCACCGTCGCATCCGGTTGATATAGAACTATCTCGTCCTTCATCGGCAATTTGTGTGTGTTACATTGTCTGCATCTGTGTCCTTCTGTTTAACGCCGGTGGGCGGCGGCAACGGCAGAAATGCCTTTGCGGGGACAAAAGTACTGCTTTTTTATGGAGTGTGCAAATTTATTGTGATTTTTTATCACTACTGCCCACTGAAAAAAAACAAATACCCACAAACTCTGCAAGTACAAAGCACTCGCAGACATAAACCTAAAAAACATGGCTTTATCGAGTCAAGGCAGAAAGGCAGAGAGGGGATTGTGCGTCAGGTAAGGTAAAGGAGGAGGAGAAGGAGGGCTATCTGCGCGGCAAGGACAAGAGGAAGGCCGTACTTGAACCTGGCATGGAGCGTCTTGTGGTGCCAGACCTTCATGCCAAGCCATGCACCTATACTCCCGCCCAGGACAGAGAGCCGGAGAAGCGTCGCCTCAGAGATGCGCCAACGGGAGCGCTTCGCCTTGTACTTGTCGATGCCGAAGAGGAAGAAAGTCAGCACATTAAGCGCGGCAAGGAAGGCTATGAGGATATGAAGCCAGTTAAGTTGCGGCATAACGGGGGTATGGGGTCAGACTCTTTGTGAGATGTGGGGATACGCTGTCTCTTGAGGGGGAGATTATGCTGTTTCTTGAGGGGGGGCGGGGGTATGGGGTCAGTCTCTTTTTGCTCGGGCGGCGACATCGATGCTCTCTGCTCCGTGAGCCCACTCGGAATAGACTTGCGCCGCGACTTGTCCGTCGCCTCGTGTGACGGTGTTGAGATAGCGGCAGAGCTGTCCGTCCTCTGCGTCAGGCAGGACGAAGGAGCGGCACAGGAGCGTGTCGCCGAGGAAAGTCTCTTTGAGCCAGTGTATAGCGAGCCGGCGAATAGAGTGCGCGTCCATAAACGCCTCGTCAGCCGACTGCATGGCTATGCTGAGGTAGGTGCGGTTATTGACATGGCCGTTGAAGTCGAGGTTGATAGGATTGACGCGGTGCTCGACCTGCCGGAGCGGTTTGCCGTCGGCTGGAATGCGGAGCTTGCGGTGGGTGTCGGAAGTTGTTTCGGGCAACAGGGGCAACTGCGGCGCGACAGGCTCGAGGGCCGCGAGGCGATGCGCCTCGGTGTCGAGGAGCGTCCAACAGCCGTAGCCATGCGCCACCTCAACGCCGTCGGAGCGGCGCATGCGGAACTCGGAGTAGAGGCGCAGGGAACCTACCTCGCTGTTCCAGACCGACACTTCGATGTCGTCGGACCAGAGGACAGCATGCGGAGTGAACCAGGCGTTGAACTCCGTGATGACCCATATACGCTGAATCTTGACCACATCAAACGCCGCCAAGTGCAGGCACGACATGAAGCGCGCCCAACTATCCTGATAATAAAGCAATACGGCAGCGGGGGTCATGCGATAGCGTGTGTCAATATCCGCCGCCGTAAGCGAATAACGATGGGAGTAAATACTGATATTTTCCATAGCGAGTGCAAAGATACAACGAAATTCGGACATGTGCAAGCGCAGAGGAGTTTTTATTTGATATTTCCGCGCCCCTGCCCCATCCGTGCAAGCATTTTTATGCCGTAAACAGGCCAGTAGGGGATTTTCTCTATGCCCGTCCTGACACGCGGTATGTCGAGCAAGAGGAAAGCCGAAGTCATAAAGGCGGACACCCAGACAATCCAGCCGAAGATCTGCTTCAGGGTGACGGACATGACGCTTACGCTCAGAGTCGCGAGCCGGGAGTTGAAGGCAGGAAGGGCATCGGGGGTCAGAGAGGTGAGCGTAAGACAGGAGCCGTAGCGGGACATGTTGTCAGCCATGAAGTGCTTGAAGAGCGTGGTGTAGAGGCCGTAGCCCGACGCGCCGGCGAGGTACATGTGTATGACATTGAAGATGAAGAGCGCCATGAAGAAATGCTGCAGGTCGTGGACAGACTCATGGAGCGACCACATGAGGGAGGCGGCAAGAATGGCATAGGCACAGCCGCGGAAAGCCAAGCCGAGGCGGTATTGCTCAATCGGCACATTCACATCTAAATAGAAATACATCCACATCGAATAGACCAAGATGCAGCCGAAGCCGACGGCAAAGAGTTTCCAGACCTTCCATCGCTTATGGCCGAGCCAGAAAAGAGTAACCAGCACGCCGACATAGACACCGGGCAGCGACCACAGGCACAGCGCAGTCTTGGTGTGCTCCTCCAGGCCGCGGACTTCGGTCCAATAAATCTCCTCGAGCGTGTGCTCTGCCCCAAGAAGCAGCTCGGCAACGGCAGTGACAAGAAGTATGGAAAGGACGTTCCTGTACTTGAAGATGTCGAGGGAGATATAGGGCTGCTCCGCGGTCTTGAGGCGGTACATGACAAAGGCAAGAAGGATAAGGCTGAGCGCCAGGACCCAGCGGAGCACGGGCGAGAAGAACCACATCAGGCGGTCGCCATAGACGAGGATATAGCTTATCATGAGCATCAGCAGGCTAATGAGGAGCCCCGTGGATATGTCGATGCCCTTGAGTGGCATCCGCTGCGGCATCGGGCACCAGGGACGGCAAAGCAGCAACTGGACCAGGACGACAAAAGCCATAGTGCCGACAGTGAGCACGTGCATCATCTGCCAGCTAAGGTGAAAAGCGACAACCGCCGCCAGCCAGGCACTGCCTGTGATGGCGGTAAGAAGGATGATATGCAGAATAGGGAAGAACACCCCGAAATCGCGCTCGGGTGTCATCCAGAGCTGGATATTGGACATGTTCTCAAACGTGCCCTGTATCTTGGCAATGCCGGCCAGGAAGCAGACAGGCAGGAGAAGCGCCATGTTAGTCGTCCGCATCGTGATGAGGTTGCAGACGGCGATGACGACGGCCGAGCCGATAAGCAGCTGTTGGTTGGTGAAGCGGAACTTCATCCGGAACAACATCGGGAACCACACCGCCATGCCGGCAAGGCCCGCGTAAAGGAGCATGAGGAGGTCTTCGAGCTGCAAGGCAGTCGTTCCGCGGACGGCCTCAAGCGCGCCGAGATACACGCCGCCGGAGAACTGTATGCAGAGGACCTGCAGGATATAAATCCAGGGCTGCAGGGGTTTGGGGACCCAGTCGCGGAACATGGGCATAGAGAACGGCATTTTTCCCGCCGCAGGAGGTGAAGGAGGGAGTTGCATAATATCAGTATTTTACCTCACACTCCACGCTATAACCTGCTTTGAGTTTCTCCAAGTCGGCGGCACTGTTTTCGTCCAGCGATATGCGGACGGTCAGGCGCTGCTCCACCTTGACGAAATTGCCTGTGGCATTGTCAATTGGGATGAGCGAGAAGGCGCTGCCGGTAGCGTCCGAGAGGCTTTGCACACGGCCTTTGTAGGGCACGTCAGGCACAGCGTCCACGCGGATTGAGACTTCGGAGCCTTCGCGGATGTTGGGGAGCTGGGACTCGCGGTAGTTGGCCTCCACCCATTTCTGCTGCTCATCGACGATGCTGACGAGCGTCTGCCCGGGGTTGACCAGTTCGCCGATATTGATATCGCGGCTGCCCACCACGCCGCTGTGGGAGGCGATGATGTAGCAATAGGACAGATTCAGTTCCGCCAGTTCGACGGCCGCCTGCGCCAGTTCGACAGCCGCTTCAGCCGCCGAGAGGTTATGGCCCTGCTCGTCCGCCACGCTATGCTGCATGTCGATGGTGCGGCAGATCTGCTCGTAGCGCGCCTGCGCCGCCAGATATGCGGTGTGCGTCTGGTCGGCTATCTGCTGTGAGACAGAGCCGGATTTGAGCAGCTGCTCGCAGCGTTTGTCCTCTTTGAGGAGGTTGTCCATGTTGGCTTTGGCTTCGGCTTTTGAGGCTTCGATGGCACTGATGTTGGTGTGTGTAGTACGGATGGAAGTGCCTGCCTGCTTGCTCTGCTGACGCGCCCTGGCAAGGTCGGAACGCGCTTGTGCCAGACGCAGGCGGAACTCGGAGTCCTCGATGATGACGAGCGTGTCGCCTTCGCGCACGTGCTGATAGGCCTCGAAGCGAATCTGCTTAATGAAACCCTGCACGCGCGTGTTCTGCGGAGCGATGTACTGACAAACGCGGGCATTGTCAGTGTACTCGATATGCCCGAAATGAGTGAACTGCAGGACAACATAGGTGACACCTGCCAAGAGGAGCAACACGATGATTGTGTTGTAAATGTAGGTTAAGACTTGGGATTTTTGCATAAAAAGTAACCCTATGATTGATACTCTAAGTGGAATATTCTCGGGTCACCCCTTGCCTTTACCAAGGCCTCGCGACAAGCCTCTGCCAAGTGCCCTGAATCAGCAAGAGCACTTGCACGGACGCACGCCGCCCCTTACGGGAAATCGGCTGCAAAGGTAAGGAAAATATCCCACATACACAAATAAAGAGGCGGATTTTTTTCATTGTTCCGCAAGCAGGCGGCGCAAAGGACTGAGAAAGAGGCGGCGTTAAGCAGGAGGCGCAAAGGGCGGCTATATCATAGCCGCGCAACAGACGAAAAAAGAGCGGCTCACAGGGATGCGAGCCGCTCTTGCAAAAAGACCAACATTACAATCAATGTCCGCCCGGGCCGCCACCGCTGCTTCCTCCCGAATAGGCGGAGAGAGTAACGGACGAGCCGCCGGAAACAGTGGCGGGATAATAACCTACACCATCAAAGATACTTGTGCCGGAGGCAGTTACACCGGATGTGAGAGTTGGCGTGGAGGCGGCAGAAACGACCATGGAAGTTCCGCCGCTGCCCGGTGTCTTAAAGGCGAATGTAGTGCTACCAGCGGTAAGTGCATACCAAGTGTCGGCAGTCCAAGAACTTCCTTGGTCGCCACCTTGACCTCCTTGATTGCCGCCGGGACCTGCAGCCGGAGCAAACTGCGGTCCGCTGCCACCAGACTTGACAGTATAGCAACTCTGACTAAGGGAGGCATTGTTTTCCAGACCTCCGATAGCCACAATAGTGCCGCCCTGAACATAGAGTTTGTAGCCGTCCTCGGTGTTGGCATCGATTGCCACTTCTGCACCTGATGCACCAACGGCATAGACAAGCCCGCCCTTGATATAGCAGTTGCCGTTGGCATCGATACCATCGTTATTGGCAGCACGTGCGTAGATATATCCGCCGCTGATGGTGAGGGTGGAAGCAGAGTTTAGCGCATCGTCGTAGGAATTGACGATAATTTCGCCGCCCGTGATATCCAGCGTGCTCTTGCTCTCAATGCCTTCTGCATTGTGGCCGGAAGTGGTCACTGCGACAGTGCCGCCACTGATGAGGACACCGCCGGCATAAGTGTAAGTTGTTTTATTTCCTGATTTCGTTTCGGTTTTGGTGCCGGCCTTGATGCCTTTTGGCGATGAATAGTAATCGCTGTCAATCTTATCCGTATCGCCGGTGTAGTTGGTGTTTTCCGTTGAGCCGTTGTTGTAGTAAAGTCCTCCGGAAGTGGTGACGGTAATAACAGGTGAGCCGCTGATTGTCAGCAGGCTGTCGCACTTCAAGCCCTTGCCTCCTGAGCCTGTGGATGTGAGTGTGAGCGTACCGCCGGAGATGGTGATATTGGCATCACCACTGATACACGCAGCCGCCTTGGTCTCCAAGTCATCCGTGTCCCATTCGCCCGAGCCGGAGGTAGTGACATTGATGGTGCCATCGGTGATGAAGATGTCACCTTCCGCCTTGACACCTTTAGCGGCCGTAGCTGTGGCAGTGACCGTCAGAGTTCCGCCGGAGATGTAGATATTTCCGCTGTCCTCATCTTCATGGTCTGTGGTTTGTCCCGTGGAACCGGTAGTGGTGTCCTCTATATCACATTGGATACCGTCGTCCCCTACCCCGTTGAGCGTCAATGTTCCGCTCTCCATGAGGAAATACTGCTCGCAGTTGATGCCGTCGCCGACAGAAGACAGGACGTTGATAGTAGCGTTTTTAACGGAAATGTATTCCCCCGCCTTAATAGCATGCTTGACATTGCCATACACGTTAAGCGTGCCCTTCTGTGCGAACTCGGCATGACCTTTGATGTACAGGCAGCCTTTCTGCGAGCCGGATGAAGCGTCGGCGAGGGTGTTGGTGGTGCCGGTGACGACCTTCACTTTTATTCGTTTGCCGTTCTGTATATGCACGGCAGCGCCCGAATAAACAGCCGAACTATTAGTCAGCGTCAGGCCGTTCAACTCGACGGTCGCCTTATACGACCCCTCCATGTAGAAGCCGCCGTCGCTTGAACTGCCGGAGAGGCTATAGGTTATTTCCTCGGCAAGGTCGCTGCTCTGGACGATGGAGACGTGCGCGCCCGATTGCGCGACAGTAAGGTACTGTGCGATGTTTCCGGCCACTGTAACAGCAGCGGAGGAAGAGTTATATACAATATTCACAGCACTATTGGTAACAGCCGTTTCGTCCACATACATATTGCTTACTTCACTCAGCGCAAAAACCTTGTTCATCACCGTCAGCGTAGTGCCGCCAGAGAAAGACATTACGCCCGCCTGTGCAGCAGGGAACCTGTAGATGACATTCCCGACCTGCACATTGAGTGTCTGCGCAGCCAGACTGCCGACAACTATTGCCGCAGTCAGAAGAGAAAAAATCCTTTTCATTTTACAACAACGGTTTGCGTGCTATCACCTTGTTTAATGACATAGACACCGGTGTTGAGGCCTTGCACAGCCTCCACGAGGGAGCCGAAAGAGCCGAGCTGAACGCCGGTTGCGGAGAAGAGTTCTACGGCTTTGTCCGCGTCAAGCACATTGTCAAGAGCGGTGGTCGAGCCGTCCACAGAGAACTGCATAGAGGCAAGGTCTGTCAGCGTGAACGTCTCTGTCCCTTCGGAGTTTGTCACTTGCAATGTATTGCCGCTGACAGTTATCGTCAGAGACGAAACGTTCATTACGGTGGTAGTACCTGCGGTGTTTGTGAACACCAGATAGGGGTAATCGGCAGCCTGCAACAGAAGTGAGCATAATGCCGCTGCCGCAAATAAACAAATTTTTCTCATACTTTATATTATTTAGAAATCTACACCCAATACATTGTAGGACTTGCCGTTTTTCTCAATAACGAGTTGTCCGCTACGGAAAGATTTGGAAGCCTTGCTCTCAACAACCGTATTTTCCACTGCAGAAGCCTCTTCAGAAACAGTGCCGCTGCCGCTGGAAGAAGTGGTGGTCAGGGTGTAACCATTGGTAATGATGGTACCATTGTTCACAAGCTTGCAGATAGAGGTGTTGGCACTCAATACCCATGTAGCACCGCTGTTAACGGTTACATTTGCCGTGTAGCCGGAGTCGTATTTGACCGTTCCAGTGTAAGTGCCATTAGCCAAAATCAGGTTTCCCACAGCACCGGAAGTGGACCACTGGCTGTCTGCCATTACATACATCAAAACACCGCTCGGGACAGTCACCGTACAGTTATCCAGCGTGCAAGTAGCCGTTACGCAGGTAGCCACCTCCAGCAGCGGAGCACTGCTGTCCGTCATGGTGAGCGAAGTGCCGGTGATGGTCATTACGGGGTTCACACCCGATGCATCGCCGCTGCCGGATTGCATCATCAGCAAACCGCGCTCGGACGAACCGCTGGTCATCGTACAATTGGTCATAGTGATGCTGTTGTCGCCCTCTATTACTGCTATCTCACCTTTGGCGGATTTGCCTACGAGGTCGGTCGCACTCATTGTTCCGGTGGAATATATCACAGCCGATTTGCTGCCGTTGGCGGTAGCTGTACCGCCGTTGACAGTCACGGTTCCGCCGCCACGGTCGGTTGCGATAGTGGATGAGGTGGCTTCGTTGGTGGTGATGTCCACATTGGAAGCGGTGATGATACCGCCGTAGGTGGCGTGCAGACCACGGCTGACGCTATTTGAATTGACAATAGTGATGCCATCTATCTCTACAGTGGCGCCATTTGTGGCTATTACTGCGTTTGCACCTTGTGCCGTTCCGTTTACAGTAACGTTCTTGATTACAATCTTCGCGCCGCCGGCTGCGGTTGTGCTCTGATAACTGGACGAACTGGCTGCACCGGCATAGATAGAGGAGTTGTTGCCATAGAATGACGAGTTGTCGCCTTTCGAACCGTCGCCTGATTTGGTGACAGTACAACCGTTCATCGTCAGCGTTCCGCCCGTACATTGGATTACATTGTAGTACTGGGTGGAAGAAGAATAGTTATCCGTGATAGTGGCAGTGCCGCTGCTGTGGGTGTATGTAGCGCCCTGCGGATAAGTGGGAGTACTGTCTGCGGGCGGTTGCGCCTGCATGTTAAGCGCCGTCAGGACGGCTGCTGCAAAGAAGAAAATCTTTTTCATAAGCGTTATTTTTTATTGGTTTGTAATAAGTAAATAATTCGACAAACTAAAAACCGTTGCAAAATTACTGCCTTTTCCGCACAAACATGTTATCCGCTTACGGTGGAATATATACCAAAAGTAATATTTTTATAAAAAAAGCTTGCAAATATCAAAAAAAAGCAGTACTTTTGTCGTCTGAATATAAAGATATAACCTATTTCATCGGGTTGCGGCGAATGGATTCCGGATTAGGAGAACAACAAGAAAATATGCAAATACTTTTATGGACGAAGGACGTGTTTTTGAACAAATGTATCGAACAATCGATACTACTGAAATGGCGGTATTGCGCAATGTGAACAGTTTTCCCGTGTATGGCAGGGATATTATCTCGCCATGCATGATAGTGTGCATCAATCATTCCGGCAGCGCACTGGCACAGTATGACATGCAGGAAGTGGTATTCCGGCCGAATGAGATAGCAGTTGTCATGCCGAATCATGTTGTGCGCCCTTTAGAAAGCACTCCTGATTATAGTGTGACCTTACTGGTCCATTCTCCTGCTCTATGCGAGGAGCTAAAAACAAAGCGCCTGACACATGACTATCATAAATATCATCGCAGTCCGACTTGTCTGCTAACCGACGAAGAGATGACGCAGTATATGCAAGCAGTCAATCTGCTGGAGCATATATGCAACACATCTACACAACGCTATCCGCTTCGTCATGAGATGATTATTCAACTAACCAATGTGATGTCGGAGATGCACAATGCCTTTCGCCGCGATATAGACGAAAAAATGTTTGATGAGAATAGCAGATATGCTGTTTTCAATGCTTTCTGTGACATGTTGGCGGAACATTACCTCGAGCAGCACGAAGTGGCTTTCTATGCAGAAAAAGCACATCTTACAACGCGCCATTTCTCGGTTGTTATCAAAGCTGTGGCGGGGGTTTCAGCCAGCGATTATATAGAGCAATACCTCGCCACGCAGGCCAAGAACCTTCTCTCCACCCGACCGGACATGTCCGTGCAGCAAATCAGCAACCATCTCAACTATGCCGATCCGTCGTCTTTCTGCCGTTTTTTCAAACGTACCACGGGGCTCTCTCCACGCCAGTTCCGCGAACAGAGGCAGGAAGGCAAAAAGCACGAATAATCAGAAGAGGCGGCTATATCACAACCGCGCAACAGACGAAAGAAGAGCGGCAAACCTGACTTGCCTAAAAGGTTAAGCCGTTATTATTATTCTGCGGCGGTATCAGGCAGGAGGCCCTGCAATGCTGTGTTAATCCTGTGTTAATCCTGTGTTAATCCTGTGTTAATCCTGTGTTGAAGACAGCAAAGTGAAAAGAGGGTGAAAAAGTTGTGCGAAAGTTGTGCAAACGGGACGGGGGAAGAGGCTTGCAGCAGGAGGCGTGACTGCATGGAAAGAGGCGGCTATATCATAGCTGCGCAACGGACGAAAGAAGAGCGGGAGTTTAGCAGTTTCCGACCGCATATCGGCATTACCGCCCACCAGTACCGGAAAACGGCACCAAGAGGGCGGTAATATTGAAGGCGACTCACAGGGATATGAGCCGCTTGGCGGGCAGGGAGCCCCGGGAGCTATAGTCTGAAGACTCCGGCGGCTTGCAGGGCGGCTCCGCCTTGCAGGAAATAGGTCTTGCTTGCAGGGCGGTAGTCAATCTGCCCGTAGATGTATAAACGCAGCGAGACAAACTGTCTGTCAGCGGAAATATGCCCTGTGACCAGCGCGTTTCCGTTGACCGCCTCCCCATAAGGGGGAAGTTCAGACAAGCGTTGTGCAAACTTATCGTCCTCCAACGCAAACAACGACTTAAGCTCTTCGCGGAGTTCAGGCGGATAATACCGGCTGTAGGAGGTTATACGGCTGCCGGTGGGCATGTAAACCAGATGATGAAAGAGCCCAAAGAACGAACTCTTGCGAGCAATGCAGGATTGCTCTTCCAATGTTTTATTGTCAGTTTCCATAAAGTTATTTCTATTTTATCATTTATATATTTATCAGTCTGTACGTCAGGTATGCCGCATAGACGATTAGCAGGATGGCACCATGCCAGCGTTGGAGTCGGTGTTGGCGGTCGGAGATGCAGCCCAGCCAGACCAACACGGCTCCCAGGGTGGCCATGATGCCGTCCAAGACGATGCCATCGTAGGCGGGAAGCGGGCGGAGCGTGGCGGATGTGCCCAGAATGAAGAACACATTAAAGGAGACGCTGCCCACGATATTTCCCAATGCGAGGTCGCAGTTGTGCTTTGTAGCCGCGACGACCGAAGTGGCCAGTTCGGGCAGAGAGGTTCCGAGCGCAACAATGGTGAGCCCGATGATGGCATCAGAAACGCCCAATCCGGCAGCCACACGGACGGAGCCGCGGACAATCATCTCTCCGCCAAGCACCAAGCCTGCAAGCCCGAAAACTATATATATCAGCGACTTGGCAAGCGGCATGGGCTTGATATTGTCTGCGCTGTCAGGCTCGGCTTCCGCCGTTTTGACACTATGGTACATAAAGAGGCAGAAGATCAGCAGAAGGATGACACCGCTCAAACGGGACATGCCCTGCACGGACTCGAAAGGCAGCGTGACAAGCACAGCCACCAGCACCACAAGACCGGCAAGGATGTTCATCGGGATGTCGAAGACCCGCGCGGAGCGTGCGGAGGCAATAGGACAGACCAGGGCCGTCAGACACAGGATAACGAAGATATTGATGATATTACTGCCAACAATATTGGTCAGCGCGAGGTCCGTCTGCCCCTCCGCCACCGAGAACATATTGACCACAAACTCCGGCATGGAGGTGCCGAAAGCCACGACGGTCATGCCGATGACGAGATTGCTGATACCGAAGCGTTTAGCCAAAGCTGAAGCACCGTCCACCAGCCCTTCCGCCCCCAGCAAAAGGAATATGAATCCAAAGACTACGACTAATGACAGACTAAGGGGATTAGCCAATAGTGAATCTATTATCTGTTGCATGATAATTTACTTTTTAGTGATTTGCGATGAGTCTGCAGGCCTGATGCCGGAAGGCAAAAGACCCGAGAAAAACTAATCATAAAACCACTGTAAATTACCAGAAAGCGGAAAAAGGAAAGCCGATGTCGTATGTCTCGAGGCTTCTCAAAAGCCAGTGCGAGCGACAGACAGTCCGCGCGATAGAACAGGTGGCGGCTGTATTTGCCGGCAGCCCGAAGACGGACTGCGAGAGGCGCTTGAGTTGCTGACGCGCAGAGAGATGAATGACGACGAGCTGAATCTTGGCAATCTGCACAGGGATAGCGCAATCCGAAGCAGAGAGGACAGAAATAATCTGCTGCGGAGCAGGAACAGCCGCCCGGCTCTCCGTCACGGTCTGCGGACGTGAGGAGACACCGCCGCCGACAGCCGCCAGCAACGCGGTCAGCAAGAACAATATGACATCTACGCGCCGTTTCATTTGCGGGGGCAAAATTACTGCTTTTTCCGGAAACATGCAAGAGGGAGGGGCATTTTTCAGCAAATTAAACAGAAAAGCGGCCCACATTGCTGTGAGCCGCCAGACTGTTTAGTTTCTCAGAATAGCCACGCACTCCGCAGGGTCGTCTGTGTCGTTGAGACTACGGTCCATGGGGCACTGGCCTGTCCGGTCGCGGTTGAGAATCATCTCCACCTCCTCGGCGGCAGAGACCTGCACGCCTGCTTTCTCGAGCATCTGGCGCGCCGGCGTGGAGATGAGGTTGGTATAGACCTGCTTGACACCGCCGACCACCATGAGCGCCGCAGCCGCCTTGCCAATCATCTTGTCCGCCACCACGGCTCCTTGCAGGCGTTGGGGCTCATTATCAAGGAGCTGCAGCAGGTCGTCCACGCCGTGCCGGTGGTACTCGGTCGTCAGTCCGGCATTGCGGACAATAAGGCTGATGTGCTGCTCGTTGAGTTTGGCGAGCATGTCTTCGCCATCGATGGAGACGAGTTGGTATTCGCGCGAGCCGAAGCCTATTTTGGCGGCGTGCTCAAGGATGTGGATGCCGTGACGCGAGTTGATGCGCTCGATGAGTGCCGCCGCGTTGTCGCCTTCTTTGGAGGGGTAATGGAAGACGAGGTCCACGCAGGCCTGGTCAAGCGCCACGGGGTCGAGGGAGGCGAGAATACCGATGTCGTTCATCTCCGGAGCCGCGGGATGGCTGTCGCAGTCGCAGTCCACGGAGAGGTTATTGACCACGTTGATATAGAGTATCCGCTCGCCGCCGAAATAGTTATGCACGGCCTGCGCAGCCGCCGCCATAGACTCCAGGAAGCCGTCCTGGTTAGCCGTGTGCGACCAGCACTCGTTCACGTCCTCCGTCACGCCGGCCGAGTGGATATACGCCTTGCCGGCAGCCGAAGCGACACCGATAGACTGGTTCTTGAGGACTCCGCCGAAACCGCCCATGGCATGGCCTTTGAAGTGGGCGAGGTTAATCATGAAATCGTAGTTGGCGAGGTGCGAGCCGACGAGGTCGTAGCGGATCCACGTGCTGTCCTGCACAGGGATGCGCATGCTGCCTTCCTCGTCCATGATGTCCACGGAGGCGATGTCGAGGAAGCCATGGTCCTTGATGGTCTGCCAGTGCGCCTCGAAGGAGTTGCGTTTGCCGGCATACGCGGTGTTGCACTCGACGATGGTGCCATTGACCTGACTGACCAACTGGCGGATGAGTTCGGGCTTGAGGTAGTTGTGACCGCCCGCTTCGCCGGTGGAGATTTTGACCGCCACACGCCCTTCGGCGGGACGGCCAAGGGCCTCGTAGATACGGACCAAAGCCGCAGGCGAAATCTCCTGCGTCATGTACACAACCGGGTTGTCGTTGCCGGCAACCTGCGGCTCCGCAGTTGCCTTCTTGGCACAGCCGGTTAGAGCGATAAGGCTCATCAGAATAAGTGCTACTTGTTTTCTCATAATGGTATGTTTTGAGGTTGTTAAAATGCAAATTGCAGTCCCGCCATGACGGTGGTACGCGGCATGGGGAAACCGGCATTGATTTCGTACTCCGTGCCGAGGATATTATCGGCAGTAACGGTCGCCCACAATTCGCGCCAGATACGCCCTGCCGCATGGGCGGACCAGAGGCAGAAGTTCTGTTTCTTGCCATCATTGCCTGCCGCCGGCAGTTGGGTATAGAGCCCGTGGATATACTGGATGTTGGTGCCAATGCGGAAGCGGTCGTGGTGGTAGGCGAGGGAGATGTTCAGTTTGTGCTCCGGTGCGGCAAGAACGGGGTTCGCCATGTAGAGGTAGCTGTAGTTGGCACCGAGCATGAGCCCCTGCCATACGCGGGCGGAGAACTCCAGCTCTGCGCCGGCATTCTTCAGTTCGCCGGTGTTCATGTTGCGCGGCCTGCCGTCGATGGGGCGCGTCTCAATCATGTTCTTCGCGTGCAGGTAGAAGATGTTTGCGCCTATGCGTATGCGCCCGCCCAGGAGGTATTGCTTGTACGAGAGCTCGTAGTTCCAGAGACTGACCGCCTGCAGGCTGTCGTTTGCCGGTGCGTACATATAGAGTTCGCGGATAGTCGGGTTGCGGAAACCGCGAGAGACCACGGCTTTGAGTTGCGCGTCATGCGGCAGCAGGAACGAGAGTCCCGCCTGCGGAGCATAGTAAAAGCCTGCGGCAGAGTGCCAGCCCAAGCGCGCGCCTGCGTCAAGCGAGAACCAAGAGACCACCTGTTGCCGGAAATCGACGTAACCGGCTAACTCGTATTGGGTCTTGCGGATGATGTCTTTGGTGGTGTTATTCGCCAGGAGGCAGTTCCACACGTGTCCGCCGAAATGCTGATAGTCGAAACCGAAAGTGGTGTGGTTGCCGCGGAAGAGCCGGACGGTCTGGTAGGTGCTCACGCCTAACATGAGGTCGGTGTGGTTGTACTCAGTGGTTGGCAGCGGTTCAGAAGCCTTGTGTCCGTCGTTGATGCGGTGCCTGCCACCGGAGTAATAAGCGCGGATGGCTCCTTCCGTCCGCTCATAATGATTCTCCGCCGAGAGGGTTGCCATGCCGCGGAGGATATGCTGCCGGCTATCATAGACTGGGTCGGTCACCGTACCCGGATTAGCGGTATTGAAATAGGCAATGTTCCCCGTGGCTTGCAGCATCCAATGGGTGTTGATGTCGTAGCCGAGCCGCGCAAAACCGCTGTATTGCGAGAAGGCAGTATTCTCCCGGTGACCGCTTGTGCGGACATAGTTGAAACCCACCGCCTCTGTCCATTTGCCACGCCGCAACCGGTTGGTGATGCCTGCATCGACCGAACCGTACGAACCGCCCTGCGCATGGAGACGCGTGAGGACAGTGTCGGTCTTGGGCCGGTGGGTAACGATATTGATGACACCTCCCATGGCGTTGGAGCCGCAATAGAGAGACGCGGGACCGCGGATGACCTCTACCCGCTCCGCCATCGAAGTCTGGTAGTTATCGGCTATCGGGTGACCGTACAGACCGGCGTATTGCGGCAGACCGTCAATGAGCACCAAGACATCCGTATTGGGCTGTCCGCCGATGCCGCGCACCTTGATACCGCCCGAACCGCCTGTGCTCACGCCGTAGCCTAACACGCCGCGCTGGGTGATAAAGAGTCCCGGCACCTGTTCGGTCAGAGTCGGCAGGATATTCGGCTGCTGTTTCTCCGTCAGGACTTCCTCGGTGACTACATTAACCGTCACCGGCAGCAACCGCGGGTCAGTAGTCGTACGTGTTCCTGTAGC
The DNA here is from genome assembly GCA_017417025.1 of Paludibacteraceae bacterium. GTDB lineage: Bacteria > Bacteroidota > Bacteroidia > Bacteroidales > Paludibacteraceae > Colicola. The sequence goes on along the minus strand of JAFPZY010000006.1, from coordinate 33,326 downwards.
CACTACTTCCTGCAACGGAATAGGCGGCAGCGTGTCTTGTGCCTCCGTCGCCCAAAGGGACAGCGAAAAGAGAGTCAGGAAGAAGATATAGAGTTTACTGTGTTTCATTTGGGCATTACAATAATAGAAAGTTCGTATAACAGGTACAGCGGAATAGTGACGAGCATGAGCGTGAACGCGTCGCCAGTAGGAGTGATGACGGCTGCGAGGATCATGAGTGCCACAAGGGCATGTCGGCGGTATTGCTTGAGCCATGCGGCTTCCAAGAGTCCCGCTTTGCCAAACGCCCATGCCACCATCGGCATCTCAAAGAGGATTCCCATGAGCAGCGAGAGAATCAGCAGTGTAGAGACATACGAGTCCAGTGCAATCTGGTTCACCACCTCCGGCTGCACTTGGTACGTAGCCAAGAAACGGAACGCGAAAGGAAAGATAACCAGGTAGTTGAGCGCCACGCCGCAAAGGAAAAGCAGCGTGCCGAAGCCGATAATAGAACCCGCAGCGCGTTTCTCATTGGGATAGAGGGCAGGCGAGAGAAAGCCGTAAAGTTGCCATATCAAATAAGGGAAGGCTATTACTAAACCTGCCAGCGCCGCCACCTGTATGTGGGTGGTGAACTGGGCGGCTAATCGGGTGTTGATGAATTGCGAGTCGAAAGTCGAAAGACCGCTATGCTCAAAGACAAAAGAATTCAGCCACCGATACGTGATAAAATCCGGATGGGAGGGCGCGAAGAGAAAGGCAAAGAGCGCATCGCGGAAGCAGAACGCCGCCACCGCACAAACACCCCACGCCGCCACACAGCGTATCAGCACGCTGCGCAGTTCGTCCAGATGATCCCAAAACGATTCAGCCATCAGCTATCAGCCTTCAGCTTTCAGTTTTAGTTTCGTCTTTCTTCTCTTCCTCGTCGCCTTCTTTCATGCCGTCCTTGAAGGACTTGACTCCTTTGCCGAGACCCTTCATCAGTTCAGGGATTTTCTTGCCACCGAAGAGCAGCAGAACGATGAGGGCGATGATGATGATTTCTGTAATACCGATATGCATATAATTACGAATTAAAAATTACAAATTATGAATTGGCTTGTCGTAGTTGATCTACAAAACGGTCGATGCGCTGCATCTCCTTGGGGATATCGATACGTTGCGGGCAGTGGGAAACGCAATGGTCGCAGCCTATACAATGGTCCGCCTGACGGACGGATGGCACGGCGCGGTCGTAGCCCACAAGGAAGGCACGGCGGTTGCGTTGGAACTCATTGGACGGACCGTCCGCAGCCGGCATCATCCCTTCCGCTATGCACTTGTTATAATGCGCGAAGATACCCGGTATGTTCAGTCCGTAAGGGCACGGCATGCAGTAGTTGCAAGCGGTGCAGGGGACAGCTTTCAGTTCGTATATATCTCTGGCAAGCGTCAGGAGCCACCGTTCTTCCTCCGCCGTGAGAGAAACCAAAGGCGAATAAGTCGCCACGTTCTCTTTCAGGTGCTCCAGATAAGTCATGCCGGATAGAACGGTCAGCACGCCTTCGGGATTGCCCGCAAAGCGGAACGCCCACGCGGCAGGCGAATAGCGGCTGTCCTTCTCGCGCATCTTGGCGGCTATAGCGTCCGGCTGTTTAGCCAGACGGCCGCCCAACAGCGGTTCCATAATCACTGCCGGAATACCGCGTTTCTCCAGCTCCGCATAGAGGTACTCGGCATCGGTGTTGCGAGGGTTGATTTCGTTGGCGTAGTTCCAGTCGAGGTAGTTCAGCTCAATCTGCACAAAATCCCAATGATACTTGCCTTCGTCGTGCCACTGAAGGAGCATGTCAAACACCTTCACATCGCCGTGATACGAGAAGCCGAGGTTACGGATACGCCCCTTTGCTTTCTGCTCCACCAGCCAGTCGAGCATTCCGTTCTCCATATACCGCCCATAGAACGCGCCCATACCGTCTCTGCCGCCGCCGCTCATGCCTATGCCGTGCAACAGCAGGTAGTCCAGGTAGTCCGTCTGCAGGTACTCCAACGAGCGCTCGAACATCGCCTTCGACTCCTTCCAGCTCCATGTGTCCGGCGAGAAATTAGACAGTTTGGTAGCTATATAATAGCTGCTCCGCGGATGCCGCGCAAGGGCGATGCCGGTGCTCTGCTCCGACAGCCCCTGGCAGTAGGCAGGCGACGTGTCGAAATAATTGACTCCGTGCGCCAGAGCATAATCCACCATCTCATTCACCGCCGCTTGGTCAATCGGGCTGTCCGGGTTCTCGCGCGCCGTGCCGCCTGCCTCAACGGGCAGGCGCATCATACCGAAACCCAGTATCGACACCTTATCGCCCGTGTTGGGATTAACGCGGTACGTCATCTCTCCTTCTGCCGTCCGCTCTTGTGCCATCGGGTTACTGCCGCCTCTCTTGCAGGCGGTTGCCAGAACCGATGTTGCTGCTACGGCCGCTGCGCTATGCTTGATAAATTCTCTTCTGTCCATAATGGTCAATCAATTCGGTGCATGGTGTTTCCTTCTACATAAATGGCGCTGAACGGCCGTGCCGGGCATAGGTTCTCGCATTTGCCGCAGCCGATACATTTCTCCGTATCCACCACCGGCACTTCCACCGTGCGACCGTTAATCTCTTTCTCCACCATCTGAATCGCCCACGCGGGACAATGACGCGCGCAAGCGCCGCAATGGTCGCCGTTGGTCACTGGAATGCAGTTCTGCTCAATCCACACGGCGTGGCCTATATGGATGGAGGTCTTCTCCTCTTTGGTTATTTGCCTGATAGCGCCCGTGGGACACACCTGGCTGCATCGCGTGCACTCCGGACGGCAGTAGCCGCGCTCGAAAGACATCTCCGGTTGCATGAACCGCAGCGGGTCAGTCGATGGCCGCAACACATTGTTCGGGCACGCACTGACGCACAACTGGCAGGCGGTGCAATGACGGTTCATGTTATACGCCGAAACCGCCCCCGGAGGAGTAATAGCCGTTTCGCGGTTAGGCACTTGCTTGTCCTCCACCACTGCCATGCCGCCGTCCACCTTTATCTTCGCTTGCGCCATCGCAGCCGCACCTGTAGCCAGCACTGCGCCCGTAACAAACGCACGTTTGCTCATATCAGGGCTTCCGGCCTTCGACTCTCTGCTTTCGACTTCCGACTTTGAGCTAAGCGGTCTTTCGACTAAAAGCCTTCGACTATAGTGCAGCGCATCGAAACGGCACACTTCCAGGCAGTCGCCGCAAACTACGCAACGGCTCGCGTCCACCGTGCCGGCCTTGAAATCAATCGCCGCAGCCTTGCAGTTCTTCTCGCACAACGAGCAGTCCTTGCATTTGCCCTTGTCCATCTGCACGCGCAGGAGCGAGAAGCGGCTGAAGAAACTCAGAATCGTCCCCACCGGACAAATCGTGTTGCAATAGGTCCGTCCGTTGCGCCATGCCAGGAAACCTAACACGCCCAACGTCAGCAGCGCCACCACAAACGTAGTCACGCTCCGCATCCACAGCTGCACTTCGGAGAAGACATAACTGTCGTAATGGCTCTCAAAAGCCGCCAGACCGTTGTTGAGCAGGTCATACAGCGGACGGAACAGCGAATTGACCACCCTGCCGTAAGCCGAGTACGGCGCAAGAAGCGTCGTCACAGGCGCAAAACCGACTATAAGGCTCACCACAAACACCGCCAGCATACCGTAGCGCAGCAGGTTCTGTCTCTTTATCTCGGCTCCGGAGCCTCTCCTGTAGCGGTTCTTCTTCGCTTTCTTCCCCATCCGGCCGAAAACATCCTGCATCACGCCCAGCGGGCAGACAACCGAGCAATACATCCGCCCGAAAATCAGCGTAACGCCTGTCAGCACGATTAACACCGCGTAGTCCAACGCCAGCAAGGCCGGCAGGAACTGAATCTTTGCCACCCACGCTATATGCCGGCTCAGACCCCAACTGACCCCCAGGAACAGCAGGGTTATCAGCACAAAGCACACCGCGGCAAGGCTTATTCGAATTTTGCGTAGCATAGAGTTAAGTACATTTGCGGGGCAAAATTACAAAAAAAATCCCACATACGCAAGTGTTGCAGGATTTTTTTGCTCTTTTAGAGCCCCAGACCCTTAATCCAATTCTCCACTTTGGCCCTGTTGCTGCGCACTTCGTGCCCGTACATGCTGAAGCCTTTCTTCACGTCTGCATGGGGGTACGCCTTTTTTAGGTCGCTCACACAACTCCCCAGCCCGCTTCCTTCGTGAGTCGTGAACGGATAAAGGGTCTTGCCGTTCAGGTCGTAGGTGTCGAAGAACGTGAACATCACCTGAGGCCATGTCCCCCACCAGACAGGACCGCCGACAAAGATGACATCATACTGCTCAAAATCAGACTGCTTCGGGCTTTCGACCTTCGACTTTTGACCTTCGACTATTACTCCCTCGAACTCAGGACGGGCATCGGCATACTGCTCCTCCTGCGCAAGGTCGCACAGAGGCTTGTATGACATCCCGTCGTACTTGTGGGTGACAATCTCAAACTGGTCCGCGCCTGTCAGTTCGCTGATGTAATCCGCAACAATCTTGGTGTTGCCCACTTTGATGTTTCCCACAGAGTAGTTCTCTCCCGCATGGGAGAAAAACACTACCAATGCTTTCTTGCTCATATTCGTTTTGTTTTTTGTTGTCTGCGCATTGCATACCGTCATGGCCGCAACGCACGCAATAATAGTTAAAAAGAACTTTTTCATAATCGTAGTTTTAATAAATGACGGGCCTTAACGTAAGCGGGTGCAAAAGTACAACATTTTCCCTGCATAGCTGTTATACAATTTACGGCATTTCTTGCACAATTCGCCGAAAATTCTTTTCCCCTTCATTGTTTCCGCCTCCACGAGCCATCCTCTCGACCGGGAGATGACCGAGACAAGACCGAGAGATGAGCGAGATAAGAAAAATTGCCCAAATACCATAAAATCCTTGCCCATGTCAGGAAAAAACAGTACCTTTGCAGCCCCATACACGCCGGTGACACAATCGCAAAAAACAACAATACACACAATATGAAAAAAGTAGTGGTCATATCCACATCCCTCCGCCCGGGCTCAAACAGCCATGCAATGGCGGAGCGGTTTGCCGAAGGGGCAAAAGACGCAGGACACGAAGTGGAACTCATCTCGCTCCGTGGCAAAGAAATCAAATTCTGTATCGGGTGCCTCAAATGCCAGGAAACGGGCGCATGCGTCTTCAAGGACGACGTGCCCCCCATCATGCACAGCGTACTCAACGCCGATGTCGTCTGCTGGGCGACACCCGTTTATTACTACGAGATGTCCGGGCAGATGAAAACTCTCATCGACCGCATGAACGCCATGTACCCCAAGGACTACCGCTTCCGCGACATCTACCTGCTCACCACCGCAGCCGAAGACGGGGACTTCACCCCGCGGCAGGCGGAAAACGGCCTGCAGGGATGGATCGACTGCTATGAAAAATGCACACTCAAAGCACACCTCTTCTGCGGAGGAGTCAACGCCCCGCACGAGATTAGCGGCAACCCAAAACTGCAAGAGGCATACAACTTAGGTAAAAATATATGAAAAAACTAATCATCCTTGCACTTGCAACTTTGAGTCTTGCGGCGTGCAACAAAAAAAACGAACAGACTATGCAATTAACTCAGGAATGGGACAAAGTGTTCCCTCTTTCCGGACAAGTGAACCACAGGAAAGTGACGTTTGAGAACCAATACGGCATCACGTTGGCCGCCGATCTATACGCGCCGGAGGTAAATGACAATTCTCAAATGTCAAATCACAAATACGCTGCTATAGCCGTCTCCGGACCTTTCGGTGCCACCAAAGAGCAGTCGTCAGGTCTATATGCCATGAAGATGGCGGAGCGCGGGTTTATTGCGCTTGCTTTCGACCCGTCCTTCACCGGCGAGAGCGGCCCGTTTTATGACACGAATGGCAGTTCGCCTGCGGAGGCTCTCCGCCCGCATCGTACGGCTTCGCCGGATATCAATACCGAGGATTTCATGGCGGCGGTCGATTTTCTGTCCAAACAGCCGGAAGTGGATGCAAACCGTATCGGCATCATCGGTATCTGCGGCTGGGGCGGAATAGCACTCAATGCCGCTGCCGCTGACACGCGTATCAAAGCAACCGTCGCTGCCACCATGTACGACATGACACGTGTCGCCGGAAACGGGTATTTCGACTCCGCCGACAACGAAGAAAGCCGACATGCAGCCCGCGAAGCGTTGGCTGAACAGCGCCTTGCAGACCCCGCAGCCATGGCAGGAGGTGTCATCGACCCGCTGCCCGACGATGCACCGCAGTTCGTCAAGGATTACTACGATTACTACAAAACCGCCCGCGGCTATCATCCCCGCAGCGGCAACTCCACCGACGGCTGGCGCGTCATCGGTACGCAGGCTTACGCCAACAGCCGCTTCCTTTATTACATCAACGAGATCCGCTCCGCAGTCCTGATCGTCCACGGAGAAAAAGCGCACAGCCGCTATTTCGGAGAAGCGGCATACCACTACATGCTGGAAGGCAAAGCGGAAGGATACAAGGCGGTCGTAGCCCCGAATCCCGTTCCCGGGAACAAAGAGCTGCTCATCATTCCCGGCGCTACCCACTGTGACCTCTACGACGGCGGATTTACCGGACCCGCGGGGCACGGCGGACCCAAAAACCTCATCCCATGGGACAAACTGGCCCGGTTCTTCAATTCCAATCTGTAAGACCACGGGGCAAACAGGTTGATGTGCCCCCCGGCCATACCTGAACCGGCAAAATGCACCTGCCGAAACGATTTTCCCCTAAAAATCTTGCATAATTCAGAAAAAAATCCGTAACTTTGCGCGTTTTTTGGAAGCAGATGAATAACGAGAGTCAGAACATAGAGTACAAACGTATATGGCAGGATGATAATATAAAGTCCGTCTGCGCCTTTGCCAACTCGCAAGGCGGAGTGATGTATATTGGGATTGATGACGACGGACAAGAGTCGGATTGGATAACATCCACAAGTGGCAAGAGGACATTCCCAATAAGATTGTCCAAAATCTCGGTATCGTTTGTACGGTCAATACCCATCTATGCCGTCTATACAAGCCGAGATGGGTGGTATTTCCGTCCGCTTCTTCCGTGCAGGGCTACCGCAAACGACAGATAGTAATGGCACAAGCGGTACAACTGGTACAACCTTACGACCTTACAACCTTACAACCTTACAACCTCTGATGGTGTACAAGTTCTGATGTTCTTATCGAAGAAATTCTAAATTTTTGTACAGAGGATTGGCATACTATAGAGCAAATCGCAGAGGCTGTACAAAGAAGCAAACGGCATATCAGGGGGAGGATTATGCCGTTAATAAAGGAACATTTAGAGATGAAATACCCCAATAACCCCAATCATCCTAATCAGCAATATAGGACAAAACCCTCCGCCGTGTCTGACCGTACTAAACCGGTCACCGGGAAATAATAGAATAACGTGAGTTCGATATAAGCAACATGGTGAAATACAGTAAAATAATATAGAAAAAACTTGCACAGGTGCATTTTTTTGAGTATCTTTGTAGTTGAAAAGAAAACAAGATTAACTCTAAAAAATCCAACACTATGCAAGTCGAAAACGAGTGCAAAATTACGGGAATTTTCTGTATTATTGATGATTTTTGCAAAGAATTTTCAAAAATAGAGTCAAAAAACAACTGTCTGGCAAATACGCAGCAACCTACTATTTCCTTAAAAAGAAAAACCGGTAAGCCACGCTCCCATATAACGCAAAACAGACTGACGAGACACTAACGGGACACTATCGGGCGCTTGTCTCTTGCTGCTCTCGCCCCATCCGACAGCCAGTATAGCCCCATCCAACCGCCAACCGGCAGCACACTAATAGCACACCGGCAACACACCAACCCCCAACCTCAGGAAAAAAATGCAACACCTTATCATTCCCCCTGCCGAACCACTGCGCCGATATATCTGCCGCTATGTCTTTGTCCGCGCGGAAGGCTCCACCGACACCATGCCACCGCCAGCGGACGACCCACGTTTCATCAACGGCAAGCACGTGCAGCCGCTCTTGCCCAACTACGGCTCGTTCATCTTCCTGAAAAACGTCACCGCAGAAGTCGCAGGCACACAAACCGCCGAAATGATGCTCCTCGGTCCCAACCGGACCACACTCGCCCTCACCACTGTCAGCGGCTGGTTCGAGGGGATGATGATGGACTTCCGGCCGGGAGGAATGCACGCGCTCTTAGGCATCAATCTGCAGCAGTTGGCGGAACAGGTCCTGACGGTCAGCGACTGCGCCGGCCGCGGACTGGAAACTTGCGACCGAATCTTCAAATCAACCTCGCGCCACGAAGACACAGCCCCATTGCTGGACAACTTCTTCCTGAGCCGCCTGCCCGAGAAAGAGGCCCCTCACTACACCTGCATCCGGCATGCCATTGCCGCCTGCGACAGGGCCGAAGGAGCCCTCTCCGCCGCTAAGATGGCCGATGCGGCATGCCTGGGCGAGAGGCAGTTCCTACGCATCTTCCGCCGGTATGTGGGCATACCCCCAAAGCAGTTTATCCGCCTGAGACGCTTCCATCGCACTCTTCAGGACATGCAGCAGCAGGCTGCGAAAGGCAAGCCTATCGACCTGCTCGCCACTGTCTTGCGCCACGGCTACTACGACCTTAGCCATGCCGCACTCGAGTTTCAGCAGATGGGCTGTGTCTCACCGGGGCAGTTCCGCATGTTGGGCATTCCGCTTAGCGACGACTTCTCCGTCTTTTTTGCATAGCTAACGGCAAATGTCCGTTTTTTCATATCTCACCTCCGCAAAAGGCTGTACCTTTGCACCGGATTTCTAAATCACAACAACCATGAAAGCAAAGGATGCTATACTATGTGTGCTATTCACTTTTATCCTGACAGCACATTGTTCTGCTGAAACGATTCACGGCTCAGTCACTGACTCGCAAGGCCGCGCAATGCCTTTTGTCACCATCTCTGTCCTCACGCACGACTCCACACTTCTCACGGGTGCCATCACCGACGACAAAGGCGGGTATCTGGTCGAACTGCAGGGCAGAAGTATAACCGATGTCCTTCTCCAGGCTTCGTATGTAGGTTACCATACTGCTTTTGGCGGACCTGACTTCGTCCTGCACGAAGAGACCGGACAGTTGGCGGAAGTGGAGGTCAAAGCCAAAAAACCGCTCATCGAGCGCCGCATGGACAAACTGGTTGTGAATGTCTCGGCATCCCCTCTTGCCGCAGGCTCTAACGGCAACGATATTCTCCGCCGCTCACCGGGGGTGCGCATCGACAAGGACGGCAACATCACTGTCAATGGCAAATCCGTGGAAATATACATCGACGGCAAGCCCTCTTACCTCAGCGGGCAGCAACTCAAAGCCATGCTCGACGGCACCGACGGAAACACCATCGAGAAAATAGAGATAATCTCCAATCCCTCTGCCAAATACGACGCTTCGGGGCAAGGCGGAATCATCAATATCAAAACCAAACGCAATATGTCAAAAGGCCTTAACGGCATGCTCTCTGCAGGCTATGGAGGCATGTATTTCGCCGATGTCAGGCGCTGGCTGAACATGGATATGCTCTCCCTCAACCTCAACTACCGCAGTGCAAAAACCTACACCTTCGGACAGCTCACACAAGTCTATACCGACATTAGCCGGACACTCGAAACAAACCGCACTACGCCTTTGCTTCACAACTATTCACGCTCTGACTACAGTGGCAATTTCCGCTATTATATGGCCAAAGTGGGCAACGACTGGTATATCGACTCGCTCAACACGCTCGGTTTTATCTTGCAAGTCCCCTATATGCGCATCAACTTGGACCTCAAGCCCGAAAACAATATCGGCTACACGGTTCAAGGAAACGACACGACAGAGATGAGTACAACCTCCACACGCACACGGACGGCCATGCCGCAATATACGGCCAACCTCAACTACACACACACTTTCAGCGAACAGCTGGAACGCGAACTGACTGTAAACGTGGATTATAACCGCTACGAAACAGCAAACTCTAACCTCCAGCAAACCTCTTATACAGACCGCACTTTGGACTTGGATATCAACTCCCGACAGAAAGTGGACATCTGCTCAGCCAAGATGGATTTCCAGACCAAGTTCTGGCAAACAGGAATGTTGGAATGTGGGGTCAAGTATGCACTCTCCTCCACCGACAACCACATGACCACCGACTCCCTGCTCAATGCCCTCCCCTTGCCGCAAGCCGCCTCCGACTTCCTCTATCGCGAGCATGTGGCTGCCGCGTACATCACAGCCGGAAAACAGTTCGGCGACCACTGGTCTGTCAAGCTCGGCATGCGCGGAGAATATACCTGGTCGCGCGGAGACTGGATGAGCGCCGGCTCTCTGACAAAGAAATCCTATTTCAACCCCTTCCCCACTGCGTTTGTGGGCTACACCTCATCCCCCGTTGGCAGGTTGCAACAGCCGGTTGCTGTCAGCATGAGTTACAGCCGGCGCATCAAACGCCCTGACTACTACATGCTCAATCCTTTCGTCACCAACTACGACGCCTATTCCTCGCAAGTCGGTAACACCGCGCTTACACCCGAGTTCAACAACGATGTGGAACTGCACTTCTCGTGGACACAATACCTCAACCTCACCTTCAACTTCGCACACACGCAGGATATGTTCAACCAGCGCATCTTTGTCTTTCCCGATGGCACTGCGCAGATGAAATGGGTCAATTTCGGTACTTGTACCACGCATGGAGGAAACATCTCCCTCACCGAACTGCCACTCGTCCCCAAATACGGAGAATGCGACGAAAACCAAATGGTAAATGGCAAATGTCCTAATCGTAAAGTAGTCGGTGCCTACTTGGCACTAACCGTCAATGCCGGTTGGTATCACCATATCAACCGCTCCTATGAAACCGTCACCCTCCCACTGGAAGAAGGCGGAGGAGAGGCCCCCTTATACAACAACCGCAGCCACTATGGCTATATCGGTGGCACGCTCTCTGCCTATCTGCCGAAGGACTGGACGCTTACTCTGGACGGCAACTGGTCCTCCCCGATGACCACAGGATACGACCGCCAGCAGAGCACCTGCTACCTGTCTTTCGGCATGCGCAAAATGTGGATGAAGAAAGGGCTTGTCTTCAACCTCAACGTGCAGGACCTGCTGCGCTCAATGCGCTTCCGCAGCGACGACCTCGGCCAACCCGATGGCTATGCCTCGTGGGCACAGAACACCTTCCGCCAGCAACGTGTCATGCTCTCTGCCACATGGATGTTCGGCCGGCACCAGCAGCATAAGAACCGCAAAGTTGGTAATATGGACGAACTCAACCGCCTCGGCGGCGGAGACGGCATCAGCGCAGGAAAATAGTAAAAAAGATGCGGAATATATCAATACTCCGCATTTTTTATACCAAGCAAAAGTGTAAGGTTGAAAAGTCCGATAGCCTGCAGACTATGCAGTGGAAGTTAGTTGAAATACTTCTTGTAGTTCTGCATGAAGAGGTTCACCGCTTCTTCCAGCGGGCCGTAGTACTCGCCGCCTGAAGCGTTCTTGTGCCCGCCTCCGTGGAAGATGTCGGCGCAGAAGGTGTTCACAGGGTGGTCCCCCTGGCTGCGCATCGATATCTTTATCTTTGTCTTGCTGCCGTTGGCAAGATGCTGCTCCGACTCATACACCTTGTCCTCGCGCATAAAACAGGAGTAATGAACGCCCTTTATCTGCAACGGCAGATTGACAAGCCCCTCTGCATCGCCTCCCGAGAAATTGAACTTGTACAGCTCTTTGCGGTTCAGGCAGAAGAAAGCCGCATGATGCTCGGGGAAAATCTCCATTTTCCGGTAAAGACAATAGCCGAGCAGACGCATACGGTCCGCCTTGTAGGAGTTGAAAACGCTGTTGTAAACAGCATCCTTGTCCACTCCTGCGCGCACAAGGTTCCCCACTATCTCATACATCTCCGGATAGTTGGAGTTGAAGGAGAAGTTGCCCGTGTCGGTCATCATGCCCGTGTAGATGCATGTGTGGAACTCGACAGGCAAGTCCGGCATCTTCCCCTCGTGCAGCTGCCATATAAGTCTGTAAACCAGTTCGCACGACGAAGGCATGCTCGGAAAAGATATTATGGTGTCCGCAAACTTGTCCGGATAGAGGTGGTGGTCTATCATCACCTTGCAGCACCTTAGCGACAGCAACTTCTCGCCGAGAATACCTATCCGCTTCGGCGTGTTGAAGTCGGTGCAGACCACAAGGTCGGCTTTCTCCATCGCCTCGTTGGCAGCATCCTTGTTCTGCTCGTAGTTGAGCACTTCCTGTGCGCCCGGCATCCATGCAAGAAAAGCGGGATAGTTGTTAGGAATGACCACAACGGCCTTCTTGCCGAGCTGCTCAAGGTAGTGCCTCACGGCAAGTGCTGACCCCATTGCATCGCCGTCGGGCGACATGTGGGTCACAATCACGGCTTGCGAGCAGCCTCTCAAGAACCTGCCCGCTGCCGTAACCGATTCGTTGTCAATCAAGTTGCTTATCATTGCTTAGTCTTATACCACGCCGCTGAAGCCCATGAAAGCCATGGCAAGCAGTCCGGCGGTAAGCAGTGCTATAGGCGTACCCTGCATCGCTTTGGGTATTTTGTTCATAGCCAACTGTTCGCGTATGCCCGCAAACAGAATCAGAGCAACTGCAAAACCCACTGCTGTGGCAAAGGCGTATATCGTGCCCTGAAGCAGGTTGGCTTCTGCACCAGGTACTTTCCCTGCCCATGTTCCGTCGCCTACCAGTATAGCCACACCCAGAATGCAGCAGTTGGTGGTTATCAGAGGAAGGAACACGCCGAGGGCCTGATAAAGGCTCGGACTGATTTTCTTCAGCACTATCTCAATCATCTGCACAAGTGCCGCTATGACGAGGATGAACAGTATTGTCTGCAGAAACTCTACATGGAAAGGTATAAGCACAAAGTGCTGCAGCAGATACGTCACCACTGTTGCCAGTGTCAGCACAAAAGTCACTGCGGCACCCATGCCGGCTGCCGTGTCAATCTTCTTGCTCACTCCGAGGAACGGGCAGATGCCGAGGAACTGGCTGAAAACGATATTATTGACAAATATCGCGGATATTATAATCAGAAGATAAACCATAGTGTGTCAAGTGTTAATCTGTTATTTCTTCATCAGTTTCTGTATCAGCGCCATCAGATAAGCCAGCGCAATGAAAGCCCCGGGCGCGAGAACGAAAATCAGCATGCCGTAGTTCTCGGGGAAAACTGGCATGTTGAAGCACATGCCTGAACCGAGCAGTTCGCGAACTGCGCCAAGCACAGTAAGCGAAAGCGTGAAGCCCAAGCCCATGCCCAGACCGTCAAGAGCCGACAGACCGGCGTTGTTCTTCGCTGCGAAGGCCTCAGCACGGCCGAGAACTATGCAGTTCACAACTATAAGCGGAATAAACAAACCGAGAGTCTCATAAATAGCGGGCAGATAGGCCTGCATCAGAAGCTGCACCATAGTCACAAACGACGCTATCACTACTATATATGCAGGGATATGCACCTTGTCCGGAATAAGGTTGCGCAGCAGAGAGATTACCACGTTGGAGCACACCAGCACAAACAGTGTGGCAAGCCCCATCGACATGCCGTTGATTGCGGATGTGGTGGTGGCAAGAGTGGGACACATGCCCAGAACCAGGCCGAAGGTCGGGTTCTCACGGAGAAGTCCGTTGGTGAATGTATTCAATGCTTTGCTCATAGTTGTGTGTCATTTATAGGTTGTTGTTCTGCGCCTTCTGTGTCAGCCTCCGTCCCGCTCCCTGCGGCAGGTGCTTCCTGTTGCAGTATGCTGGCTCCTGATACGGCCTGCACTTCCCCGCTCTTGTATGCGGCGTATGCTTTCTCCACTGCACGGAGAAAGGCGCGTGAAGATATTGTTGCGGCTGTTATGGCATCCACGTCGCCGCCGTCTTTCGATACTACGAACTTGGTCGTCTCCGGGCTTTTACCTATCACCGACTGACGGTTCTTGTCGGTCTTGAACCAGCTTGTCATGTGGTCGCCAAGCCCGGGGGTTTCCTGGTGCTCAAGCACTTCGTAGTTCACCACATTGCCTTCTTTGTCAAAACCTACCATTACTTTGAAGGTGCCGCCGAAGCCGTTCTCCGCCACTTCCACTGCTGTTCCTTCCCACGTCTCGCCGGCAAAAGCCTTGTAGAGGGTCATGCCGTCCAGTGTTTCAGGCTCGCCTATGGTCAGCCCTTCCACTGCCGGCAGCACCGAAATTATTGCCGCCTGCTGTTTCTCCTGTTTCTGCTTGGCTATCGGCTCGGCCGTCACTACATACAGACCGCCAAGAAGAGCCGCTGCTGCAAGTGCCACCACTGTCAGCGACAGCACCATGTTTGTCAAGTTGCTTTCCAATCGTTTCATAGTCTGACCTCCTTATTTGGTTGCGGGCTGTTGTTTCTTCACTTTCTCGCCGAAGCGCTGGGGGCGTATCTTGTCAAGCAGAGGCACGCAGGCGTTCATAATCAGTATGGCGAAGGACATGCCCTCGGGGTATGCCCCCCATGTGCGGATTATCATCACTATCAAGCCGATGCCCGCACCGAATACAATCTTTCCCCAAGCCGTCATCGGGCTGGTCACATAGTCGGTCGCCATAAAGAATGCACCGAGCATCATGCCGCCCGTGAGCAGAGTGTATGCCACATACTGGCTTGTGCACATGCCTTCGGGCAACGCGCCGCACCAACCGGTCACGGCTGCAAACAACGCCGCTGTAGCCAGAATGCTCACCGGTATATGCCAGGTTATCACGCGCGTGCATATAAGGAATATGCCGCCGGCAAGCAGTGCCAATGCACACACTTCGCCAAGCGAACCGCCCATGAAGCCAAACAGAGCGTCTTTCAGAGGAACAAGGTCGCTTACAACGCTTCCGTCATGCTCTTTCACAAGGTGCTTCAGGTAGTACAACGGGGTTGCACCGGTCTCTGCGTCCACGTATGAACCTTTGAAACCCTGAGGCAGAGGCCATGTGGTCATCTGCACGGGGAAAGAGATAAGCAGGAACACACGCCCTACCAACGCGGGGTTGAACGGGTTCTGACCAAGACCGCCGAAGGTCATCTTTCCTACGCCTATTGCCACCACTGCGCCGATTATAATCAGCCACCACGGCAGGTTGCTCGGCAGGTTGAACGCCAGCAGCATGCCCGTCAGTATGGCGGAGCAGTCACCTATAGTCGGCTGCTCTTTCAGCAGGTATTTGGCAATAAGCCATTCAGTCAGCACACAGGCTGCCACGCTTATCAACATGGTTATCAACGCCCCCCAGCCGAAAGACACTACGCTGACCGCGTATGCGGGTATCAGCGCGGCTATCACAAGGAGCATGTTTTTCCGGACGCTGTCGCCGCTGTGGACGTGCGGAGCCGGAGCTACAATCAATGGTTTCATATTGTTGTCTTTACAAGGTCCTGTTCTTTACGTTATTTCTTTTGTGCGCGGGCGCGGATGATGCCTCCCACGGTGGCTTTGCCCATGCGTATGTAGTCCAGCAGCGGACGGTGGCTCGGGCAGGTGAAGAGACAGCAGCCGCAGTCTATGCAGTCCATTACATCGTGCTTCTCCATCTCGTCCCACATCTGCATCTCTGCCTGTTTGCTGAGCAGATACGGCTCAAGTCCCATCGGGCAGGCACTCACGCACTTGCCGCAGCGGATGCAGTTCTCAGGCTCCGTGCGGCGGCTTTCGGCCTCGGGCAGGAAGAGCAGACCGCTCACGCGCTTGTTGGCAGGCATGTCGATGTTGTTCATTGCGCGTCCCATCATCGGGCCGCCGCCTATTATCTTGCCTGTGTCCTCAGGTACGCCGCCGGCTTCCGCCACAACCTGTGTCAGCGGGGTGCCGAAACGCACACTGTAGTTTCCGGGGCGCTCAAGACTCTTGCCCGTCACTGTCATCACACGGCTTATCAGGGGTTTGTGCTTCTGCACTGCCTCATACACGGCATAAATGGTAGCCACGTTGTCCACCACTGCACCAACCTCTATAGGCAGAGCGCCGCTCGGCACCTGACGGCGGATACATGCGTCTATCAGCTGTTTCTCACCGCCCTGCGGGTATTTGAGTTTCAGCGGCTGCACTTTCACGCCAAGAGTCCGCGATGCCAGTTCCTGCATGCGGGCTATAGCATCGGGCTTGTTCTTCTCTATGCCTATCACGGCCTTCTGGATTCCCAACGCCCGCATAAGTATCTGTATGCCGGTCATTATCTCCTCACCGTGCTCCAGCATCAGCTGGTGGTCGCAGGTCAGGTATGGCTCGCACTCTACTCCGTTCACTATCAGCACTTCGGCCTTCTTGCCTGGAGGAGGAAGCAGCTTCACGTGTGTGGGGAAGCAGGCTCCGCCCAGACCCACTATGCCGGCCTCCGTTATGCGGTCTATTATCTCTTTCGGCTCCAGTGTGCACTCGCGTATCACGTCCGTCGAGCGGTCAATGGTCTCAACCCACTCGTCGCCCTCTACGTCTATGAAAATAGCAGGCATCTTCATGCCCCAAGCATCAGTGGTGCTGTCTATCTTGGTCACTGTGCCGCTCACCGGAGAGTGGATGTTGGCACTCACAAAACCGCCGGCTTTGGCTATCAGTTCGCCCACTTTCACTTTCTGGCCTTTCTCCACAACAGGCTGTGCCGGAGCACCTATGTGCTGCACAAGGGGAATAATGGCCTTCTCTGGCAATGCGCATTCGCGAATCGGCTGGTGCGCGCTGTAGATTTTGTTGTCATGCGGGTGTACGCCGCCTATTCTGAATGTTTTCATGCCTTTGCCTCCTCTTTTTTAGGTTCTGCCTGTACTCCGCTTTCCGCTTTCGCCTCCGTGCTTTCGACTTTCGACTTTTGACCTTCGACTACCGGCTTTTGACCTTCCGCTTCACCGGCAGGCTTGCGCGGCGGGAAGTTCACTGCATGTATCGCTCCTGTCGGGCACACAGACTCACACTTGCGGCACAAACGGCACTTTTCCCAGTCTATGTAAGCCACGTTGTTCTCTATCACTATCGCCTCAAACGGGCACTCTTTCTGGCACTTGCCGCAGCCGATGCACGCGTTTAGACATGCCTTGCGCGCCACTGCACCTTTGTCTTTGTTCACGCACTTGACCACCATCCTGCGTCCTTTCGGACCTTTCTTGCGCAACTCGATGATGTTGCGCGGGCAGGCACTCACGCACTTGCCGCAGGCTACGCACTTCTCCTCATCCACTTCCGGCAGACCCGTCTGCGGATTGATATGAAGAGCGTCAAACTGGCAGGCGGCTGCGCAGTCGCCGCAGCCAAGACAGCCAAACGGACAGGCAGTCTCGCCGACATACAGGTTGTGCTGTATCCGGCAGCTCTTCACACCGTTGTACTCACTCGTGCGGGGACGGGCCTCGCATACTCCGTTGCAGCGCACCACGGCTATCTTAGGCTCGCTCGCAGCTGCCTCCATGCCGAGGATTGCCCCGATTTTCTCCATTACCGGAGCACCGCCTACAGGGCAGAGCAGACCGTCCAGACTGTCAGCCTTGACGCAGGCTTCGGCCAAAGCACGGCAACCGGCAAAACCGCAGCCGCCGCAGTTGGCGCCAGGCAGAACTTCCTGCACCTCATCGATGCGGGGGTCTTCCTCCACCTTGAATTTCCGGGCGGTCAGGTAAAGCAGCAATGCCGCTGCAAGACCCGTGATACCCAGAACAAGCAAAGAAATCACAATCAGGTTCATGTTGTTTATTTTGTTTTAGTTATTTTCCTCTACCTTCTCCGCCGTGAACGTGAAACTCTTCTTCAGCCGCCCCTTGAAAAGGCTCAGCACTATGTAATAAACGCCCACGGCACACAATGCACCCGCTCCGGCCGCAGCCTCGCCTTTGCCTGACAACTGCAAGCCAGCAAGCACACCGGCAAGAACCACAAAAGGCAGCACATAGGCCAGCAGCACCGCACGCCACGCCAACCGCTCGCGAACATGCACTCTCACGCGATCCCCTGCCTTTATTCCTGCATCAGTACATACCGCCTCTATCACTTTCTCCCTGTTGTCCGCGGACACGCACATCTGGCGCGCCTCGCACGCGGCACACGAGCCCGACTGCATTATGCGCACGCTCACTAAACCGTCGCGCACGCTTTCTGCTATACCATCATGGCTTATAGTTCCTGACATTATTGCGGTTACACAAAAAAGCCCGCAAAATTAAGCATTATTTCCGATATGGGCAAATCTTTTTTCGCTTTTCTTTGCAAAAACGCTTCTTTTTGCCGAAAAACGTTTTTTTCTCCTCTTTTTTTTATTTTTCCGACTTTCTTTTGTATCTTTGCATGCTTTTTGCACACTTGTATCACGTATAACACTTTTTTTGCAGAAATATGCCGCGTCGTTCAACCAAAAATGCCGCTGTGGAGCAGGACGGCTCCGCCATAAAAATAACAGCCTCATCCCCTTCTTTCTTGGAGAAACTGAAGTCTTTTTTCGCCGACTCGCGCACTCGAGCCGTCTGCGGAGTGCTCCTCTGTGCCGTAGCGCTCATACTCACAATCGCTTTTGTCAGCTTCTTCTTCACAGGCAAAAGCGACTTCTCTGTCCTTGAAAAAGGAGGCGGAGCGGAAACAAGGCTTGACATCAGCAACACACTCGGTCTCCCTGGGGCTTATGTGGCGCGCGCATTCATTGACAACGGCTTCGGGCTTCTCTCTTTCTGCTTTGTCGTCATGCTGGCGCTCTATGGCCTGCGCCTGCTAAATGTCGGCAAAGCCGGCTTCCGATTCTTCTTCTGCTCGCTTTTCTGGCTTGTCTGGGGGGCAGTACTACTCGGGTTTGTGCAGATTGTCAGCGGCTGGAACGGCTTCTTCCGCCTCGGAGGAGCTTTCGGCTCATATTGGGGGAATCTGCTCTTCTCCTATGTGCACACGCTCGGCATGATTATTCTCCTTGCCCTGCTTCTCGTCATCTTCCTCATCATCACCGACCGCAGTTTTATCCCCCGCATGCAGCAGTTCGGAGCATGGCTAAAGCAGCTCTTTACACCCAAGCCCAAGCCGGTTGAGGTCATCACCCCCGATACTCCAGACTCTCCAGACACTCCCGATACTCCCGACGAGCCCGACTCGCCCGATGCCCCAACCACCATCGACATCATTCTCGACCCCGCCAACACGCAGCCGCTCACGCAGACTGACACCGGCGACATCATTGTTACCATCGAGCCCCCTGTCGGCATCGACGACCCTGACAACAACGACACTACCGATACGCCTGAAGGCCCAGAAACACCAGAAAAGCCGGAAGAACAGGAAGAACACGACCCTGCCGCGCAACTCGGCTTCAACGAAGTGAAAGAGGTCGAACTCTCCGAGCAGGACCCCGAATACCTCCTTCGCACACTCGGCCCATACGACCCGCGCAAAGACCTCGAGACCTACGTCTTTCCCTCGCTCGACCTGCTCAAAGTATATGACAACGAGACTGCACCCGTCATCAACCAGGAAGAGCAGCAGGCTAACGCCAACCGCATAGTCACCACTCTGCGCAACTATGGCATCGAAATAGAGTCCATCAAAGCCACAGTCGGCCCCACCGTCACCCTCTACGAGATTGTCCCAAAAGCAGGTATCCGCGTCGCCAAAATACAGGCGCTTGAGAACGACATAATGATGTCTCTCTCCGCCACAGGCATACGTATCATCGCACCTATGCCGGGCAAAGGAACCATCGGCATTGAAGTCCCCAACGAGAAGCCGCAGGTCGTCTCAATGCACTCCGTCATTGCCTCCAAGCGCTTCCAGGAAGAGCACAAGATGCGCCTGCCTATTGCCTACGGCAGAACAATTACCAACGAGGTTTTCATGTTCGACCTCGCCAAAACGCCGCACCTCCTCGTCGCAGGAGCAACCGGCACGGGTAAGTCAGTCGCCATCAACGCCATCATCACGTCCCTGCTCTACAAAAAGCACCCGGCAGAGCTCAAGCTTGTCATGGTGGACCCCAAAATGGTCGAATTCGCACCATACAAACCGCTCATACGCCACTACCTCGCCGCCATGCCGGACACTGACCCCGAGCAGATTGTCATCACTGAGTGCGACCGCGTCATCAACACACTCAACTCCCTCGTCATTGAGATGGAGAACCGCTACAAACTCCTTATGGATGCAGGCGTTCGCAACCTCGAGGACTACAACGACAAGTTCATCAACCGCCGCCTCAACCCGGAGAAACTTGTTGCCGACTCGCTCCACCACTGCTTCCTCCCTTACATCGTCATCATCATCGACGAGTACGGCGACTTCATCATGCAGGCGGGCAAACAGGTCGAGACACCTATCGCGCGTATAACACAGAAAGCGCGCGCCGTGGGCATGCACATGATTCTCGCCACACAGCGCCCATCCGTCAATATCGTCACAGGTGTCATCAAAGCCAACATCCCCACCCGCATCGCACTCCGCACGCAGTCTGTCATTGACTCGCGCACCGTCCTCGATGCCAAAGGAGCGGAACAACTTATCGGACGAGGAGACTCACTCTATGCCGGCAACGCCACTGTCACGCGTATCCAGTGCGCTTTTGTCGATACACCCGAAGTGGACAAGATTGTTGAGCACATATCCGCGCAGCAGCATTACTTCCAGCCTTACCAGCTGCCTGAGTATGTGCCCGAAGGCGCTGAAGGCGAAGCTCTTGCCCCAGGTTCTGTGGACATGAAACGGCTTGACCCCATGTTCGCTGACGTGGCGCGATACGTAGTCACAAAGCAGGAAGGCTCCACCTCACGACTCCAGCGTGCTTTCGAAATCGGTTACAACCGCGCAGGAAAACTCTCCGACCAACTGGAGGCGGCAGGCATTGTAGGTCCAAACAAAGGCCCAAAAGGTCGCGATGTCCTTATTCAGGACCTCGACTCACTCGACCGTATTCTGAAAGACCTCAATCTGTAGCCCACCGCCGCCCTCCCGCTGCCTTTCCGCTGTCTGTCACGACAGATATACGATAGATACACGATAGATATACGATAGATACACGATAGATAAAGCCTTCAAAAACCTGCCTTAAATACCACACAACCGATATGAAAACCCTGCTCCTCTCCATACTCACCTCGCTGCTTTCGGCACTCTCGCAGCAGACTCTGAAGTCCGATGTCTCTCTCTCCGTCACTGCTCCCGACTCGCAGCCCATCACCTACTCCGGCTCGCTGCTCATGCAGGGCGAACTCTTCCGCGCGGAGATGCTCGGTATCACTGCCGCTTACGACGGCAGTGCGCTCTTTATCTACCAGCCCGAAGCCGACGAACTCACAATATCCAACCCTTCCGCCGAGGACCTGCGGCAGACCAATCCCCTTCTCTTTGTTAAGGCTCTCGTTCCTCTCTGCAATGCCGCTGAGCGCGCAGCAAAAAACAATTCGGAGACAGTCATTACCCTGTCCCCGAAGAACTCTTCCGCCTCCACTGCTCCTGCAGGCGGAATGCCGGCTTCTGTCGCACAAGACTATTCTCCCGCCTCACTGCTCGACGGGGTCCGCACTATCACTCTACGCGTCCGCAACGCCGACCTCATGCCGCTCTCAGTCGAACTGCGCGAAACAAAAACCACCACACTTCTCACCTTCAAAGCTCCGCGTTGGCTCTCCTCTCCCGCTGACGCTGCCGCCTCGGCTTCGGTCAATAGTTCCGCAGCCTCTGTCTCTTCGCCGTTTGTCCTATCCGCCGACGATTTTCCTTCCGCTTTCATCAACGACCTGCGCTGACTCTCTGCCGCACAGGACATTACGCCCGCATGCCGCTTATAGCACGAAATCGGCAATCGTAAGTGCCGTCATCGCCTCCACCACGGGCACCGCTCTCACGGCAATGCACGCATCGTGCCGTCCCTTGTAGAGTTTGCCTATTGTCGCTGCAGGCTTGAACACGCAGCGGAAACTGAGCGGAAGCCCGTTTGATATGCCCCCCTCTATACCTCCCGAAGCAGGCGAAGGCGCTTCCCCCGGATGCCATATCTCTGACCCGCGCAGTGCAACTCCCTCAAAGCCTGTGCCGTACTCAAAACCCTTGCAGCCGTTGATGCTCATAACGGCGTAGGCAAGACGCGCCTGCAGTTTGTCAAAAACGGGCTCTCCTGCGCCGGCTGCCAACCCCGTTACGGTGCACGAAACAATGCCCCCCACAGAGTCTCCGTCCCCCTTTATCTCCCTGAGCAATGCCTCAAAGCGCGCCTTGTCTCTCTCTTCGCCTACCTGCACAAGTTCCGCACTTATCTCTATACCCTTCTCTGCAAGCAGAGGCCTTACTACAGAGCCGGCCACCACACGTGCCGCCGTCTCGCGAGCCGAAGCACGCCCACCGCCGCGCCAGTCCCTGATGCCGTATTTGGCTTCATACACAAAGTCCGCATGCCCGGGACGGAAAGTGTGACGCAGCACTTCGTAGTCCTCCGGACGCGCATCGGCGTTGCGGATAATGAAAGCCACAGGCGTGCCCAGCGTTACCAACACGCCGTCCTTCTCTGTCACGCCGCTCAGCCACTCCACCTCATCGGGCTCTCTTGACGCGCGGGCGGACACGCCTTCTGCACCCCTGCCGCTGCGCCGGACAAGTTCATGCCGGACAAGCGGCATGTCTATCGCCACGCCCGAAGGCACTCCGTCAAGCACACCGCCCACTGCGGCTCCATGCGACTCACCGAAAGAGGTGAAAACCAGCTTATCTCCTAATGAATTCATGTCATTGGCGTATTTTTTCATGCAAAAGTACAAATAAATTTGCATATATGCAAAAAAAAGCTTAACTTTGCAAAATAATTAGCACTTGTATGACAAAAAAGAGCATAATAACCATCCTCCTTGTTGCCCTTTGCCCGCTTGTTTCGGCCGAGCGCACCGAACTCCTGCCTTATGCCGACTTCGAGCAGTGGGCGGTAAGATACATCAAAGAGTCAGCCATATTGGGCGGGAAAACAGCCGTTCTCTATGCCGTTGCTCCCGCTGACACCATACGCATCAATGCACCGTTTGAGTATGGCAAAAAAGGGAACATCTGGAGTCCGAGCAACGCCTACGCCAAAGTCCTGGGCGTAGAGAAAGGCAGCGGAACGCTCCGCCCCGAGTACAGAGATGCAGAGCACGGATACTGCTGCCGCATGGACAGCAAGCTTGAAGTAGTACGCGCACTCGGCATTTTCGACATACGTGTCCTTGTCGCAGGAACATTGTTCACCGGACGCACCATTGAGCCTATCAAAACACAGAAAGACCCGTACCAGAACATCGACTTCGGAGTCCCTTTCACAAAATTCCCCGCCGCCCTCATGTTCGACTACAAAGCGAAAGTCTCACCCGAAAACACCATAGTCCACGCCAAAGGCCTCTCCAAGCCCAAGACTCTTGAAGGCCACGACGAAGCACAGGCTTACATCGTCCTGCAGCGCCGGTGGGAAGATGCAGAAGGCAGAATACACGCAGAGCGGGTGGCTACAGGCTACGAGCGCTTCTCTAAGGACCAGACCGCATGGGTCAACAACCACAAAGTCCCACTCCACTACGGCGACATCACTGACACACCCTTGTACAGGAAATACCCCGCCGAACTCGGCCTTTCCGACATGCGCCGCGCCATGAACAGCAAAGGCAGTATCGTCCCCATAGAAGAAAGCGGATGGGCTGCGGAAGGCACAACTCCTACACACATGATAATAAACATTGCCTCAGGATATTACGAAGCGTTCGTGGGGCATGACGGCAACACCCTCTGGGTGGATAACATACGCCTCGTCTATGACAAATGACTGAACTGATTGACTACATACCCCGCCTTTGGCTCTATCTGCTTGCCGGTGCAGCGGCTGTTATGCTGTACCAGATGTGGTTCTGGCTCCGTTACATGCTCGTGCGCAGAAAGAGCCTTCTCGTGCTGCCACCTGACACTAAAAAAGAAGAAGACAACCCGCAGAAAGAAACAGGGGTGTCGGTCATTGTGGCTGCACGCAACGAAGAAAACAACCTGCGCAACTATCTCCATCAGCTGCTTGAGCAGGACTATCCCGAATTCGAGGTCATTGTGGTGAACGACGGCTCGGAGGACGGGACGCAGGAGGTGCTTGACGAATATGCGGCGCGCTATCCGAGACTGAAAACGACCTTTGTCCCGCGGCAGGCACGCATACTGAGCAGCAAGAAACTGGCACTCACGCTGGGGGTAAAAGCCGCCCGATACGAGTACCTTCTCTTCACTGATGCTGACTGCTGCCCCGCTTCGCCCGACTGGATACGCGAAATGACGGAGCCATACAGACGGTCCGACAGGACGGAAGTGGTGCTCGGGCTCGGGGCCTACTTCAAGGAGAAAAGTGCCCTCAACAGGCTCATACAGTATGAGACGCTGTTCACTGCTCTGCAGTATCTCGGCATGGCGGCAGCCAGCCATCCCTATATGGGAGTCGGACGCAACCTGTCCTACCGCAAATCGCTGTTTATGGAGCGGCAGGGCTTTGCACATCTGCCTGTAGCCCGTGCCGGTGACGACGACCTGCTCGTCAACCGCTTCGCCGGAAAGAAAAACACGGCGGTGGTCCGGACTGAAGAAAGCATCACATGGTCGGTGCCCAAACATACGTGGGCGGAGTGGTATCAGCAGCGGAAAAGGCACTTGAGCGTGTCCGGCCTCTACAAAACAGGCAGCAAAATCAGACTTTGCATAGAGCCTTTGAGCCGCGCTGCGTGGTACGGACTCCTCATCACCATGCTGTGCATCGGCAGTTGGCAACTTCAGTGCGCGGCGGCGGGGTTGTATGTGGCAAGGCTGCTTATGCAGCTGACCGTCATGCGGGTGAGCGCCGGACGCATGGGAGTGCCCAAGCCCGGACTCGAAACGGCTTTCTGGGACATCGCCTTCCCGCTGCTCACTCTCTGGATACTGATGCTGCCAAAGAGCAAACACGTCTATTGGTAAACACCTTGCTGACAAAACAACAACAAACATCATATTGACATAAAAAAAGTAAAAACAACCTCTATTATGGAAGAAAAGAAACTGAATATCAACCTCACTCCCGAGATGGCGCAGGGCACCTACGCCAACCTCGCAGTAATATCACACTCCTCTTCAGAGTTCGTCATCGACTTCGCGCAGATGATGCCGGGAATACAGCAGGCGGCTGTACGCTCGCGTATTGTTATGGCTCCCGAGCATGCCAAGCGGCTCCTCTTCGCTCTCCAGGACAACATAAGCAAATACGAGCAACAGTTCGGCAAAATAACACTGCCGGGGCAACCCGCACCGGGCTCCACCATACCCATGTCTTTCGGAGGAGGGGAAGCCTAAGCCAAGCGGAGTAACATATCACGCAATATTATTCACATTATAAAAAGAAGAAAACACTATATATATTATGCGACACTTTCCTGCAAGCCAGCTGATAATCAACGATGACGGCTCCGCTTTCCATCTGCACCTCAAACCCGAGTTCCTTGCCGGCAAAATCATTCTGGTCGGCGACCAGGACAGGGTGAACATGGTGGCTTCCTTCTTCGACGAAGGGAGCATTGAGTGCGACATACAGAGCCGCGAGTTCCACACCATCACCGGACGCTACAACGGCAAACGCATCACCTGCGTTTCAACCGGCATCGGCACCGACAACTGCGACATCGTAATGAACGAACTGGACGCACTTGCCAACATCGACTTCAACACCCGCACGGAGAAAGAACAGCACCGCCAACTTGAGATTGTGCGCGTCGGCACGTGCGGCGGTATGCAAGAGGACATTCCCCTCGGCACATTCCTCGTAAGCAGAAAAAGCATCGGCTTCGACGGAGTGCTGGCGTTCTACCACGACCGCGACAAGCTATCGGACCTCGGATTCGAGAAAGCCCTCGTGGACTTTATCCACTACCCCGCCAAAGCGGCCGTCCCCTATGTGGTCAGCGCTGACGAAGAACTTGTCGGGCGCATAGGCAAAGACATGATGCAGGGCTGCACCATAGCCGCCAACGGCTTCTACGGACCGCAAGGACGCGTGCTGCGCGTACCCATTGCCGTTGAGGATATCAACGAGCGCATCACTGCCTTCCGCTATCAGGGTCAGCGCATCACTAACTACGAGATGGAGGGCAGCTGCATTGCCGGACTCGCACTTCACATGGGTCACAAAGCCATGACTGTCTGCTGCGTTATCGCACAGCGCAAAGCAGAAGCTGCCAACACCGACTACAAGCCCCGCATACGCGAACTGGTAAAGACCGTCCTGGACAGAATATAAACCTCTATAACTTATGAAAAAATCACTCCTCATGCTCCCCGCACTGATACTCATAGCGGGCTGCACAAAACAACAACCGACATTCAACTACAACGTGGACAAATTCTATGATTTGGAAGTCCTGCGCTACAAAGTGCCCGACTTTGAGTCGCTCAACGTGCAGCAGAAGACTCTGCTGTATTATCTCTCCGAGGCTGCATTGCACGGACGCGACATCTTGTATGACCAGAACTGCCGCTACAACCTGCGCATACGACGCGCTCTGGAGCAGGTATATATTAACTATGCCGACAAACAGGACCCGCAGTTCGCACTGCTGGAGAAATACCTCAAGCGCGTGTGGTTCTCCAACGGCATACACCACCACTACTCCGAAGACAAGTTCCTGCCGGAGTTCACACGCGAGTGGTTTGATGCAGCACTTGCCGCCACAGGCACACAGCTTGACGAAGAAGTGAAAGATGTCATGTTCGTGCCCGGCATTATGGCAAAACGCATGTCGCAGGCTGACGGCGAAGACCTTATAGCAGCTTCCGCCGGCAACTACTACGGCGAAGGAGTGACCCAGGCAGAGGCCGAACAATGGTATGCGGAGCACAAAGACAACTCCGCTGAGCCGCTGTGGATAGGACTCAACTCGCAATTGGTGAAAGAGGACGGCGTAATCAAAGAGCGCGTATATAAGGTAGGCGGACTCTACTCCGAGGCTCTGGCAAAGGTGGTGGAGAACCTTGAAAAAGCTCTGCAGTATGCCGAGACCAACGAGCAGCGCACCGCTATAAGCAAGATGATTGACTTCAACAAGACCGGTGACCTCAAGACCTTCAACGAATACTGCATTGCATGGGTGAAGGACCTTGAAAGCCGCGTGGACTATGTAAACGGCTTTACGGAGACCTACTCCGACCCGCTCGGCATAACAGGCACATGGGAGTCGATGGTGAACTTCAAAGACCTTGAAGCAACCAAGCGCACACAGACCATTTCTGCCAACGCCCAGTGGTTTGAAGACCACTCCACCACCGACCCCCAGTACAAGAAAGAGGAGGTGAAGGGCGTAAGCGCCAAAGTAATTACGGCAGCTATGCTCGGCGGCGACTGCTATCCCGCCACGCCAATAGGCATCAACCTGCCCAACGCCAACTGGATCCGCAAAGAGTACGGCAGCAAGTCGGTGACAATAGACAACCTCGCCCACGCTTACAACGAGGCGGCCAAAGGCAACGGCTTCAACGAAGAGTTCATGGTGGACGACGATATACGCCGCCTGTATGAGGAATACGGAGTGCTGTGCAGTGACCTCCATACCGACCTGCACGAGTGTGTGGGGCACGGTTCAGGCAAACTGATGCCGGGCGTAACCAAAGATGCGCTTAAAGAGCATGCGTCCACCATAGAGGAAGCACGCGCCGACCTCTTCGGGCTCTACTATCTGGCCGACAACAAGCTCGTCGAACTGGGACTGCTCCCTGACCCCGATGCCTACAAAGCCGGCTATTACCAGCAGATGATGAACGGCCTTATGACACAGCTGGTGCGCATTGAGCCCGGCAAAGACATTGAGGAGGCACACATGCGCAACCGCCAGCTGATAGCCAACTGGGTGTATGAACATGCGGCAGACAAGGAAGTGGAGATAATAGAGCGCGACGGCAAGCACTACCTGCAGGTGAACGACTATGAGGGGCTCCGCCGCTTGTATGGCGAGTTGCTCCGCGAAATACAGCGCATCACCTCCGAAGGCGACTATGCAGCCGCCAAGCAGATGGTGGAGACCTACGCAGTGAAGGTGAATCAGGAACTTCACAAAGAGATACTGGAGCGCTATGCACGTCTTGACCTTGCTCCCTACAAGGGCTTCGTCAATCCTGTTTACACTCCCGTGAAGGACAAGGACGGCAACATCACCGATGTGCGCATTGACTACTCGGAGGGCTATGTGGCACAGCACCTGCGCTACAGCCGCGACTACTCCGACCTGCCTGACATCAACTGAACTTCAACATTGTGCTGACCATAAATCTGCCCATATCAAAGAGCATTGCCAACAGGCTGCTGGTGCTCCAGGCTTTGCACAGAGACCCCATGATGGAGGTAATGCCTGACGCGCCTGAAGATGTGAAGCTGATGCACGACGCGCTCTACAAGTTGCGCTATTCGCCAATGCCTTTAACCCTCAACCTGCACAATTGCGGGACAGCGATGCGCTTCCTGACCGCCTATTGTGCAGCCACACAGGGCTGCGACGTTACCCTCACAGGCGAACCGAGGATGAGGCAGCGCCCTATAGGACAACTCGTTGAGGCGCTTTGCAGATTAGGCGCAGAGATTGAGTATCTCGACAAAGACGAATACCCGCCGTTGCACATAACCGGCAAGCAACTGAAGGGGACGGTGTGCACACTGGGCACACCGCTCTCCTCGCAGTTCGTCTCTGCCCTGATGCTGATTGGGCAGGAAGTGACTACCGACAGCCGCTCACCTTATATAGATATCACGCGCGCGTGTATAGAAGACTATGAGCTGATGCGCAACAGGCCTGTCGGGAAAGACTGGTCGGCAGCCGCTTTCTGGTACGAGTGGGCGGCTCTGCACCCTGACTCTGACGCTATCTGCATGCCGGGCCTGCACCTCGATTCAATGCAGGGGGACCGCCGCGCTGCAGAGATATTCGCCTCTCTGGGAGTAGAAACAACCGAAAACGAAGAAGGAGTGGTAATTTGCGGAGGCGGGAAGCACGCCGCCTGTCTGCAGGTGGACTTTGAGGACATACCCGACCTCTATCCCGCAGTGGCTGTCACATGCCACAGGCTTAACGTGGAACTGCAGGCATCAGGTACGCTGTCGCTCCGCCTTAAAGAGAGCGACCGGCTTGCCGCCATAAACGACATCTGTGCAGGGAAACTGTCTGCACGCCACGACCACCGTATAGCCATGGCTCTTATGGCCGCCGACCTGCCTACCGACGACATGAAGTGCATCAGGAAATCCTACCCCAAGTTCGTTCCGCAACTGGGCATTGCCACACGTGCACTAATGAAAAAAAACAGATGAGTTCCGCCCCGCCTTCAGTCAAGGTGATTGTTCCGCGCCGTGGTATCAACGACGACAATCGCGGGAAGAAGTATGCACTCCTGCGTCTTGCCGGAGTTGCAGACACCGACTATATATGGATGATGGACGACGATGTAGTGCCGCCTGCCGTCACTGAGAGCGGTATGGGCCGCTTGCTGCAGCAACTCGGCTGTCCCGACATGCTGATACTCCCTCTAAAGATGAACAGCGGCATGGGGAGCCTTATTGAGCGGCTGCAGCAAACCGAATATGCAGCCATACAGCAGCTTACGATAGAGTCCGCCCGCCGCGGCAGGGCTGTGATGTGCAGCGGGGCCAATCTGGTGGTGCGCCGCGAGCGCTGGCTCGAAAGCTACAGCGACCTGCACCCCGAGCTGCCAAGCGGCGACGACATGTTCCTCCTGCAGTCTTTCAAGCGGCGCGGCCTGCGCATAGCTGTGGCCGACAGCGAGGAACTGACGGCAGAGGTCACTCCCTGCCCCGATGTGCACTCCTTGCTCAAGCAGCGCATGCGCTGGGCCGGCAAAAGCGGACATTACACCGACAGGGACATACGCCTGTGCGGGGCGGCAATTGTAGCCGCCAACATAATGCAGGTGCTCTGCCCGCCTGTTATCCTCATCAAGTTTCCCTGCGAGTATGCACTAATAAAAAAGAGGGACAACTCTGCATCCCTCTTTTCAGCCATTTTGCTCGAACTGCTCTATCCGCTTTACATGCTGCTCTGTCTGGCAGGCGGTTTGCGGCGGTCACGGCAGTCCGGCACGCGCTTCTGACGGCGGTAGGTTATTCCTCGCCGGCCGGAGCCTCTTCTGCTGCCATCTGCGGCAGAGTGGAAGCAGCTTCTTCTACCTGCTCTGTAATAGCACTGCCTTCGGCATTACGCTCGTTCTGACCTTTGCTGATACCGACGGCGATAACGCTTGCGAACACTATCACGGCCGCAAGGGTCCAGCTTGCTTTCTCAAGGAAGTCTGCCGTACGCGGGGCACCCATCACCTGGTTGCCGCTTGCGAAACCTGCTGCCAAACCGCCTCCCTTGCTATTCTGTACGAGCACCAAAAGGATGAGCAGGATGGCTACAAATACGATAAAAACAGTTAATGCAATATACATATTCTCTTGTATTTAGATTGTTTTCAGTTGGTTGTATCAGTGTTGCTCTTACTTATTGCAGTCTAACCCACTATAGTTGAGCGTGCAAAGATACGGCTTTTTGTGCATATATGCAAATAAATCTTGCATTTTTTGTATTTCCTCTTGTCTTTTGCCGTTTTCAAGAGGGCATTCAGGTTATTCCTTGCAGGTTTTCCGCCTTTGCGCCCTTGCTCCGGCATCACCTGCGGAGCGATAACAAAGAAGCGGCTTTTCATGCCGCTTCTTTGTTATTTCAGAGCCTGTGCTCTGTCTGTTGTGGTACTTAACGGCGCAAGATAAGTCCTTGTGCGTTGTACCAAATGCCGCCGCGGATGATGACAAGCTGTCCGTCGATGACGAACTTGCCGTCACCGCTGTTGAGCTCTGCATCCTCAAGTGCTGTTTCGGGCACTACGGAGTATGTGCCGCCGGCTACCATCTCAGGAGTCTCCTTGCCGTCCTTGACAAAGCGCTGGAGTTGTCCGACTGCCACTACACGGTCGCCAGACTTAACCTCCTTGTCGCTATCGGCATTGGGTTTGACGCGGAAGAGCGTGAGAGTGGAGGTGGCATCCTTAGTGTCGCCGATGGTGAAGGTGATGTTACCATACTGGCTGTTGAACGGATCAGTAACGGCTATTACATAACCGACAACCTTGCATACAGACTCGGTCTTGCCGTTCTCTGCCAGACCAGCAATAGCGGCAAGAGCATCAGCCACAGAGATAGCATCCTTTGCAGGATCTACAGGATCTACGGGATCAGGACCGTCTGTACCGTCGTTCTTCTCGATGACGGAGTAGGTGCCTCCGGCTACGGTCTCCATAAGGTCGCCTGAAGCCTGCTGGTAGCGATAGAGTTGCACGACAGCCGTCACTTTGTCTCCTACTGCCACCTGCTTGTCTGCATCGGCATTCGGCTTAACGCGGTAGAGCAATAGCACGTCAGTGGCGTTCTTCGTGTCGCCGATGTAGATGGAGATGTTATTGTACTGGTCGCTGTACTGGTCCTTGATAGAGGTAACATAGCCTGTTACGGTGTACTTGGCATCGGTCTTCGCGCCGGAGGCAAGACCTGCAAGTATCTCGAGAGCCTTTGCAACATTCACTTCCTCGCCCTCAGGATTAACCGGAGTGGGAGTGGTGCCGCCGCCTTCACCCTTCTCTATTACGGAGTAAGTGCCGCCGGCTGCCATTTCGGGAGTCTCGTTGCCGTTGGCTGCATAACGCTGCAGTTTGCCGGTTGCGGTCACTTTGTCGCCAACTGCCACAGTCTTGTCGGCCTCTGCATTGGGTTTGACGCGGAACAGAGTCAGTATCGGACTGCCGCCCTTAGTGTCAGCAATTTCCAGAGTCACGTTGTTGTAGTCAGCGCTGTAAGCGGTCTTCACGTTGGTAACATAGCCGGTAACAGTGTAATCGGCGGTTGAGGTTGCGCCCGAAGCAAGACCGTTGATGACCTCAAGAGCCTTTGCTACAGTTATCTCGTTGCCGGTAGGCTGCGGTGTAACAGGAGTCTCTGAACCGTCCATGATACGATAGAGCTGCACGGTCTTCTGGCGTGTATAGGTGGACGACTGGTAGTAACGGAAGCGGCGGTTGTTGGAAGCTGCATTGTAGCGCAGGTAAGCACCCGCACTCTTTATTACAGCGCCGTCTGCGTCAAGGGCGATGAGGTTGAGTATTTCGTCGCTCTTGTAAGCTTTCAGTCCGTTCTTGTTGTCCTCCTGACCTATATAGCGTCCCGAAGCGCTCTTTATCGAGTAGCCTTTGCCGTAAGCAGCAATGGTGAACTCGGCGGCTTTGGTCTCGTCGGTAACGGCTATGCGGTCGTTCTCAATCTCAACTTCAATGGAGTTGCCTGCAGCGTCAAGCTGGTCAAGTCCGCCGTTGAAGGCGAGTCCCTTGGGCTCATAAACAATGAGATAGCGTCCTGCCCAGTTGGCAATCGGAGTTGTCACTTTCTGGTAGTAGTTGGGGTTGGCAGGAGTAACCGAACCGCCGCCTTCGCCCTTCTCTATTATATAGAAGGTTGCGCCTGCAACTGTCTCGGGAGTCTCCTTGCCGTTGGCTACATAACGCTGCAACTGACCTGTAACGACAATCTTGTCACCTACGGCGACAGCCTTGTCAGAGTCAGAAGTCGGCTTAACGCGGAAGACAGTGACAGTAACTGTGCCGCCCTTAGTGTCGGCGATAGTGAAGGTGATGTTGTTGTACTGGTCGCTGTATTCGGTTGTGATGGCAACCACATAACCCATTATTGTGTAAGTCACATCGGTTTTGCCGTTCTCGGTCAGACCGTTGATAAGGGTCAGAGCGTCTGAAACAGAAATCTCGTCACCTGTAGGCTGCACGGGGGTAGTACCACCGCCTTCGCCTTTCTCTATTACAGAGTAAGTGCCGCCGGCTACCATCTCAGGAGTCTCATTGCCGTTGGCAACATAGCGCTGCAACTGACCTACTGCCTGTACCTTGTCGCCGGCTACAACTGCCTGGTCGCTGTCGGCATTGGGCTTAACCCTGAACAGGGTCAGTATAGGAGTGCCCCCCTTCGTGTCGGCTATCTCCAATGTGATGTTGTTATACTGGCTGCTGTAAGCGGTCTTGATATTGGTCACATAGCCCGTCACGGTGTAAACAGACTCGGTCTTGCCGTTCTCTGCCAGTGCCGCAATAACCTCCAGTGCCTGTGCAACTGTCACCTCGTCACCTTCCGGCTCAACAGGAGTGACAGTACCGCCGCCTTCGCCTTTCTCTATTACTGAGTAAGTGCCGCCGGCTACCATCT
>JAFPZY010000044.1 GCA_017417025.1 Paludibacteraceae bacterium | reverse complement strand
TTCCCCTTTGCCCGGTTGTGTGTCTGACAGAGCATCTGGCAGTTGGAGATATCTGTCGCACCACCTTTAGACCAAGCGGTCACATGGTCAGCGTCCATTTCCGTCAGTTTCCAGATACGTGTATGGTTGGCGTCATGACCGATGGCGCACAGCGGACAATTGGACACCTCATGTCTCTTGGCTTCTTCCGTCTGGCGCGCATAAACGCTTTTCTTGGTCGGTTCGTCGAAACAACGCACTTCCAACAATTTGGTGTCTTGGCAACCTCCGAGGATATATTCGTAGATGCCTTTTTTGTTCTTCACGTAGTAGTCTTCATATAGTTCGCGCTGTCTGGCTGCCACTTCCGAGGGGTTGTAGGGATTCTTATGATATTTCTCATAGAGTTCGCCCCACGGCAGACCGCACATCTCTTTCTCTATGTTGGTAAACACTCCGCTTGCCCAGTCGATGACGCTGTTAAAATAGGTCTCCATTTCGCGGATGTTATCATTGTTGCGGTGGAGCGACATGTATTTGCTGACCTCTCCACGGCTGACCCATTCCAAAGCAGTATGCAGATACGCTTGGCGTTTGACGTTTCCGCGCAAGAAAGCCGCCCATTTGTTGATATTAGCGTTTTGCGAATTAGAGAACACCTCTTTTGCCTTTGTGACAAACGGTCCGCAATAGACGGCATTCAATATCTCCTGTTCCTCCAGAGGAAGTCCCACGATATTTATGGTCTTAAACCACTCTTTGATGTCGCTTTCCGTTCCTTCACATTCATAAACCAGCAGTTCGGTTTTCAAAATCTTCTCCTTAAGGTCATCCGCCATGTAATCAAAATACTGCTCCATGCCGTTTATACGGATAGCAAACTTGCGCGTAAGGAAACGTCCCAAAGAGGTGATTCGCTGCTGTCCGTCCAATACTTCCAAATGGTTGTCGTCCACTCGATTAAAGTATAATAAACCAATTGGATAGCCTTTGAGTACAGACTCAATGACCGCTATCTCACGTGCGCCGTTTTGCTCGGCGTATAGATAATTACGCTGGTACTCAGGCTGAATGGTCAGCTTGCCCGAAAGACCAAACAAACCTTTGCCTTCTGCCTCGTTGTAAGTAAACCCTTTGCAGATTTCCTCAACGGTATATATTTTCCGTTCTGCTTTCATAGTATTTATTGTTTTTTGCGAATGAATAATCTTTGGAAAACATTTTGATGATTTCCGTTTTCGTCTAAGAAGTATGGAATTTGGGCGCGCCATGTTTTATCAATTGCTCGTATCTTAGCAGCAATTGTTTTATCTGTTTTCTTGTAGAACTGACAATGATTTTCTGCCCATTCTATATCATGGCTTCTCCATATTATTTCAAATTGATCGGGGCAGTACTTACCTAAAAATGAAAGAGGGACACCTATTACACCATCATAATCAGAAGGAATTAAATCCAATGTTGGAACATCAATAGCGTCATAATTAGCATAACGCATATATTCTTGCTGCCCTTTGAGCTTTTTGTTGAAACGGAGATTATCTGCCATGCTCATAAGTTTCAAAGGTTCATGTCTCCGTCCATGATCAAGGTTCGTAAACCAGCAGGTATTGCCCATAGTTTGCTTTTCTCCATTCAACTTTATATAAGTTTTAGAGCCCCCACTAACTCCTACCCATATATTGTTGTTTTTTATGAAAGGAAAAATCTCTTTATAAGTAATAGAGTTTGAGTTTCCAATAATCAAGAATTGCTTATTGGCTTCCATAATCCACACCACAAATTCACGGAACAATGAGAAAGGTGGATTGGTGATAATAATGTCAGCCTCGTCACGCAGAGCCGTTACTTCTTTTGAACGAAAATCACCATCTCCTTCTAAATATTTCCATTCCAAATCGTCAATATCAATGCGTCCGCTTGCATTCGTATCATGGTCGAGAACAAATATTTTACCATGCGTACGTGTTTTATCTATATCGTAATGAGGGCTTTCTGTCTCAAAGAGCGAAGGCATATATCCCTCTTTGAACTTTTTGCTTTCGATGGCATAGGACGTAGAAATAAGTTTCTTCAGACCGAAGAACTCAAAGTTTTGTGCAAAGAATTTGGTAAAGTTGCTCCATTCGGGATCATCGCAGGGCAACAAGATTGTCTTACCCCGAAAGACATCGGGGTTGTATTCAATGTACGCGTTTACTTCTTTCTGTATGTCTGCATACTGGGTGTAGAACTCATCGTTTTTAGCATTCTTAGCTGCTCCTAAATTTGCGTTTTTTGCCATGGATTGATAGTTTGCGGCTATCCATCCACAGGGGCAGAAAAGAAAAGTGAGTATATCTACTCGCGTTCACGGGAGGTCCGGAAAGAAAACCCGCACTTCAACAATAGATATACCCACAGAGAAAACTCTGTGCTTTATTGTTGAAGATTAGGGAAGTTCTTTTACTTCCGTGAACATGGCTTTTCTAATTCTGTTAAGAAATTAGTTTTCCGGACCTTTTTCTCGAACGCGAATAATAGCCAATTTGTTAATATGTTATTTTGTCACTCCGACGCTTCGGAGATAAATATGTTCGCTTATTCTGTTTGTTTGTTAATTGTAGATTGATTAAATGTTTCAGTTGCTCCGAGCCATTTATTACAAGTTTCTTTATATGGAATAGAGTCTTGTTTTAACCAACTTTCAATAAATTTAGGATTATGACTATTGGGAGTCGGATGAACATCATCTATTCTAACAAGAACAGGTGTTCTAACGCAATCTCCAGTAATTATAGCATGCTGCTGTGGAATCACTGGTAATTGCTCTAAAATATCTGCACTTGCGCTCGAAACAAGGCCTCTAATATATTTTTGGTCATCTGGATTTTGTAATCTATGAATAATAAAAGAATTACATTGTGAGAGAACGGTTTTAGAGAGTTCAGAAGGTCGTTGACTTGATACGACAAGTGAAATTCCGTATTTTCGTCCTTCACGCGCAATTCTTTCAAAGACTGTTTTGGCTATGGAATCTTTTGCTTCTGCTATGTAATTTTGTGCTTCTTCAAGAACAATAACAATAGGATGTACTCCTCTTTTATCAGGTTCAAAGTTAGCTACGAACTCTAATATTATTCTGCCTATAAGTGCAGTTACGGTTTCTAAAACCTCAA
This sequence comes from Paludibacteraceae bacterium, assembly GCA_017417025.1. Lineage (GTDB taxonomy): Bacteria > Bacteroidota > Bacteroidia > Bacteroidales > Paludibacteraceae > Colicola. Next base: position 28,891 of record JAFPZY010000044.1, on the reverse strand, counting down.
AAGGCAATTGAGATGTATCTATAATCATTATTTGATTTGTCCTATTGCCATCTTTAGGGAATGCCGTTTTATTATATTCAGAGATAAATGAACTTGATTTTCCTCTATAATAGCGATTGAAATCTCCTAAAAGAAAAGATATAAATTGTGGCAAAATTTCCGAAGTATTTACCTGAGAATCTTTTAACATTAATGGTATAGCAATGCGTTTATCATTTAAGAAACTATTCATGCGCAATCGTAATGTTGCGATATATTCATTTAATTTTGCCGTACTTTGTGATTCTTGTGCAATAGCACAATCTATAAATTTTGTGCAAAGTTCTTTATAATTAAAATATGTCGGCAAATCGATATTCTTTTCACTAATTACTTGATATTCTAACTCTTTATTGCAATACGAATTATAGACTTTCACTAATTGTTCTCTTATAGGTTTTTGCTTTACAACATTATTAAAACAATCGTTATTCGCTAATTCTATAATTTTTTCACCTAAATCATTATCATATTCCTTAATTACTTGCCCTAACAAAATAATTTCATTATTAGGTTTCCATCCCCATTTATTATTAGGATCCCATGTTCTTTTTTTCAACTCCTCGACAGTAGAACTGAGTATCCATTCAATATCTGTTTTTAAATAAAAAGGCATAATATGTTTTTGCGAGGACTCATTATCATTTTTTGCCAATCCAATCGCTCTATTTAAAATAGGAGCCTGTACTCCATCCCCAGGTCTGAATAACGCTTTAAAATCATTCCAATTCATCAACCAGTATGGAACTTTTACTTTTTCTTCACCACCATAATAATAAGCATTTATCAAATTCAATTCATCATTTTCACTTTCTGAAATGAATGCATCCTTATATTCTCCATTAGTGTCAAAAATTACAAAATGGGCATTCATTAGATAATTTTCACTATATTTATATTTAAATATATTACGCAATATTGAAGTAAGAGTGCAGCTTTTTCCTGAACCGGTATTTCCTAATATGGCTGCATGTTTTACAAAGAATTGGTCTGGGCAAATTTTTACAGAGTAATCAGGGAAGGCAGGAGAAATGCCGATGGGAAGATAATAGTCTTTATCATATGAAATATTATTTGCAGATTTGTCATCAAAAATTTGTTGTAAATCTTTCTCTGTAACATACCAAACTGGATTATCCAGAGATGGAAAACTATATACACCTTGAATAAAAGAGTCAGTATCTCCTTTACTGACAATAGTTCCTAACATCGTCGCAGAAATATAACGAGCAGACGTTGGTAATGAAATAGTTGTTAAATTCCTATCAAGTTCTGCCTCCTCTTTCATGGTGACGCGTGTAATAAGTGCAACTATTCTATCAGCTCCGACAGGAATTATTAAGTATGAATTAATACGGGCTACCTCGTATATATCACTCACACCACTTTTATATGCACCATTCAAACTTTCGTCTATTTTTATAAATACACGAAAATTATCAACAGAAAGTACTCGCCCTATTACTCTATTTTGTTCCATCTGCATTTTCTTCGGTCGAGCTATAAATAGTATTCATCGTTTTTGCTACAAGTTCCATCTCCTCTTCTTCATATAAATCAGGTAAAACATTCTCTACAAAACCAACAAATGTTGATAGCTCCGATTTGTTTTGAGGTAAGATAATAATACGTGAATCGCCTAAAGACTTTAATTTACTGATATTAGATAGAGAATCTTCTTCCGAAGAATAATTTGCAATGATTAAAGTAAACGATGGGATGGATAAGGCTTGATAAATAATATCATTAATATGCTCGACATTAAATGAATATCCTATACAGAACAAAACAGATTGGGGTTGAGTTATCGCTTGTGCAAAATGTCGGAATAGTTCGGAATATGGTAAATCAAGAGAAAATGTTTTCTTTGTGGAACAAGGATATATCATAATACGATGTTTCTCATCAAATTCAGAAACAGTTATTTCCTTTATGCCATATGTGTTCGTTGTAGTAGATTCTGTTTCTATCCATGACAAAGAACCATGTATTTTGAAATAACGCAATACTTTTTCTGCACGATGTACTTTTCCTGATACACTTTGCCCCGGATAATATATATCGTAATCATATACTTCAGGGCGAAAGCAACGATTATGCACCCCCATAAATCCATTAATATAATGAACTCCAAGATTGTCCAAAGCATAATCTAACGCCATGTCATAATTTGTAGTAAACAAGTTCACTCTCCTCAAATTATTTGGACGTTGCAAAAGTTTCTTAATGAGTACCTCGTGGTAATGATATTTATTATGTTGAAGTTTGGTGTCTTCTTTATATGCGTTATGAAGTCCTACAGAATTAGTATTGCAATGTGAATATAACCATTTCTGCATTGTTATAATATCTGCCTGTACTAGTGAATTATCAGCACCTTTTTTATCATTCAAAAAATATTCGGCTTGCAAACAATTAAATAAATCTTCATATGATATTTTGTTATATTCAGGAGAGGATCCAAAATATTTGTTTATGGAAAATTGTAGTTGTGTTTTTAAATCTTCCGGTATTGTTCTAATGATAGGAGCACCAAGATGGAAGCTACCACCAGCCCCAACTAAAACACTCACATTTTCCAACTCAAGATATTTCTTGATTTTGAGTTTTAGGCGTTGCAGTTCTTTATCTTCCTGTTCCATCATACCTAAATTTATTAACACTATCTATTAAATTTTTTCCATCAGTTGCCCAATTAATAACGGCGACTCTCATCTATAGCGTAAACTATACTTTGCGCTCCATGTGTCACGACCTTAAAACCGTCTTCAAATCTGGCATATCTTGCGTGCTCTCTTTCTGTTCTTGCCCAATTCAGCAGTTGATTTTCATAGGGAGTCAACTGTCGGTGCATGACTATCTGTTCACTTTCAAACTTCGTAACTATTTCATTATAGAAATTATATGTGTATTGCGCCTGTAAAAACGTTCCCACATGTAAAATAGTCGATGCTGTATGCTCTACTATCTTCTCAGTGTTATTCTGTTGTTTTTGTTCCTCGTTGTTTTCTGGTGGAGTTGGAACAGAAACCTCATGACGGCATGTCGGCAATTCATGGGAAGGTATAGTGTTTCCTTGCATTAACAATTCTTTGACTTGAAGAAGAACATAACTCGCCTCCGTTTGAGTCCAACTATAACCAAAGATAAAATTTTCAGTCTGCTTACTTTGAAGTATTTTCTCTTTCCATTTATCTACGCGATAGAGTTCTTTAGCAAATGCAGTATCTAAAAAGTTCAGCACATCAATGATAAACAGCAACCGTTGTTGGGCATCATACTCCGTGTTGCCACTTGGATACTTGACTTTCTCGGATTCTATCTTTTGAATCTCCGATAGCATCTCTTGTTTATTCATTGTGGTAACAAATACCCCCGATATGCTCTTTATCCAATATTGCATACTCTGTTATTTACGCCGTTGCTGCGTCATAGACGTAATTTCTGTATAACCATTCACCGTTGATATTGGCTTGCGATTTGTCTATGCTCTGTATCGGCGAGAAGGAGATAAGATTATTGGAGTAGCGCGTAAGATACTTCAGTGTTTCAACTGACGCCAACTCGCGTTTCGCCGACCATCCGAGTGCCTTTTGCTCCTCCTCTTTGAGACGCTGGAATTCCTTGACGACAGGCAAGTTAAACTCCAGTGACAGCCACATACCAAAATGGTATGCTATATCTTTGTGCGCATATGTTCCTCCATAGCGACCGGATTTGGCGATAATACCTATAGCTCCTGTGCGTTCAATCCACTCTTTGGCAGTCAAGATAAAACGGTTAGTCCCGGAGGCATTTTTAATTGCATCGATTTCGATGCTTTTAAAATCAGGGTTGTGCAGATTCTCCCATACGCCGAGATACGAAATGGTATCTTTACGGCGCATCCAGTTCTGAATAACGATATTTGTTCTATCGCTGTTGTCGCCGGCTTTCACCATGTCTGTCAGACAAATATAATCCTCATCGTGCAAACCGAAGATGACCGATATTTCCGAGTCGTCAATATTGATTTTGCGTACTGCCATTATTTTTCAATCATATATTTTTTGCCTTTTTTTGTCTGCCATAGGCAGATTTTTTTGTATTAGTTATTCAATGATCTCCCAATGACCGTCTTTGCGGCCGTTTCTGCGACGGAGATAGCCATGCTGCTGAAGAAGTCCGATGTTAAACTTGACACCACTCTCCGTAATATCTCCCAATGCATCGGCTATTTCTATGCGAGTGGCTTTCGGGCAGTCCTTTAGATACTCCAATATACGCTTTTGGGTAGTATTCAACGGTTTTCGGACAGTTGTTTCCTTCTTTTGGGTAGTAGAATCCAGTGTATCCAAGTCCTTTTGGGTAGTAATTTCGTTCTTTTGGTCAGTTAACCAAATACGTGCGATAAACTGGTTCCCGTCCGGTCGGTCAATAAAATCGACATCGCATTTTGTCGCAACGACACGCGGAATGCCCGAACCTAAACCGCGGTAAGGCATGGTATGTGATCCAAACTGTGCAAGCAATATATTACGCGGATTAGAGTTGCCTAAAAGGATTTCGTCAATGGTCTGCCCATCCGGCAGGCAGCCCGGATTGATGATCTCAATGCGATTGTCAAACACCAGCAGCCGTATTGCGGCAGGTTTAAGCAAATCCAAATGAACAAGCGCATTTTGCAGCAATTCTTCCAACACTATCTCCGGCACTTCCAATTGACCGATACTATTGAATGATTGTCCGTTTTGCGGACGTTTGAGGCACGATTTGATCCACCGCAAGGCTTCATCGTACATCTCGGGAATAGTACCATTAATATCACGGCTGTCGCGATACTCAGTTCCACCGATTTCATTGCCTACATACCAGACGGCTTTGATGCAATGTTGCGGAAGAAACTGCTGCGGGTCTTTGGCAAAATACATGGTGCCTGCTATCGTGAGGCGACCGAGATCGTCCGTAATATGCGCGTTGCGCAAAACATTCTTGTACGGGATATTGAACTCGTCTGCACGCTTTTGATAGACATTCTTGAAATAAGCATCCAAAGCCTTGGTGTCAATATCATCTTCCGATGTCCCATCCACACCGTCCGTATCCACTTGGTATTGATGTGAGTTCTGTAATAAGCGACGTATCTCCGCATTCTCTGTCACACGGCGTTTGTCTGCGCCTTGCTTCACCCATATATTGCCCGCCAGATCCTTGTAAGGTTTGTATGTTCCGCTTTTTACATACGTGACCAAGAAAAGAAGATTATTGTGTTTGACCGTCTCCGTGTCCAGATAAATGACCGGACGCACTTGGTCATTGGCGGTATTGCCCAATTCACGCGATAGAAATTGCACCTGCTCATATGTCAGACCGACCATTTTTCCGGTCTTGTCCTCCGCTCCAAAAACGATGAAGCCGCCGCGCGTATTGGCAAAAGCCACCAGCTCCTCTGCTATCTGCTTCGGTGTGGTAAAATCCAACTTGTATTGCACGGTTGTTGATTCACCAATACTACACAATTCTATCAATTCTTGCTCAGTCATTTGTCGTCTTTGCAGCTTTCAGCTGCAAAGGTACGACATTTTTTTGACATGTGCAAGGGTTATATGCAATTTGTACAATTTTTCTTCTCTCGGTCATCTCTCGGTGGTGAGTCGGTGGTGAGTCGGTGGTGAGTCGGTGGTGAATCGGTAGTGAGACGGTTGTGGGGCGGGGGTGGCGGAGCGGATGCTTCAGTCGGAGAGCAGATAGCCGAGGCAGGTTTGCAGCAGAGCGGCGGAATTGCTGACGCTTTCGAGCATGAAGGGGAGGACGAGAACCTGTTTGCCGTATGCCACGCCTGCACATACGCCGCTGTCCTCATAGCGGGCTATGCATACAGCACCAGCAGTGGGTTCAATGCCGTCAGGAGCCTCGCAGACAATGGTTTGCGGGTTGGGTGTGGTGGCAAAAGTGCAAGTGGGTATAACAGGCCAAACCTTAAAAGGCGGCATAAAGGAGACATGCCCGTTGTGCGAAGCGTGGGTGGAGTGGAAGCGGTAGTGCAGGACCTGCTCGGCGAACTTCTTCTCCTCTCTGCTTTTCAGCCCGCTTGCGGGATATGAGCCGCTCATCAGGAGTCTGCCGCCGCCGCGTAGATGCTCTTGCAGCGCATTGCGCAGACTGTCAGGCCAGTAAGGAGCGGTGTCAGTGGCGCGCTGCTTGCCCATAATCAGCAGAGCGATGTCGTATCCCTCCATGCTATTGACGCTTTCCGCGCTGCGGCTGACGTAGCTTATACCGGCCTGCTGCAGAGCCGTGCCGTGCATGGCGGGGTAGTTGAAGGTATTGCCTGCCGTCACTTCGTGCGCTTTGTCGGCATGGCACATGCCGAAGCCGCACTCGTCGTCGTTGAGCCACTGGTGGGTCCGGTTGAAGTCGTACTGCTCGCCAATGTATGACACGTCGCTGCAATAGGGTATGGCGTAAGAGCCGGGGATGATGCCTCCCGTGAGGCTGTCCACCGACGACATGTCGGGCGCGGCTACGCGTGTAAAGGCGTTGATAACCAGAGCGGTGTGCCTGCAGCCAGGGATGAGGCAGGCGGAGAGTGTTTCGCTTGGCAGGCTGATGCCGCCGTCGTTGCCGGCGCAGACGCGGAAGTCGTAGCGGCGGTTAGGCGCAAGGCGCATAGTGGTCTGCCCGTTGCCTGTTGCTTTTATGCGCACGCCGTTGTCCCAATCTTTTCCCTCCTCGCGCGTGTACAAAACGAAATATGTGGCTTTGGCAGTCTGTTCAAGGCTGTCGGTCGTTTCTTTCCAAGTGAGTTTTATATTGTTCTCTCCTGTTTTCTCGATAGCGAAAGCTCTTACGGGGAGCGGCTGCACGACAAAAGGCGTGCCGTTCTGCTCGTGCAGAAAGCGGAGTATGCCTTTGTAGATGGCGCGTGCGACGGTGAACTTGAAGACAGGGTCGAGCCCGAACTTCATGTCAGCGAGGTTCTGGTGGCTGAGCATTTCGATGAGTGCGCACGGGACTTTGGGCATTCTGGACTCGGAGTAGGAGGCGTTTTTAAGGCTGCGCCTTGTCCAGTCGGCACACAAAGTGCGCCTGACATCTTCGGTGAGCTGTGTTTGGATTTTGTCGGCAAGGTCGCGGTTGGTCATGCGGCTCCCTCCGGCAGGAAAACGTGTCTGTTTGTCGTTGTCGCGGTCGGTGTAAATGGCGAGCGTCCCGATTTTGGTTTCGTCCATGTTAGCCCCTGCATCGGAGTGCAGCGCAATGCTCATGTCTATGGGGATTTGCAGGCCGTTGCAGGCAGGGAGCACTTCGCTTCCTCCGGCGAGATAGTTCACCCAGCGTCCGCGGCAAGCGAGGTCGTCGGTGTAGTCGTTTTTGCCCTCTGTGTGGCTGTATATGCTGTCGGGGAAGCCGTTGTATTCGAGCCAGTAGCGCGCTCCTTCCATGAAGCGCGGGTAGCCGCTTGTGGTCGCCAGTGTGCTGTCGGAGCCTTGCGGCCATCGTGCGATGCTGCCCATGCCGCCTCCGAGTTTAATCCGGCTTTCGCGGGACGGTCGTCCGTCTGCGCCTTCAGGACGGAGGCAGATGTAGTTGGCGGCGGTGTCGGTGCCGAAAGCGAAAGTGCCGAGATAGACCCACATGCCGCCCCCCGCATGCTGATTGACGCGGAAGAGAGTGGTCTGCCCCTTGTGAACGACCTGATACTCAGCACTCCTTGTGTTGTCAGGGCGTGCTTCGTAGCTGACATACACGGCATAGTCGCCTGCTTTCCGCACTGGCGGACAGAAGCGCCCGCCGGCAGTTCTGCCAATGATTTCTTCAGTCTGCGTGTCCCTTTCGCGCGGCTGTATGACTACAGCTCCCGCGTTTTCAAGCATAGGGACAAGGAAAGGCATAGTGAAACTGCTTGTGAAGAGGTCCTCCACCGTGGTCCACAGCCTTGCCCTCTGCCAGCGCCACCTCTGCTCGTCCTGGTTGTAGTACAGACCGTGGCTTGCCCAGAGCGCTATGTGCTTGTCGTCCAGTCCTTTCGGGGCGGAGTAGGGGAGCGAGATGTTTTGGGTGAGTCGTGTGCCTTTGGCGTGCCTGAACCTGTCGTTGGCAGGTCTGGAGCGGAAACGCGAGGTGACAAGTTCGTCAAGTTCGCGCTTGTCGCTGTATATGGTGATGATGCCGTTGTTGTCGCCCCGCACCCAAAGGCTGATTTTACTGCGGAGGTCCTTAATGTCCTTCTCACTGAGGGACAGACAGCCGAGGCTGTGGTTGGTGTAAACGGCAATGTTCCGCCCTTTCTGGCGGATGGCCTTTACTGCGACCGGGTCGGTGACGGCATAGCCGGCAGCAAAGACATTGAGCGAGTCGGCAAGTGCTTTAGGTGTAACGGCATGCGCCCTAAAGCACATGCCGCACACCATAAACACAAGAACAAGTCCTGCTATTATACAGTTTTTGCTTTGCACAGTTTATTTTACACAATTTTTGCTTCGCAAAGTTTCTCGCGGATCTTCACGTAGATGGTGGTGTCCTTTTTAGAGAAAGCGGTCTTGACGTAGCCCATGCCTATGCCCTGCTTGGTGGTGGGGAGCATAATGCCGGAGGTGACATTGCCGATGACATTGCCTTCCGCGTCGCAGATTTCGTAGCCGTTGCGCGGGATAGCGCGCTCCTGCATGACGAAGTGAACGAGTTTGCGCTGTACGCCTTCCTGTTTCTGCTTGAGGAGGAACTCTTTGTCGATGAAGTCTTTTGCATCGAACTTGGTGATCCAGCCGAGTCCTGCTTCGATGGGCGAGTGCTCGTCGTCGATGTCATGTCCGTAGAGGCAGAACCACTTTTCGAGACGGAGGCTGTCGCGTGCTCCGAGACCGATAGGAGCCAGCCCGTAGTCTTTTCCGACCTCAAAGAGAGCGTCCCAGATTTGCTTGCCGTACTCTTTCTTGAAATAGAGCTCGAATCCGCCTGCTCCGGTGTAGCCGGTGTTGCTGAGAATGACTCCCTGCACGCCCGCGAAGCTCCATTCGCGGAAGCAGTAATAAGGGATGGCGCTGAGCTCTGCATCAGTCAGTTTCTGCAGCATCTCGGTGGCTTTCGGTCCCTGCACGGCGAGTTGCCCGTACTGGTCGCTGGCATTCTCAAGCTGGACGTTGAAGCGCTCGGTGTTCTGCTTGTTGACCCATGCCCAGTCCTTGTCGATATTGCCGGCATTGACCACGAGCAGGTATTTGGTGGTTGAGTACATATAGACGATGAAGTCGTCCACGATACCTCCGCGGCCATTGGGGAAGCATGTGTATTGCGCCTTGCCCGCTTCGAGTTTGCTGACATCGTTGGTGGTGATGTACTGCAGGAAGTCGAGAGCTTTCTCGCCTTTGACCCAGAACTCGCCCATGTGGCTCACGTCGAAGACACCAACGCCCTCGCGGACGATCATGTGTTCGCGGTTGATGCCGGTTGGATACTGGATAGGCATGTTAAATCCGGCAAAGTCTGCCATCTTCGCACCCAGCGCAATGTGGGTCGCGGTGAAAGGAGTTTCTTTCAACATAATAATAAGGTGTTTTTATGTTATGATAGTTAATTGATTTTATAGCCAATCGGGGTCTGCATGCGCCTGATGTCTTGGTGTCAGGCCTGTTGCAGTATTTGGAGAATGACCTGCGCCGCTTTCTCCATGCTCTGCACGGGCAGATATTCGAAGCGGCTGTGGAAGTTCTCGCCACCGGCGAAGATGTTGGGGCAGGGGAGTCCTTCGAAGGAGAGTCGTGCGCCGTCGGTGCCGCCGCGTATGGGCTGCACTTTCGGCTTCACTCCGGCAGCTTTCATGGCTTCTTCGGCGAGCGAGACGATGTGCATTACGGGCTCCACTTTTTCGCGCATGTTGTAGTACTGGTCGCGTATTTCAGCTTCGGCGGTGCCTTCTCCAAACTCGGCGTTGATGGCATTGACGATGTCACGCGCCTGCTGTTTGCGTGCTTCGAAGCGTGCGCGGTCGTGGTCGCGTATGATGAGGCTGACGGTTGTCTCCTCAACAGTGCCGTTCATGCCCGTGATGTGGAAGAAGCCTTCGTAGCCCTGCGTGCAGGCGGGAGTCTCGTTTGCGGGGAACATGCTGACGGCTTTTCCGGCAATGAGGAGCGAGTTCTTCATCTTGCAGTAGCCGTAGCCCGGGTGGACGTTCACGCCGTGGATGTGTATTTTGCAAGCGGCGGCATTGAAGTTCTCGAACTCAAGTTCGCCAACGGCTCCTCCGTCCATAGTGTAGGCGAAGTCAGCGGCGAACTTCTTGACATCGAAGTGGTCGGCTCCTTCGCCTATTTCCTCGTCGGGAGTGAATCCGATGCGGACTTTGCCGTGCTTGATTTCGGGGTGTGCGAGCAGATATTCGCAGGCAGTGACAATCTCCGCCAGCCCCGCTTTGTCGTCGGCTCCAAGCAGCGTGGTGCCGTCGGTGACGATGATGTCGCAGCCTTTGTAGTTGCGGATTTCGGGGTATTTGGCCGTTTCGAGCACGATGTTCTGCTCACGGTTGAGGACGATGTCTTCCCCGTCATAGTTTTTGACAATGCGCGGAGTGACGTTTTCGCCCGAAGCATCGGGGGCAGTGTCCATGTGTGCGATGAGTCCGATAACCGGTTTGCCGTCGGTGTTGGCAGGCAGGGTCGCCATGAGATAGCCGCGCTCGTCAAGCTCAACTTCGGTGAGACCGATGCGCTCAAGCTCGTCTTTGAGATACTTGGCGAAGACCATCTGACCAGGGGTAGAGGGGGTGACGCGGGTTGTTTCGTCGGAGGTCGTGCAGAAGCGCACGTAGGTGAGAAAACGTTCTGTGAGATTTGTCATTGCAGTATTGCTTTTTTGAGAGTGCAAAGATAATACTTTTTTCCTCTTTTTGCAAGAAAAAAAAGTTTTTTTTGTGTTTTTACTTGTTTTTCCGGTGACTTTGCTGTATCTTTGTGCGAGTTTTTATGATGAGATGTGTTATGAGAAAGCTGATTTTTCAGATTCCGGTATTTGTTTTAGTCCTTGTTATGACCGCATGCACGCCCGCGCGAAGTGGCAAGAGTCCCGCCCCCGGGAACCGCTATGCCTGCGGTTTCCAGCTGCGTGACTCGGCAGACTGCTGCATAGCCACAGTGTTTTCTCCGTGGGAGGACGGTGCGGTGATGGGTCGCTGGTGTCTGCGCCGCGAAGGAGAGTTGCGCGAAGGAGACATACGCGTGCCGGTGTCGCGCGTGGCGGTGTCGTCGTGCACGCATGTGGGATTTCTGAATGCGGTAGGCGCTTTGGAAGCGCTTGCCGGCGTGTGCAATCCGGAGTTCGTTTACTCGCCGCTTGACGGGACGACGGGAGCCAGAGAGGGGACGCTGAACCTGGGTGACGGCATGTCGCCGTCAGTGGAGCGGATACTGCTGGCGCACCCGGACATAATGATGGTTTCCACCTACGCGCAGGGCGATGTTGCCACGCAGCAGCTGCTGAAGACGGGAGTGCCGGTGGTGTTCAACAACGAGTGGATGGAGCAGACCCCTCTCGCCCGTGCAGAGTGGGTAAGGTTCGTGGCTGCGTTTTTTGACCGCAGAGAGGCGGCGGACAGTGTGTTTGCGGCAGTTTCAGCGCGCTATGACTCGCTGTGCTCAGTTGCAGCGACAGTGCGTTTTGACACGCAGAAACGGCGGTCGATAGTGTCAGGGCAGGACTTCAGGGGGACATGGTATGTGCCTGCAGGAGCCACATACATGGGGCGCCTGTTCCGCGATGCGGGAGCAAGATACAAGTACGCCGATGACATGCGTGACGGGAGTATCCCGCTGACGATAGAGCAAGCTGTGCAGGATTTTGCGGATGACGCAGATGTGTGGGTGGGCGCGTCTGTGCGCTCGCTTGAGGAGCTGAGGCAGGTGGACGAGAAACACACATGGTTCCGTGCGTGGCAGACAGGGGAAGTTTACAATTTTCTGCTCCGCTCAACGCCGGAGGGGGCAAATGACTTCTGGGAGCGCGGAGTGGTTCACCCCGACGAGATACTCGCCGACCTTGTGAAGGTGCTGTATCCGGAACTTCTGCAAGACACACCTTTTACATACACTTCGCGGCTTGAACCATGATTTACGGCACGGCGTGTGAGGGTACTGATACGGTACTGTGAGGGTAGAAACAGCAGTTGATAATTGACGATTGACGATTGACAATTGATATTTCGCGGAGGGGGGAGATGCTGAGAAGGGAGGAAAGTGACAAATAGCGCCAAAAGGGAAAGGAAAGCTCCAAAACGGACACGAAAGCGGCAACGGGAGAGCGGAAAGATATTATCTTTGCAGCCGAAAACAAGGAAAGGAGAAAACGAGAGGGCGGAAAAGAAAAAAGAAAAATAAAGAGGAAAATGAAAAAAGATTTGCATATTTGCTATTTTTGCAGTAAATTTGCACGCCTTTTCAAAAGTTAAAACAAACGCAGGCCCTGCACAGATATCCGGCAGGCCCTGCGTAAAAACGGAGAGATGAAGAACATACGCAATTTTTGCATAATAGCCCATATCGACCACGGGAAGAGCACATTGGCAGACCGGATGCTGGAGATGACCGGCACCGTGGACGTGCGTCAGATGGAGAACCAGGTGCTTGACGACATGGACCTTGAAAAAGAGCGCGGCATAACGATAAAAAGCCATGCCATCCAGATGAACTACAAGGGCTATACGCTAAACCTGATAGACACTCCGGGGCACGTGGACTTCAGTTATGAGGTGAGCCGCTCGATAGCCGCATGCGAGGGGGCAGTGTTAGTGGTGGACGCATCGCAAGGTGTTCAGGCACAGACGATAAGCAACCTGTACATGGCGTTAGAGCACGACCTTGAGATAATTCCGGTGATGAACAAGTGCGACATGGAGAGTGCGATGCCGGACATGGTGGAGGACGAGATAATAGACCTGCTTGGCTGCAAGCGCGAGGAGATATTGCGCTGCTCGGCGAAGACGGGCGACGGCGTGGAGGCCGTATTGGACGCGATAGTGGAGCGTATTCCCGCCCCCAAAGGCGACCCCGAAGCCCCGTTGCAGTGCCTGGTGTTCGACTCGGTGTTCAATCCGTTCAGGGGAATAATAGCCTACTTCCGCGTAATGAACGGGACCATGCACGCGGGTGACAGGGTGCGTTTCTTCAACACGGGCAAGGAGTATGACGCAGACGAGATAGGCGTGCTGAAGATGGAACTCAGTCCGACAAAGAGCATAGGCGCGGGCAACGTAGGCTACATAATATCAGGCATAAAGACCTCGACAGAAGTGAAGGTGGGCGACACGATAACACATGTGAGCCGGCCTTGCGAGAAGGCGATAGAGGGGTTTCAGGAGGCTAAGCCGATGGTGTTTGCCGGCGTATATCCGATAGAGGCGGAGGACTATGAGGACCTGCGCGCCAGTCTGGAGAAACTGCAGCTGAACGACGCTTCGCTAACCTTCCAGCCGGAGTCGTCGGTGGCATTAGGTTTCGGTTTCCGCTGCGGCTTCCTCGGCCTGCTTCACATGGAGATAGTGCAGGAGCGTCTTGACAGGGAGTTTGACATGGACGTGATAACGACAGTGCCCAACGTAAGCTACAAGGCTTACACCAAAGACGGGGGCATGAAAGAAGTGCACAACCCCGCCGGCATGCCCGACCTGACAGAGATAGACCACATAGAGGAGCCCTATATCCGCGCGAGCATAATAACGACCAGCAATTTTATAGGTCCGATAATGAGCCTGTGCTTAGACAAGCGCGGGGAACTGGTGAAGCAGGAATACATAAGCGGCAACAGGATGGAACTGCTGTTTGACATGCCGTTAGGCGAGATAGTGATAGACTTCTACGACCGCCTGAAGTCAATATCGAAGGGATACGCCTCGTTTGACTGGCACACCAACGGTTTCCGGCCGTCGAACCTTGTGAAACTGGACATACTGCTTAACGGTGAGCAGGTGGATGCTCTATCGACGCTGACACACAGGGACAATGCCGTAGATTTCGGCAGGCGGATGTGCGAGAAACTGAAAGAACTCCTCCCCCGGCAGCAGTTCGACATAGCGATACAGGCGGCGATAGGAGCGAAGATAATAGCCCGCGAGACAGTGAAACAAGTCCGCAAGGACGTGCTCGCCAAATGTTACGGCGGCGACGTGAGCCGCAAGCGCAAACTGCTTGAAAAACAGAAGCGCGGCAAAAAACGCATGAAGCAGATAGGCAATGTTGAGGTTCCGCAGAAGGCGTTTCTTGCAGTGCTGAAACTGGATTAGAGAGGCAAAGATATACAAAACAAAGATATTATGGAACAATTCGTACATTCAGCATGGTCGATGATTCCTTTCGGCCTGATGCTACTGATGATTGCCATCGGCCCGTTAGTGGTTGAGCACTGGTGGGAAAAGAATGTGAACAAACTGATTGTGTCGCTGTTTTTAGGTATTCCGGTGGCGGTATGCCTTATAAAAGGCGGCATGATTCACGACCTTGAGCACCAGTTGTTCTTTGACTATGTGCCGTTTATAATTCTGCTTCTCGCTCTGTTCGTCATAACGGGGGGCATTCATTTTTCGGGCGACCTGAAAGCGACTCCCCTTATCAACACGGGTTTTCTCGGTTTGGGCTGGGTATTGGCATCGTTCATGGGGACAACAGGGGCAGCGATGCTGCTGATACGTCCGGTGCTGGAGACCAACAAACAGCGTGATTTCAAGGTGCATACGGTGCTGTTCTTCATAGCGCTGGTGGCCAACTGTGGCGGTCTGCTCACTCCTCTGGGCGACCCACCATTGTTCATGCTCTTCCTGCGCGGGGCGAGCTTCACCTGGTTCCTGCACTTACTGCCGGAGTGGGCTTTCACAGGGCTGATTCTGCTTGCAATTTACTTCTGCATAGACACTTACTATTACAGAAAAGAGCATTGGACTGCGCTGTCCGCCGATGTGCGCGAGGCGACTCCGCTTGTGATAAAAGGACACCTTAACTTCCTTTATCTTTTGGGCGTGGTGCTCGCCGTGGCCTTTGTGAACGAAGGGACCATTCCGGATATGGGGAAGGCAGACGCTCCGCTGTGGCTCAAGTACTTGCGCGAGATAGTGCTGCTGTCGCTGACGTGGATGTCACTCTACACGACGAAGAAAGAGGTGCGCTACGGCGACAACAAGTTCACGTGGACCCCGATAGTGGAAGTGGCTGTGCTGTTCCTGGGCATTTTCACCACAATGACTCCGGCGCTTGCCTTCCTCAAGGCTCATGCCGGCGACCTGGGCTTTGCGCACACATGGCAGTTCTATTATTCGACAGGCGCGCTTTCGGCCTTCTTGGACAACACCCCGACCGCAGTGGCTTTCCACGGCGTTGCTTCGGGGCTGCCGGAATCGTTGGCGGCAGCACAGGCAGGCATAGTGTCAGGCACATTTGAGGGGACTCCGTTTGTGGCAGGCATATCGGAGGTGCTGCTGAAAGCAATTTCGATAGCGGCAGTAATGTTCGGCTCGCTGACATACATAGGCAACGGCCCGAACTTCATGGTGAAGGCGATAGCCGAGGAGAGCGGCATAAAGATGCCGTCGTTCTTCGGGTACATGATACGTTTCTCGCTCATCATTCTGCTGCCGGTGTATATACTTGTGCAACTGATATTCCTTTGATACTGATGGCAGGGGCACGGCTGTAAGAGGCTGTGACTCTGCGAAATAAAAGTCTGCAGAATGAGCATAATAGACCAGGTGGTAGCGTGGTACTCCGCGCATATAAGTCATGCATCGGTGGCGGCATTGATGGCAGTAGAGTCGTCGTTTATCCCATTCCCGAGCGAGGTGGTTATTCCGCCGGCAGTTTATGTGGCCGGCAATCCGGATAGTGCCCTGTATGTGACGGGGAACTATGTGGCAGACGTGCTGCTGATAGTGCTTTCGGGGACGATAGGGGCCATGATAGGCGCGGTGGTTAACTACGTGTTGTCGGTCTGGTTAGGGCGGCTGATTATCTATCGCTTTGCCGATTCGCGTCTTGGGCACCTGTGCCTGCTGAGCGGGGATAAACTGCAGAAGGCAGAGGAGTATTTCAGGAGCAAGGGGAATGTGTCCACGTTTGTGGGGCGTTTCATACCCGGGATAAGGCAGCTGATAAGCATTCCCGCCGGCTTGAGCCGCATGCATTTCGGCGCGTTTTTGTGGTACACGTTTCTCGGCGCTTTTGTCTGGAACTGCATACTGGCGTTGCTCGGATATGTGGCTCACGGGCAGATGGACCTGATAGAAAAATACAGCCACGAACTGAGCGTGGCTATACTTCTGCTGCTTGGAGCAGTGATTATTTATTTCGCAGTCAGGAAGGTTTTGAGCGCAAGAAAGCGACAATAGCCGTCCGTTGCTCAAGGAGGTAAGCCGCCAAACAGCCTGCCAACCAGCCTATTAAAGACAGGAGGAGGATGAATTTGAGTCTGCTGTTGACAGGCGCGGCATCGGCTATGAACTCTCCTTGCAGCGATACGGGTGCGGTGCAGAGGATGTAGCGGTGGTCGCGAACCTGCTTGTCGCGGAAGAATCTCTCGATGTCTTTGAGGAAGAGCACAATCTGCTTTTTGCCCATAGCCATATTGACGGACGGGGTCTGTATCTGCTGTGCATCGGCGTTTCGATAGAAGAATGTGGTAAGGCTGTCGAGTTTCTCAATCTGCTGTTTGTCAAAGAGTTGCTGGCGCGCAGCGTGTTCTTTGTAAGTGCTGAAAGATGCCTGCAGCAGTTGGCTGTTGTTCATATAAGTAATGATGGCTTCCGCCACTTCAGGCAAGTTTTCAGGATCCTTTGTCTGGAACTGCAGTGCGAGCCTGTCCTCCATTCTTACATTCAGCGTGTCCGTTCCGGAATTCCGTCCTTTCCAGTCGATATAGTCAGCCGTGCCGTTGTGCATGCAGTCGATGATGCGGAATGTGCGGAAGCGGCTTAAAGCAGCCGCTTTTTCGGGCGATATGCCGAGCATTGCGCCTTTGTTCTGGCTGCTGATTACGTCAGCCGAGAAGTTTTGGTTAAGAGCTTCAAAACGTTGTTGCACCTCATTAATGGTGGGACCGTTGAGACAGACAATAGCGCTCACTTTATAACGCAGGTTGCTTTTGCGGGTGTAATACATTGCAGCACTGGCACCGGCGATGATGAAGACAAGTACCAGCCACCACTTTCTGTATGTGAGGCGCAACATGGCGGCCAGCAGGCTCCATAACAATTTAATGCCGTTTGCGCAGCCGTTGATAATGGACTTGCATACGTCCCAGAGGTTCATTTCTTGTTGTGTGTCAGTCATATACGTGGTGTTTTAGGGGGTTATTTCCGTCTTCCGCGCATCCAACTACCCCAGAGGCCTGAAGGCTTTTTTTCGGGTTGCGGTTCCGGCTGAGCGGGAGTGACGGGTTGTTGCGGCTTGGTATTGTCCTGAATATCGATGGCATCATCGGTGAAGGTGATTTCAATCTGGTCGTCATCAACCGAAGGCTGCGTAGGTGTTTTGGGCTTGGCGTTTTGTGCCGGCTCTTTTGCCGGTTCGTCTGTTTTAGCCGGCTCATTTGCAGCAGGTTGCGGTGTGGGGACTTTCACGTAGTTGTTGTCGATGGCCTGTTCGATGCTTATTTTGCCGACAACATCAGTCAGGCTCGGAATATCGCTGACCTCGTAGCCTGTGGCAATGATGGTGACGCGCACGTCCTCGCCGAGTGTCTCGTCGATGCTGATACCCCACTGCACTTCCACTTCGTCGCCGACCTGCTGTATGAATTCCTGTATCTGCTCCGCCTCCTGTGTTTCGATGGCGGCTTCGCTGGAGCAGTAGAGCTGGAGCAGGAGGCGTTTGGCTCCGTGTACATCGTTGGTATTGACGAGCGGTGACTGGAGGGCGTTTTGTATGGCGCGCGTGATACGGCGCTCGCCGTTGGCGCTGCCGACGTTCATAATAGCCACATTGCCGTCCTTGAGTGTGTTGTAAACATCCTGGAAGTCAGTGTTAATCAGGCCCGGGACAGTGATGATTTCGGCAATGGCTTTTGCAGCATTGCACACCACGTCATCGGATTTGGAGAAGGCGTTCAGGATATTGAGGTCGGGATATATCTGTATGAGTTTTTGGTTGTTGATGACGAGCAATGCGTCCACATGCTCCGCCAGTTTTGCCAGTCCGGTCATGGCTTTGCGTATTTTGGGTTTGCCCTCAAAGGCAAAAGGAATGGTGACGATGCCGACCGTGAGAATGCCCATAGACTGCGCCACTTCCGCCACAATGGGACCAGCGCCAGTGCCGGTGCCTCCGCCCATACCGGCAGTGAGGAACAGCATCTTGGTGCCGTCGTCAAGAGCCTCTTTGATGCGGTCTTTGCTTTCTTCGGCAAATTCCTGCGCTTTCTCAGGCTTGCCTCCGGCTCCGTAGCCGGGTCCGAGCTGCAGCTTGGCAGGGACGCTTGATTTGGAAAGTGCCTGTTTGTCGGTGTTGCAGACAAGGTATGACACGTCCTTAATGCCTTTGCCGTACATGTAGTTAACGGAATTGCATCCGCCACCGCCGACTCCCATAATTTTGATGATGGTGTCTGCCTGTATATCCAGTGTCAATGGTAACAAATCGTCTTTATCCATAATTTTTTATTTTTGATCGGTGAATAATAGCATTGTCTGGTTTTCAAATTTATTTTTGACTTTTTCCCAGAAATTCTTGCTTCTTGGCGGCGCGTCTTCGTCTTTGTGCATTTCGCGGTAGTCGCTGCCGAGAATGAGTGCACCTATGAGTGCGGAATATTCGGGGCTGTAATATTCGTCAGGAGTGTCAGGCGCAAGCAGGCATGCGTGGCTTCCGTACATTACCTCCAGAGAGGTTTTGGAGCTGATATACTCGACCATGCCGTTCAGTTTGCTGCCGCCACCGGTGATGAACAGAGTTTTTATCCTCTCTTCGAAGGGAGCCAGTACCTCGGTGAGGGGAGCCATTATTTCGTCGAGCTTGCTTTGAATGGTAGCCGCCAGCTCTTTTGTGGTGATTTTGATTTTTTCGCCCGGATTGAGCACCGACGGGACGTTCATTGTCAGGTCTGTTTCCACAAGTTCGGGCATGGCACAGCCATATTTGCACTTCATGGTTTCCGCATATCTGATGTCCATGCCCTCCTGCTCGATGAGGCGTGTGATGTGCCAGCTGCCGAGCGGGACGACCTTAGTGGCCAGATACTGGCAGCCTTTGTAGATGCAGAGCGTGGTGGTTTGCGCCCCCAAGTCAAGGACGGCGCAGCCTTGCGTGAGGAAGTCGCTGTCTTCAGCCGACAGTGCGCTCAGCAGTGCATCGGGTCTTACGAAGCAGGCTTCTTCGTCCTTGCCGGCGCGGTCGAAACTGTCATGTACTTTTTGCAGATACTCTTTCCGGCAGACGAAGGCGGTGTAGTGCACCTCTATCAGAGTCGCCCGTTGCGGCGGGAGCGGCATCTCGTCCTGCTCTTTTTTATCAAGAACATAGTATGTGGGGAGCAGATCCATAACAGCGACCTGCGGATTGCAGCGCTCTATATTGTTCTTACATTCGTCTTTGAGTTCATTCAGCAGAGCCTGTGTTATTTCGTGTTCGCGTACGAGGTCACGTTTCGACATGACCGACACCGTCTGCATGCTTCTTCCCCCAGTCAGGACGAAGGCCTGCTGGAGTCTGTCCACCCCGATGCGGTTGGCGAGGAGTCGCAAGGCCTCGCTTATCATGTAGCCTGCATTGGTTGATTGTACCACAGCCCCGCGGTCGATGCAGGCTTTTTTAGTGTTTTTCTCCACGCCCAGAATACGGAGCATGTCAGGGGCAATGCGTTGTGCCGCCATTGCACGTATGCTGCTGCTGCCCAAATCGATGGCGACCAGCGGAGGCTGTTCCTCTGTTTGTGTTGTTTTCTGTCTGACCATAACTTAATCTTGTTTTTTTCTTCCAATTACCTGCCCTTTGTATCTCAGGTCAATTTCTTTGTATTGCGGTATATCAGCGCCTTTTTCTTTCTCTTCCAAGAAAATACGCAGGCGTTTGAGTTTCTGTTTGTAGCCGGCGAGTTCGCCGAGCAGGATGCGCGAGCCGTCCTGCCGGCGCAGGACAAACTGCTTACCTTCTTTAACGTCAATGGCTGTTATGCGCGAACTCCAATAGGTGTTGTCCTGCATCCATACGACAAAATCGGCAATTTCGCTCTGCGCCATCTGCTGCCCCACATGTCCGTTTACAGGAATCACTTTAGAGTTTATGCCAGCCCGCACGGGCATGCGTTTTCTGTCGGTGTCGATGAAATAGCTTTCGGCCGGAGTAGTGACTCTGAGCAGCGGTACACGCTGTGTCAGGTCGATCCTTACATCGCCGAGCTGTGTTTTGTAACATTCGGCCGTGCGCACTATCTCGTGGCTCCTGACGATGTCCTCAATGTGCTGTGTGATAATGCTTTCCATGTCTTTGCCAACAACAGCCAGCCCGTTTTGAGAAAGAGTGGAGGTTATCTCTTTTTCGGTTATGAAATAGCGCTGCTCTTTGTCGGCGATATTGATGACCAGCTGTTTGCATACGCCTTGCCTTATATGCGTGCATGCAGTTGCAAGGCAGCAAAGAATGGCCACTACAGCCATTACTGCGGCACATGAGGTCAGTATTATTTGTATGTTGCGCTTCATAGTTTTTTCAGTTGCATGGTAAGGTCAGGCACAAGGCGGTCGATGTCGCCCGCGCCGAGGGTCATTATCACTCTCGGAGTGTTGTCTTCAAGCAGTTCCTTCAGCCTTTTTGCAAGGGCGGCTTTTTGTATTACTTCGGCTTTCTTGTTTCCGTATTGTCTGCATTTTTCCGCCAGTTTGTCGGATGTTACTCCTTCTATCGGCAGCTCGCGTGCCGGATAGACAGGCAGCAGGAGCAGGTCATCGGCAGTGGCGAGCACTTTGGCGAAGTCGTCCATAAAGTCACGCGTCCGGCTGTAGAGGTGCGGCTGAAAAACAGCCGTCAGGCGGCGGTCGGGATATATCTTCCTTACAGACATGAGAGAGGCCTGCAGTTCAGTGGGGTGGTGTGCATAGTCGTCGATGTATGTCAGCGCAGGTGTGCTTATGTGCACATCGAACCTCCTGTAAACACCTTTGAACGAGGCGACTCCGTTCTTCAGCTCATCTTCTGTCGCCCCATTAAGCCATGCGACAGCCATTGCTGCCACAGCGTTTTCTATGTTTATCCATGCCGGCACTCCGAGTTTTATGTCTTTTATAGTGACAGCATCACGTCTGCCGTCAGTCGTTGTGCAGTCAGGGGCAAGCAGGTCGAACACGATGCTGCCGCCGCCGGCGCGGATGTTCAGCGCCATGAAGTCCGCTTTCTCAGTAGCCGAGTATGTCAGCACTCTGCATCGGGGATTGTTCAGCCGACAGCCTTTGTGCAGAATGACGGTATCTTCGACCAGTCCTGCGTAGATGTCGAAGCCTTCCTGATAAGCCTCCGCGCTCCCGTAGATGTCGAGATGGTCGGGGTCGATGCTGGTTATGACAGACATGTACGGGGTCAGCCGGTGGAAGGAGCGGTCGAACTCGTCCGCCTCTACCACCACAAGGTTGCTGTTCAGGTCAATCAGCAGGTTGCTGCCAGTGTTGTTGCTTATGCCGCCAAGAAAAGCATTGGCTCCTTTGCTGCTGTTGTGCAGTATGTGCGCCAGGAGGGTGGAGGTGGTGGTTTTGCCGTGTGTGCCGGCTACACACAAGGCTTTTGTTCTGCTGCATGTGCCGTCAGCGTTCTTATGCGGCATGCGGCTCACTATGCCAAGCAGCTCTGCGCGTTTCACTATGTTGTAGCCGTTTTCGCGCAGCCAAATATATAAGGTCTCGTCTTCCGGCACGGCGGGAGTCCTCACCACCAGTGTGCCAATAGGCGGCATGTTTTTTCCGATGCGCTGTATTTCTGCGCCTTTGTCTTCGCCGTCAAAGACAATGTGTATCCCCTCTTTTTCCAGAGCGGCTGTAAGCGGTGAGCGTGTACGGTCGTACCCTGCAACGTGGCAGCCTTTCTGCGCAAAATAGCGTGCCAGAGCCGACATGCCAATGCCGCCTATGCCAAGAAAATAGAGATGTTTTATGTTGTCGGTGCCGCTCATGTGTTTTTTATTTGCCAGAGTTCTCCAAGTGCTTGAGCTGAAGCTTAATTTCTTTCTGTACTTTTTCCGAATTTGCCACAAGCGGCAGACGCAGAATGTTTTCAACTGCACCTTGAAGGGCAAGCACGGTCTTTATCCCCGCCGGATTACCTTCTGCGAACAGCAGGCGCACCATAGAGGCATATTCCTGTTGGAGGCTGTGGTCATGACAATGCACAATGCGCCTGAATACATCAGGAAAGGCGTTGGCTGCCACGGAGATAAGTCCGTCCGCCCCTGCGTCCATGAGTTCTGCCGTTATGCCATCGTCGCCGGAGATGACCAGCATACGCTGTCCGGCGGTATTGGCCTTGCCGGCTTCAGCCATGCTGATAAGCCGGCGTATCTGTGCAGTGTCGCCGGAAGCTTCCTTGATAGCGATAATCCGTTCAGGGACAGCTTCACGAAGCCTGATGACTGTTTCCGGCAGCATGTTTACTCCCGTCCTGCCCGGCACGTTGTACAGAATAACCGGCACCGGCGATGCCTCCGCCACAGCCTTGAAGTGCCTGAACAGCCCCTCTTGTGAGGGCTTGTTGTAGTAGGGGCACACGCTTAATATGGCGCTGAAATGCGCCTTCAGCACAGGTGCCAGCTCTGCAAGTTCTTCGACCACTGCGGCGGTGTTGTTTCCGCCCAGCCCGAGCACGAGCGGCAGTCTGCCGCGGACATAGTCTGTCACAGTCGTGATTACATGTATTTTCTCGGTGCGGGTCAGTGTAGCCGCCTCTCCTGTAGTGCCGAGCACCACCAGATAGTCGGCTCCACCTGCGATTTGCCGGTCAAGCAACCGGCGCAGAGCATCGTCGTCAATGCTTCCATCAGCGCGAAAAGGGGTAATAAGTGCAGTCCCCAGCCCGCAGAGTTGTGTATATGCTTCAGTCATTGCTTTTTATCGTAGTTATGAAGTGCATTATCTGTTTGTACAGCACGTTTGGATTGTCGTCAGGCTCCGTATCTATCATAAGGTCGTGCAGTCCGTCCACAATATGTCTCCCCGCCTTGAAAGTGCAGTTTGCCAGCATTGCGGCGTAGTGCAACGGGAGACAAGGGTGCTGGGTGAGGTCTATAAGCAAGTCGTAGTGTGCCGACCGGAGGTCCTCCGCCAGTTTCTTGTCAAGCGCGCCTGTCAGGGAGAGGTCGCTTTTCCCTGTCATACGGCTATTGGGCAGTTGCGGCGAACTCACGTCTTTGCGGTCCACATAGCCCCATGTAGTCACGTTTTTGCCCTCATCTTGCAGTTTCCGTGCAATCTCTTTTATAGCGGCGTTTTTCTCCATGATGTCGCTTTCATATATAAGGAGTATGTCTTTTACATCCTCATAGTGAGGAAAGCGTATGTTTCTTGGCGGCTGTTTTTTCAGCCGGTGCTCAAATATTCTGTTTTTCAGATTCTCAAACATCTCTTTAGTCGTTTAGCATGGCGAGGAACTCGTCTTCTCCCACGAGCCGCACGCCAAGTTGTTCTGCTTTCTTCCGTTTTTCGGGTCCCATGTTTTCCCCTGCAAGGACAAAAGTCGTCTTGCCGGATATGCTGCCGGTGTTTTTGCCGCCGTATTCTTCTATCATAGCCTTGTATTCGTCCCTTGAGTGATGTGCAAAAACTCCGGAAATGACGATGCTCATGCCTTTCAGTGCACCGTCTTCGCGGGGTTCTGCCGCTTTTTCACCTTCCATCCTCACTCCTGCCTGCCGCAGCCTTTCGATGTTCGCTGTGTTCTGAGGGTCGGCAAGATAGGCTATTATATTGTCTGCAATCTGTTCGCCCACGTCTTCCACGGCGGTCAGTTCGTCTTTGCCTGCTGCGCGCAGCAGGTCGATGCTGCTGAAGCGGCGTGCTATTTTTTTTGCAGTAGTCTCACCCACCATTCTTATGCCGAGCGCAAACAGGACTCTTGCCCAGGGGACCTGCTTAGAATTCCCGATGCTCTTGATTATTTTTGCCGCCGACTTGTCTCCCAGCCCCTCTAATGCAGCAATCCGGCCGGCCTGCAGGTCGTAGAAATCAGCAGTAGTGCGCACCAGCTCTTTTTCGTACAGCAGGTTGATCAGTTCTTCTCCCAGCCCGTCAATGTTCATTGCCTTGCGTGACACGAAATGCAGCAGCCGGCCTTGTATCTGCGGAGGGCAGCCACTTTCGTTGGGGCAGCGCCATGCCGCCTCGCCTTCTGCGCGTACGAGGCGCGTCCCGCAGACGGGGCAGGTCTCGGGGAAGCGGTATTCACCGGCACGCCCGGAAGAATTCAGTTTGCCTGTAATCTTCGGTATTATCTCGCCGCCCTTTTCAACCCAGACTTCGTCTCCTTCAGCAATCTCGAGTTGTCTTACAAAGTCCTCGTTGTGCAATGTCGCGCGCTGCACCGTAGTACCCGACAACTGCACCGGCTCAAGATTGGCTACGGGGGTCACAACTCCTGTACGCCCGACTTGGTAAGTAATGCTTTTAAGGAGAGTGTGCTGCTTTTCGGCGGGGAATTTATAGGCTATTGCCCAGCGCGGGTTCTTTGCTGTGTAGCCCAGTTCTTCCTGCATCTTGAGGTTGTTCACTTTCAGCACGATGCCGTCGGTGGCTACAGGCAGTGATTTGCGTGCGTTGTCCCAGTAGTTGATGAATTCCGTAACTTCTTCCGCGGACTTGCACAGTTTTATAGCGTCGCTCACAGGGAACCCCCAACTGCGCACTGTCTGCATACGCTCGAAATGAGTCTTGCCGGGCAGTTCCTCCCCCAGCATGTAATAGAGGAAACAGGTCAGTCCGCGCCGCTCCACTTCCTTGTCGTCAAGCAGTTTAAGTGTCCCTGATGCTGCGTTGCGCGGGTTGGCGAACAGCGGTTCCTCTTCTGCTTCGCGCTCTTTGTTGAGCCGTTCAAACGACTCCCACGGCAGCAGCACTTCGCCGCGCAACTCGAAACGGCGCGGTAGAGTGTCTGGAACAGTGTGCGGTATGGATTTGACAGTCAGTATATTCCGCAGCACATCGTCGCCCCTTATTCCGTCTCCGCGTGTCACGGCGTGCACCAACTTCCAGTCCTCATACCACAGCGAGATGCTCAGTCCGTCGTACTTCAGTTCCGCCACAATCTCCGCTCCAGCCGGCAGTTTGCTCATCCACTCGTCAATCTCTGCCTGCGAATAGGTGTTGCCCAGAGAAAGCATAGGGTATCTGTGTGTTATGGACTTGAAGTTCTTTCCGGTGTCCGACAGGTCGGAGCCGACATGCTGTGTAGGCGAACTTGCGTCGGCAAGCTCCGGATACAAGGTCTCCAGTTCCTGAAGCCTCCGCATCTTAATGTCGAACTCGCGGTCCGACAGGGTGGGGCTGTTCTCCACATAGTAGAGTCTGTTGGCTTCTTCCAACTCACGGCGCAGGCGCATCACCTCGTCGCGGGGCTCTTCGGTCTGACTGAACAAATCCGGCATCATGGCACAAGCAGTTTGCGGGTCATAACCTGACCGTTATAGTAAATATGCAGCACATATACGCCTCCTGGCAGTCCTTCGGTCCGTATAGGATGTGTCTGGCTGTCAATGCGTTCATCTTTGACCGGTATGCCCTGTATGGTGTACATGCGCAGCCGTCCGCCGGTGGCGTTTCTTATCTCGGCTGTAGCTCCATCGGTCTCCTGATTCAGCATAACCACCTCAGTCTGAAGGTCGGAGGCTTTGCCCAAGCGCAGCCCGACGAGCACTGGGTCGTGGTCGGAGTAGCGGAACATTGTTCCGTCGTCATCTTTGTCGTAGGTGTAGCTGTCGCGCTCGTCGGAGTTGATGTGATAGCCCAGCATGCCAGTAACTTGCGGGAGCAGGGTGCTGTTGCACAAGGCATGGTCAAGATAACCCGCTTCGTTCTTATAAGTGTAAGAGTATGAACTGTCTGCATGGAAATAGCGGTGCAGGTCGGTCATGCCGCCATCGGCAAGTGCGCGTATAGGATCTTCTTTTCCGTAGGCGTTAAGGTCTCCCATTATGAGGATGTCTTCGTCGTTCACGAATGTCCTGAAGTAGTTGTACTCGCTCAACACGGACTTGGCTTCTTTCACTCTGTCGGCATTGAAACTGCCCTGCCCGTCGCCCTGGTCGGCATTGTCGCCGCTGCCGTAACCGGATTTGGCTTTGAAGTGGTTGATGCTCAGTATGAAACGCTCGCCTGTAGCCTTTTCCTGGAAGCACTGCATGTATTTCCTGTTCATAACTCCGGTCTGGTTCTGGCGGAAGTTGGCGTATGGCACCACGGTCTGGCTGCAATAGACATATCCGGATTTAGTGTAACTGCCGTTTGCACTTCCGCCGTCGTTCACATAGGAGAATTGCCGTCCTGTCAGTTTAGTAAGGTCGGCGGCTATTTCCGCTATCGCGTCCTGTCCCTGCTCGATTTCCACCAACCCGTAGATGTCGGCGTTTATCAGCGCCAGAGCCTTGCTCACTTTGCTTCTCTGCTTCTGGTGCTCCGCATAGCTGTCCGGTCCGTAGCCGGTTCCGAGATTCTTGACGAGGTAGTATTCAAGGTTTGCCGCGCACACGAGCAGTGTGTGTGTGCCCCGTTTGTCGATTGTGGGCCTGTCATAGCCTTTCAGTATGTCGCTGCGGCTGTTACCGCGCCATTCGCCGCTCACCAGCTGGAGCGCGCTTGTTGATGTGACTTTGACCACAGCGTTGTGCAGCCTTTCGCCGGTCCGGTGGTATCCGCTAACGCCGTTAAGATACACAGTTCCGCTTTTGTTAAGCGACACAATGCTCTTGTACTCAGCAGACAAGGGGACAGCCTGGTTTGTAGGGCTGAATATGCGCCGCGGGGAAACCTTGTAACTGCTGCTTGTGCTTGTGCACACATACCAGTCCTCTTTCAGGCGGACCGTTTTCCCCACATAACTGCCAAGCTGGCTTGCCGTCCAAGTGTCCGGATTGCTGACAGACAGCACCGTTTCTCCGGCAGTGGCAGCTTCGTGTCTGTCTGCGGGGTCTGCCATCTCTGCGGGCGAGGGAACGCTGCCGGTGCCGGCCCAAGCGGGTGTTGTGCCGTCTGCGAAAGAAGCAGACAGCAAGATTGCTATAAGACCGATATTTTTTATATGCTTCGAGAGCGGTGTATTCATAATAGCCATAATCTGTGTTATTTCCTTTACGTTCTTTTTGCTGCTTTTACTCATTATAAATATAAGCGTGCAAAGATACAACATTTTTCTTGCTTGTGCAAGTTTTTCCTGCAAAAATATAAAAATAAATTCACTTTTTCTGTTGTGTAATATGCGAAGTGGCGATTTGCTGATTTTTTTTTGACTTTTTTGTAGTTTTTATTTGCAGGAATGGAAAATATGGCGTATCTTTGCAGGCAGTAAGAAGTCGGAGCAACAACAATTAATCATAAACCATTTATTAATTAAACTTTTTTTGATTATGAAAAAACTTATCATGATGGCAATGGCACTGGCAATTGTTTGCAGTGCAAGCTTCGCAGATGACAATCTGAAAGAAATCCGCAAGGAGCGTCAGGAAATCCGCAAGATGGCCAAGAAAGACCTTACCGCCCGCGTCAGCAAATCAGTAAGGAAAGAGGCCAAGCGCCTCAAGAAAGAAGGCTGGGTGGTATCTCCGGGTGCTCTGCCCCTTGAAAAGCAGCTTGAGCGCAGTTACCTGATGGAGTATGAATTCGGCGAGGACCTGTATCCGAAATACATTATGGCCAATGCACAGTCGGTGGGCGGCAACTATGATGCAGCCAAGACCGCAGCCACGAGCCTTGCCATCACCAATTTGGCAGGCCAGATACAGACAGAGGTTGCAGCTCTTGTGGAGAACACCGTTGCCAACAACCAGCTGAGCGCCGAGGAGGCCGAGTCGCTGACAGAGACCGTTATGGCAAGCAAGAATCTTATCAGCCAGAGCATCCAGCGTGTTATTACGACAGTTGAGTGCTACCGCACCCTGAACAACAAGAACAAAGAGGTGATGGTCCGCATCGCTTACAGCGGCGACATGGCAAAGTCGGCAGCCAAGAAAGCTATCCGTCAGACTATGGAGGAGAAGGGACAGAAGCTCCACAACCAGCTTGACGAGGCTCTCGGTTTCAAATAAGAACTTGCTTCCCGTTTTTTCAAATGACGACTAAGGCTCTCATTTGCAGAAACTGATTTCCTATTCCCCGCTATCTTGCCGAGAGGCAGGATAGCGCGGGGTTTTTTACAACTTCATTTTATAACTATGCCATGAAACATATTTCCATCATATTGATAGCGCTCATGTCGTCGCTTGCCTTGTGGGCGCAGAACGACAGTTTTGAGCAGTTCCGTCGCCAGCAGCAGGCAGGTTTCAACCAGTTCAAACAGGACAGGCAAGCGGAGTTTGATGCATTCCGTAAACGCATCAACGAGCAATATGCCGCTATGATGGAAAAGCAGTGGGAGGCTTTTCATGGCAAGGAACAGCCTGTGCCAGAGGAGCCGAAAATAGCTCCCGTGAAATATGAGGAGCCTGCTCCGGCACCGGTGAAGAAAGACGAGCAGGGGCAGCAACAGCAGCAACAGTTGCAGCAGCAACAGGATAAACAGCAACAGCAACAGTTGCAGCAGCAACAGGATAAGCAACAACAGCAACAGTTGCAGCAGCAACAGGATAAGCAACAACAGCAACAGTTGCAGCAGCAACAGGATAAGCAACAACAGCAACAGTTGCAGCAGCAACAGGATAAACAGCAACAGCAACAGCAGCAACA
>JAFPZY010000043.1 GCA_017417025.1 Paludibacteraceae bacterium | reverse complement strand
GTCCACTTTTCCCTCCGAGGATAACACCGTCTCAAAGATAAAATCCTTATGTTCTTTTAGTAATCGCTCGCGCCACTCTTCGCAATACTCCACCGCCTGACGCACAGCATTTGCATCATTCCAGTCGCCGAACTTGCTTTGCGCAATCTCATCCGGATTGATATACACGCACTTCTCCGCCCACTCATGCTTGACTACCAAGCGAGTAGTGGATGTTTTGCCTGAACCATTCGGACCTGCTATAACAATTAGGACTGGCTTCCTTAGCCCCATTTGGGCACGATTACTACTCATAGGGCTTGTGCCATTTGCTTAATTTTTGCGAAATAGGCAGCACGGGTTTTCTCCCAACGCTCTTTGGCCTCCTCTGCTACCTCGTGCATCAATTGGTCTAATTGTTCTTCGGTCGGTTCCTGATTGATGTTTATGAAACGGTAATCATCCATAATTATATATCGTCTTTGCAACTTTCAGCTGCAAAGCTACTGCTTTTTTTTGATATGTGCAAGGGTTTTATGCGATTTGGGCGATTTTTCTTGTCTCGGTCATCTCGGCTTTAATGAGTTCTTATTTCGCATGGCTCAAACGATTATTTCTATGTTCGCCCTGCGAACTCGCGCGGCGCACTTACTCCTTCGAATGTCCGCCGGACATTCTCGGTGCGCCTTAATCGCTTCACGTACGCGGCAGGTAAAAGCTAAAAGTGACGATTGTTAAGATTCTATGGTTGTTCACTTCACCAAATGGTAGCAGTCAATCAGACTTTCTCAAGCCGGTTGATATTGCTCCATAGGTGGTACAAAAACGAATAAACATAGTACTCATTGAAGAATTTTACGTAAAAAATGATACTTTGACTGAAGATTTTTACGTTTTTCTTGTCCGTTTCAGAAAGAAGTCAGGAACTTTCAGCCGGCGAGACGCCTATAGAGACATATCGGAAATTAGATGAGCGACTTATTTACGGCTCGTATCCGGATGTGACATTGTTTGATACGTACGCACAAAAACGCGAGTACCTGCAGGATATTGTAGATGCTTATCTGCTGAAAGATATATTGGCAGTGGATGGTATCAAAAACTCACAGAAGATGTATGATTTGCTGCGTTTGATAGCATATCAGACAGGCAGCGAAGTCTCTTACGAGGAATTGGGCAAACAACTGTCCATGAGCCGCAATACAGTGGAACGATATTTGGACTTATTACAAAAAGTGTTTGTTATCTATCGTCTGGGCGGTTTCTCCCGTAACTTGCGGAAGGAAGTAGCAAAAGCCAGCAAATGGTATTTCTATGACAATGGTATCCGGAATGCCATCATTCGCAAATTTCAACCTCTGGACGTGCGTTCTGAGACACACAGGGGAGCACTTTGGGAGAACTATATTATTTCTGAAAGACGCAAATTAAGTCTTAACCGGCGTTTAGACACCCAGTTCTATTTTTGGAGGACTTACGACAATCAGGAGATAGATCTGATTGAAGAAAAAGACGGTGTTTTGACAGCATACGAGATGAAAGCGGGCAAGAAACAAGCACGTGTTCCTATAGGTTTCAAGAATGCATATCCGGATACAGAGTTCTACTGCGTTAACCGCGATAACTATTTGGATTTTATCTAAAATAGAATTTTCTCTAATTGCCGATTATTAAGATTCCGCCCAACACTATTGGCGTACTTGCCGCGTACGAGACACATACGACTCACATACGAGACACCTACGGGACGATAGCACCCCGAAAATCGGCTCTTTGGGGGCCTCAAAAGTTTCCGATTATTAAGATTCGCGTTCGGCAAATGGATCGCAAGAGCCAAACCGCTCTGCTTCGTCGGAAGCGACAATCCATGATTAAGTTGCTTTGCAACAAATGTAATGGTTGTGCTTCCTCTTCTTCCCACAGATTACAAATCTGCGGGAGCCCTAAGAAGAATGCGACCATTGCCTCCGCTCTCCCCACAAATTGAAATTTGCGGAGTCCCCATTTCGTCTCGCCAAATTGTAGCAGTCAATCAGCCACTCTCAAGCCTCTCTCGCGCCACTTCAATACATGGAACAAATTAAGAATTTTTCATGCAAAAGAGTATACAAATCCCTTATTACTCAATGGTGGCGAAATAATTGCTGCGGATGAGTTTATCGGATAGTTCATAGGCTTCTTGTTCTGATATGGGGCGGTTATGGCGGGCTACTGAATCCATAAGATTTACGCCGAAGCCTTTCCAATAATAATCCTCACAACCAATTAGATGAAGTATGGTTGGGAATATGTCCATTTGATAACAAGTATCCGCCACGTGTATGTTTTCTGATATTCGCGGGGAATAGATGATTAGTGGGCAATAATTCTCACCCGAAGCGATGGACAAGTTTTGTTCTTTTGCATAATCGGTAAAATCGCCCAACATAGCAGGCTTAAATATAGTATGATCGCCTGTTATTACTATTGTAGATTGAGATAATAAAGAATCTGCTAAAACATGCTCCATAAAGTCAGCAATGCAGGAGTCAGTATAATTCAAGCATTGCATGTAGCGATTAAGAATAGCCGGAGCTTTTGTTCGTACCTTGTTATTTCTAATGCGATTAAAGGGTGAATGAGTTGAGACAGTTATCGCCATTAGACAGGTTGGTGTGTCCGCGTTTCTAAGATAATTTAATGAAGTTGCTAAAACTTGGGCATCCTCCCACTCTCCAGACTCCGGTTCTACCTTTTGTGTATATGAATAGCGGACAGACATTGTATCTTGATTCCAAATCTTAGGCCATGGATTCACCAGAATGGAGTTTGAATAAAAATGCGCGAAATTAGGATATTTGTTATCTCCATAGTGCATACATGCCACTCCATTTTGTATTGGTAGTAAGCCCGAATTAACAATCATTTGACCGTCGCCTGAATTACCGCCTAATGTTTGGCACTTTATTTTATCGCAGTACAATACATGTTTCTGTTGTTTTAGTGTGCTCAAATATGGAGCTATCTCTTGATTTTCGACTGCATGGTGCAAAGGCCAATCCTCCAGACTCTCAACTAAAATTACAATAAGATTGTTTTGAGGAGATGGATTTGCCATAGTAGGACTGATATATTGTTGGATGGATTTGATATCGTTTTCAGATAAAGAAATAATATTTCCAGCTACATTGTGATTAAACATATGATATATATTGACGGCAATATAATCAGATAAAATGGATTGTTGTCTTATATATTGTTCCATGAAATTGGCATTGATTGTTGTGATTCCATGTGCAGCCCCTTCATATATATTGTTAAACGGAATATAAGCCCAAAATGTTCCATATCGCTTCTCGTGACCTCCGTGCTCATTTATAAAGGAAATCCATTCTTCTGTTTCTTTCGCGAGTAGAGCAGCCTCTTCTTTTGATTCGTTAGACCAGAATTTAATATTGTATATGAGATAATTGTTCAGGAATGTCAAACCGAAAAGAATTAGCAACGAGACAATAAAAATTGTCCATTTTCTGCTCTCTATATTTATAGAAGATATATAAATAAATATTCCCCACAAAATAGTTAGCGATAACATTAGAATTATACTGCCATCAAAATATGCGGTTATGGAAGACCAAGCGCCATCCATGTTTCCTGCTAGCAGAATATCATTTATAGACAAGAAAGCATCATACGTTTTAAAATATATCAAGTTCGCAATACACCAAATATCCACAAGCAGGGATACAACTATCGTCCACCAATAGCGTTTAGTGATAAATACAAAAGACGCAATAAATAATGGCATAAGCAACTTAGCCATATAAAATTTGTAAAACGAGAGCGGATCTCGCCATGCAGAACTTATCAATATGGAGTGGAATGCATCCCAGTGGAACAAGATACACTTAACAAATAAGATAAATGCAAAAAAGAAGCACACACACCATTGTGCGCGGTTGCCCTTTGACAGAAAAGATTTGATTTTTTGTAACATGATTGATAGTTAAATTTGTGCATAACTATCAATCCGCAAACACATAAAAAGCATGAACTTCTTATGCGTTTACCAAGGCAGCGTAGGAATAGAAGCCTATATCATCAATAAGAAGTCCATGCTAAAAGAGCATGGCATTACCTTATACGATGATATGAGCATCCCTATTCCGGAACACTCTAATTATTTCTTCGTTTTATATCCGTAAAAGTTTCCTACGCTTTCGGTAAACGCGAAATAATAGTAATGCTTTATTATTTTAATATGTTATCGCGCAACGCTTTGCGCTTGTTTTCTCCGGTTTAGAGTCTCGGAAAGAGACGTGTATTTTATTTCCGCCTATTGGTTGTTTTATACCATAGGCAAATTTTTGTGTGTTTATATTTTGATTATTGTTGATTTACTATTTATTCTTTTTCTGCTCCATTATTCACAAAGAAGCGACGATTATTGTTTTTCCTTCATAGTTTCTCCCTTACTGAAGCACTCGCCAGTTTTTGGGATTATATTAATTATGACAAAACTGGTCGTAACTCGTTGTGGTCTAATATAAATACCTCGTTGGTTGCATAAAAGAGGATTCCAGTCGTTCTTCTAAGATGCGTATATTCAATTATATCGCCGAAGATATCATCGTTGAAAGCCGTGTGCTTTCTTGGAAATGAGATTATTCCGTACACCTTTTCGCTTCCAATGATTCCTCGTGTTCTAAAATCATTTGCTACGTTAGTCACTTGACGCACTGCTTTTTCTTTATGATTCAATATGTTTCTCTCTTCACAGTCTTTTATTTCAAAGAAAGCTATCCATTGCGGATTTTCCAATGTATATAAACTTCCTTCGCAGTGCTCAACATTTGTGCCCGTACTATCTTCGAACCTATAGTCATCAAAAGTAGCAACCTCAATGGGTAATTCTTGGTCGTTGTGAAATATTACTGCATCTACGCTTGAACCCTCATCCATCGTCGGTGGCACCTCTGATATTTCAACAGAACGAGAATTTGCAGAGTGTTGTGTCCGTCTTGTAAAATCTGCTATAAAAATTGTATTGGCGGAAAACTCCTGAAAGGTAGTCAGTGGATGTTCAGACAATATGTTTGTTTGGGTAATCATAGTTGAGCCAACATCGTCATATATTCCGCAGATATTTTCTTATATGCAAGATTAAGATAGTTATTATTCAACAAGCCATCCTCATCTTGAATACTTTTTAACGCGCCATCGTGTATTTCGTACACAGCCACATCAGAAGGTCTAAGCCAACTCTTGCGTGATTGCAGAGCCTGACTTTCTAATTTATCGCCGACCAAACCTCCTATCAAGCAATTATTCAGCGCAAACAGAATATAAGGACTATGCGTTGTTATGACAATAGAATTTGCTCTCTCAGGGTCTTTAATTCTTTCTATCGTCCAATACAACAAACTTTCTTGCGCCTCCGGGAACAGGTTTTGTTCCGGTTCTTCAATTATGAAATCTGTGGAATGAGGAGTTGTTAGTTTATTAAATAAAGAGCGACGTTCTATAGCATTGTAGAGCCCTTTTGCATTTTGAGCATCTTCAACAATTACGGGGTACAATATACCTATTTTTTCCTCCAATTCTTTCTTTTCTTCGTCTTTCTTATAAGAAGTTGTTTTCCCGTAATCTATAAAATATTGATTAGTATAATAACTCAATAAAAGCGTTAAAGGTGTAATTGACTGCAATCCGCTTGAAGCGTCAGATAAAGCGATGTCGTATGTCTTTCCGTTTGTGTGAATAATACGGTCCTGACTAACTTTCTTTGCATCCTTATCATAGTAATACTCCATGTTTAAGTCAAGGATACTTAGACGATGTGATTTATCATAAGCTCCACGTGCATCGAACCAGTCAAAGATAAAACTACGTAAATTGGTATTCGTCTCTAGTACCAAACGATCCAACCGAGGCATAGCAACAAGATTTCTGTCGGAAGGTATGTACAATATCTTTTTCCTTTTGTAAGATGTTTTATCTAATATTTTGATACTTAATTTGCTGTCTTTATACAGAATATGGATGTTTTGAGAATTATACTCTAAAACCGACTTTTCATTAAAATAGTCATGCATCTTATGGTATTCCTCTACATTTTCAATGAACTCCTGCTTATTCAAAAACACATTTTCAGAAAGGGTCGTTAGAGCTCGTTTCTCTATCCACGTGCAGAAACTAATCATCTTGGCAATAGTACTTTTACCACTGCTTTGCGGACCAATGAAAATATTATACCGTTTCAAGTCTATGTCAACGATAGTGATTGGACCAATATTTTCAAAATGTAGGTGTTTCATAGATACAATCCTCCAATTTTGCTTGCAAAATTACTGTTTTTTTTTGAAATATGCAAGTATTTGGGCAAAAATCGTTTTCGAGTGTGCAATTTTTAGGCATTTTGTGGCTCGGTCATATGTCGGTTTTCTCGGCTTTAAGGAATTCTTATTTCACTACGTTCAAACGATTATTCCTATGTTCGCCCGCGCGGCGCACTTACTCCGTCGAATGTCCATTGGACATTCTCGGTGCGCCTTAACCGCTTCACGGTCATCGGTCGGTCATGTGGTTGAAATTAGTGCAGAGCAAGAGAACAAATTGGAGAAATGTGTTAGGAGGAAGTATTACGCTGTCTCTTTTGAATTATACTTGTGAGTCGGATATAACATAATAATAGCCTAATAATAACCTAATAATAGCCTAATAATAACCTAATAATAGCATAATATCAACGGTCAAAGATAAAGCACTGGAAGAAATTGAAGATTAAATTTTCATATATCGGAAAAACATTGTAACTTTGCACTGATTTTAACCCCGAGTTATTATGTCAGATAAGATTGATATAAACGAATTACAAGAGTGGATAAATGCCCATCCCTCCATTCCGGAAACCCCTCCAAGAGAAAGAACACTAATGGATATTATGGGAATTGACCATCGGGAAACATCATGGAGTGCTATTTATGCTTTTTTCCTGAATCAAGAAGAAGCGCATGGCTTTGAAGATTTATTCATTCGCAGTCTGGAGGAATTGTGTCCGAAGTCGGAAAAAAAACGGCGGGGGACGTATAAAGTTGAAGTTGAAGTACCAACGGTTAGCGATTCAAAGCAACAGGACACTTTGACCCATGAATTGCAGGACTACAAACGTATTGACATCCTTTTGACCGATGAGAAAAACAAACGGGCAATCATCATTGAAAATAAAGTCCGGCATGTTCCTGTCAATCCCTTCAATGCTTATATTAAGTATGCAGAAGACAGGGGATACACGGATATTAAAACCGTAATTCTGTCACTGTATGAGATTACAGAAAAGGACAGAAAAGTATATGGGAATCTTCCAGAAAATTTTATCAGTATCACACATAAAAGTTATATGGAGAGAATCAAGAAGAATCTTCCCCGTTACTCAAATAGAAATCAGTTCTATGACCAAATACTGAAGGAGTTTATGAAAAATATCGAAAACCAAACAAATTTAATACCTCCTGAACAACTGGAGTTTTACTATAAGAATTTTAGTCAAATTCACAAGATAAGTGAGTTGGTTGCAAACGTAGAAAAAGAGTACAATAATGCGTTAAAAGAGATAAAAGATGACGACTTAAAAGAAGTTTCGTTAGAAAGGAAATTACACTCTAATGGCAACGATTCTTACTTCTACTTGCGTTACAAGAAGAATAACAATATATGCTTAACGGTTTTTCTCTTGCCGGATACTGAGATTGCAAAGAAAGAAAAAGAGACAGAGGAAGAGAAAGAAAAAGAGAACAATAACAGACTGAGAGTTATTCTGGAATTGCAGGGGAAAACGACAAGGCAGAAAATCAAAGAGACGGAGTTGGCTGAATGTAAAAAATGCTATACGCCCGAAGTTAAATATGAAGGACTTAAAAAAGAATACGGGCATATAGCAGAGTGGTATCTCCAAGCAGATAATTTAAGCCCGAATAATCTACAAAATTTAATTCTGCAAGTGATTGGTAGTCCGATATATGAATTGGGGAAGGACGTAGTGAAATTACTGAAAGAATCAAACAATTAATTTTCTAATATAAAGATAATGAAAGTAATATAAAAGGAAACAGCGGCGACACCAAGAGGTATTTCCGCTGTTTTCGGGTGGAATGTGGGGCTCGAACCCACGACACTCGGAACCACAATCCGATGCTCTACCAACTGAGCTAAGACCACCATGCCGCGCAAAACGCGCGTTTGTCTTCGGTCAGTATGACTTATGGTTAATCCATCGGTCAGAATGACACTTGACAATGTGCTATTTGAGAGCAGATTGATATGGCCTTTCGGCCGTCATTTCCCAAAAGCGGGTGCAAAGGTACTGCTTTTTTATGAAACCACCAAATTTTTTATACAAAAAAAAATAACAAACCTCTAAAAAAAGGATTTTAGAGAGACAATAAGCATAAAAAGAGAGATTAAAATTAGCAATAGAGAGCAGGACTGATGAGGAGGAATGAGGAAAAATGAGGAATGAGGAGTGAGGAGGAATGAGGAGCAATAAAGATAAAAAGAGGAGATTAAGGATGCGGAGCGCACATCAACGGCAAAACAACAAAAAAGCAAGAAGAAAGTATTATCGGCAAAAGCGTGACATAATGACACACGGAGTTGTCAGGGAGACGACTCGGAGATGACAGCAAGACAACAGCAAAAAAATTGCGGAAAAACGGGAAAGCAAAATGTCAGCAAAAAGCAAGATTTTGTGATAAAATGAAAGTGGGATAATGGAATCAGCAAGTGACTTCAAGCCAAAGGCGGTTGGCAAGATCAACGGCAGGCTGATAAAAAAGAGAAGAACTTTTGAGAGAGTCAGGCATGAAATGAAAAAACGAATCAAGCTGATTGACGCAAAACAAGACCACCAACACCACCAAAGCCCATTTAGCCATGCCAAACAGACCTCCGCACAGACGATTGATTCCGCCAAGATTTATAGCCTTGAACAAGCGCGAAAGGAGATTGGCAAGCACCGTGAGCGCAACGGCTATAGCGATGAAAATAAGAGCATAAGCCACAGCATTGCAAACTGCCGGCTGCCAAGCCCACTGTGCATGCAGCCATGCCGCACAACGCCCAGCCCACCAATAGGCCCCAAGACATCCGAGGATAATGGCAAGAATTGCCATTACCTCGGAGATGAGTCCCTGCATCAGCCCGCGAACAAGCCCCCAGAAAACCGGGAGAAGTATAATAATGTCAAGCCAGCAGAAGTCCATACAAATCATTGAATACCAGTAGTATATTCAAGCGGTTCCCA
The DNA here is from genome assembly GCA_017417025.1 of Paludibacteraceae bacterium. GTDB lineage: Bacteria > Bacteroidota > Bacteroidia > Bacteroidales > Paludibacteraceae > Colicola. The sequence continues at coordinate 65,372 of JAFPZY010000043.1, read as the reverse complement.
CTTAGTGCCGTCAGCGGTCCGGAGGTCAAGGTCGCTCAAATCGCAAATGGAGACACTCCAGTTGGTGGCCGCCGGCGCATACTTGGCATTGTCCATGTAATAACTGAGCACCCCGCGCACCGAGCCTGCATAATCAGGGCAATGAAGGATACCGACTTTGTCGGTCCAGGCAGTGCCGTCGAAGACATATCCGCGCGTGTTTCTGGTGTCAATAAAGAAGACATCGTCAGCCACCCAGCCTTGCTCGGCCTTCGCCGCAGTGGTGCGTATGTAGTAAGTCTTACTGCTCACGGTAACAGAGAGATAGGGAGTTTCCGGAGTTTTGCTTTGCACGGAGTCATAGACAAAGATGCCGGCATAGAAGGAGTTGCCCGCCCCCGGCAGATAGAAGCGCGCCTGCTTGGCATATTCAGACATGGATATGCCGATGAAATTGCCGTCAGCATCAGCCACCAGCCGCGACTGCGGATAGCCGACATTGTTGGTGGTGGGGGCAAAGACATTGGCATTGGAGTCGTCAGCCGGACTGCCGCAAGTGCAGTTCATAGGCGTTTTGTTGGACGAGAGGCACTGACCAGTATAGTGAATGTCCTCAATATAAACGAGTTTGCCGTCGTCCTTGCGCGCGTCAATGGCATTGAAAGAGGCGTTAATCTGCTCGATGGTCATAACGTCATACACGAGCTTCGAGGCATCGGGTGCGCCGATGCGGTGAGCCGCCTGCTTGAAAGTGGCAGCAGGAATACGCCCGGGCGCCCACCCCATTTTCTCGTCGGCGTGCTGGGCATAGATGTTGTTGTTGTAGGTGGGGACACACAACTGCACCTGGTTGGCGTAACGCCCGATGGCCAGGCCGTTGCAGCGGATAAGAAGTTCCTGGCCACGCGGATACATGCCGGAGGCAGAGCCCATATCGACACTGATGCGGAGCGCCTGCTGCTCACCATCGACAATCTGCTGAAGGACAAGGGATTTGTAGAAGTTGCCGCCCCAGTCGTCAGTAGAAACACGACCACGGATATAAATGCCGGGACCGTCGGCGGGCAGCGTGTCAATGGAAAAGAGGTACACGCCCGGATTGATAGCCTCGTTGTGACTGCGTGTGCGGTAAAGCGAAGCGTCAGGCAGGTAGTTGCCCTCCTCTGACATGAAAGTCCCAACAAAATCCTGCAACGAGTACAACTGACCGTCGGCAGTGATTTCAGCGACCTGTTCCTCTGTGCTGAAGAGTTTGCTTTGCGCCGGTTCGTCAGGACGGCAAGCCGCGAACATCAAAACCAACGCCAGAGAGCAAAATGGAATATAATTAAAGTGTTTCATATCTCAATCCTCCGTAATTAGAATTTATAAGTTGCAGTAAGATAGAAGTTTGCTCCCCAAGCATAATAATACTTGGCAGGGAACTTCCAGGCATTGGGTGTGATGACCGAGTTGATGTCCTCAGAGACTCCCTGCTGCGTGGCACGCGGGAGACGCGCCTGCTGATAACCGCCTGTCTTGAAGTGGATATTGTTGGTTATGTTGGAGCAAGAGAGGTTGATGGAAATAGACTGCCGGTTAGGCAGATAAATGAGTTTGCCTATACTGAGGTCGAGCATGAAGCGGTTGAGAGGATTGGTTGCCGCCAACGACTCCTGCGCGTCAAGGAGGTTGTAGGGATACTTGAGTTGCGGTTTTCCATTTGCGTCATTCCCCGCCTCGGCATCAATGGCGGCGATGTCCATATATGAGCCATTGACATTGAGGGCATTGCCGTAGAGGTCGTAAGAGCGGTCCGTGTAAAGGCTCTTGAGACGGCGTGCAGGAGCTATGCCCATGTAGTTGTGGTCATAATATGAGAGAGTTACGTCGGCAAACCACATCTTGGGATGGAAGAACGAGAGTTTGAGCGAAGCGTTAATCTGCGGACCGGAATTGACCCGCACCCCCTTCATAAAGACCGAGTCGCACAACTCATAAACAGCCCCGTAAGCAGTGGTGGCAAGCGCCATTCCGTTTTCAGCCGAAGTGACAACGGCAGCATCGGAGGTATAGCGGTAGTCGCCGATGGAGGTGGCGGCAGTGAGCGTGAAGTAAGTGCCCATTTTGATAGCAGCGGCAGCCTCCATGCCAACGTGACGGCGGTTGAGCCCCGTCATCACCTGATTGACGAAAGTGCGCGCCTCGTCGTCATAGTAGCCGTTAAGCTCGGTGCCGTTCCAGAAGCGCGAGTAAAAAGCAGTGAGCCGTCCGCGAATGACGGGATAGTTGAACTCGTAAGTGAGGTCGCCGCCGACAATGCGCTCGGAGGCCGCATAGTACTGACCGACAGTCTTCGCCGTGTCGTGCACATAGATGTTGGAAGCGACACGGTCGTGCACACGCTGCGAGAGATAAGCATCACGCGCGAGTGGCGCTTTGGTCATAGCCAACATATTGAATTTGATGTGGTTGCGTCCGTTGATTTTGTAGTTGAAGCCGAACTTGAAAGCAGGGTCCACAAAATGATGGCGGAAGCCGTTATAGACATTGAACTGCTTGACGAGTTTGCCGTTCTGCATAACCTCGGCACCGCGCTGACCAATATAATACTCCTCCCATCCCGGGCGCAGCATGCTCAGATAGACAGCGCGTCCGTTGAGCATGGAGGTAAGGCGCTGCATCTGCGAGTAATTGAGCTGGACGGCGTAGTAGAGGTCAATGTCATGGAAGTTCCACTCGTTCTGATACCAGGCATTGAGGTTGTACATCATAATCTTGTAGTCATAGCCGAACACCCCGCCCTTGCGTATCGCCTTGTTCTGGTTCCAGACATCATTCTGCTTGACAAGCGACATGTCGGTCTGTGTCATGCCGATGTTTTCGGCAAGCTCTGCAATATCACGCTCGGCAAAGGGGTCAATATCAATCCACTGACGGCCTCCAAGCAGGTCATCAAGAGTCTTATAGTGGTTAGCCATAGACTCTTTGAGTTCCAATCCGGCAATCATCTTCAGGCGGTTGAACTGGGTGTTCTGATAGTTGGCGGAAGCAGTAAACTCCTGAATGTCGTTATGGCGTCTTTCGATGATATAACGTGCAGAGCCATTGGGATTTGCAGCGTTGTTAGCATAGTTGGAGGCATAGAGATTATCCCAGTCAATCTGCGTATAGGCGTTGTCACGCGAAGTCCAGGCATTATACAAGGACATGTATGTGTCGCGGTCGATAGACGGACCAACATAATTGCCGGACGGGTCGGTGAAGCCGGTGAGACCGAAAGACGAGAAGTCTTTTCCGGTGGCGTTTTTGTAGATGAAATTGCCGTCAGAGCCGATTTGTCCGTCACGCAGGAAGGAAGGGAGGTTGCGGTAATAGTCAGGACGCGGGTCGGGCGCATTGTAGAAAGACAATGCAGAGTTGGAGTAAAGCGAATAGTGGAAGCCCACGCCGACATGGAGGTTCTGATGGCTGTCAATGCGGAAGTTATAGCCCAGAATGAGCGTCGGGTCAAACGAATGTACGATACGCGAGTTGCGCATTTTGCCGTTTTGATAGCCCCAATAAGGATTATAGTTGTTCCAGCCCCACTGATTGCGGTTGTAGGTGTTGGTGAGGTCATAGACTTCCTGGGTGACAGCCGCAGACTGTCCGCGCGAAGTGGGAGCACCGAAAGTGATGATATTCAGTTTGTGACGCTCGCCCCAATGCTTTTCAGCAGTGAAGAAATAGCCAAAAGAGTAATAATCAATACCTTCTCCGATAATGCCTTTTTGGTTAATATAAGGCGAAAAGCGGAAAGCGAGCTGCCCTGCAAACGCCCAGCCGTTGTTGAGAAGGCCAGAGGCATAAGTGGCGCGGACAAGAGCCTTGTAGTTGCGGTTGGTGCCGCCCACCCCGACTTTCCAGCCTTGTGCATAGTTGGTTGCAGACATGAGATAGTTGGTGGCATTGCCGAGTCCGCCAAAGGCGAAATTGTTGGCCTCTACAGCCTGCGTAGTCTCCTTGTAGCGCGAAGCGTCGTTAAGACCTCCCATGGCAGAGAAGTTGAACTGCCCTCTCTCGGCAGAGTTGAAAGAAATGCCCTCGATGTAGTTGGTTTCGTAGAGTGCCGCATAACCGCGATTGCGATAACGCGCCGAAGACCACGCCCACGAAGTAGTAGCGTTGAAGACATCATTGGCAGAGCTTGCCGACGAAGCCTGGTCCTGAGAGCGTCCTTCATCGTCATTAAGCTCACTTTCAGTCAGATTGAGAATAATTTCATCCTGGGCTTCGGCCGAGAGGTCGGGGTCAAGATAAAGAGCGGGAAGCTCGGTGGTCTGACCGTCAACGAGTTGCACGATTTCGACCGTGCCGACAAAATTGTCAGCCTCCACAAGAACCTCCTCGTCCCCCGCTTCGAGATAAAGCAGAGAAAATTCTCCGTTCTGGTTTGTAGTTGTGCTGATGTTCTGGTTTGCCAGCGTCACAGTGGCACCAACTACGGGTTTTCCGCTGCTCTGGTCAAGGACTTTTCCTTTGAGGGCAGTCTGCGCCCACAATGCCGGAGCGAGTGAGAGAACCAGCAAAAATGTCAGTAACTTTCTCATATTGTTGTTATTGAGGTGTTGTTATTCGCTTTTAAGAAGACATCGGTTGCAGAGTGTTAGAAGTCCGCATTCTTGGGTGTACGCGGGAAGGGGATGACATCGCGGATGTTCTGCATGCCTGTGACAAAGAGCATAAGTCTCTCGAAGCCAAGCCCGAAGCCGGCATGAGGAGCAGAGCCGAAACGGCGTGTGTCAAGATACCACCACATGTCCTTCATGGGGATGTGACGGCGCTCAATCTCGGCATTGAGTTTGTCAAGCGACTCTTCACGCACCGAGCCACCGATGATTTCACCGATTTGCGGGAAGAGCACATCAGTGCCCTGCACGGTGCGGTCGTCGGCATTAAGCTTCATGTAGAAGGCTTTGATGTCTTTCGGATAGTCGGTCATGATGACCGGACGGCGGAAATGCTCCTCAACGAGGAAGCGCTCGTGTTCAGATGCGAGGTCGTCACCCCAGTTGCAGGGGAACTCGAACTTGTGTCCGTCGGCAATGGCCTTCTGGAGAATGTCGATGCCCTCAGTGTAAGTGAGGCGGACAAACCCGGTATTGACAACAGACTTGAGGCGGTCGATGAGGCCTTTGTCCACAAACTGATTGAGGAACTCGAGGTCGTCCACACAATGCTCCAAAGCCCAATTGACGCAGAACTTGATGAAGTCCTCCTCCAGGTCCATAAGTTCGTCCTTTTGAATGAATGCGACCTCCGGCTCAATCATCCAGAACTCCGCAAGGTGGCGGGGCGTGTTGGAATTCTCGGCGCGGAAAGTGGGTCCGAAAGTGTAAATCTTTCCGAGCGCCATAGCCCCCAGTTCACCCTCGAGTTGTCCTGAGACCGTGAGGGCGGACATCTTACCGAAGAAGTCGTCGGAGTAATCTATCTGCCCATTCGCGTCCTTTTTAAGGTTATAGAGATTCTTGGTAGTGACCTGGAACATCTGGCCGGCACCCTCGCAGTCGGAGGCTGTGATGAGGGGTGTGTGAAAGTAGAAATAGCCGTGATTGTGGAAGTAGGTGTGTATGGCCATCGCCATGTGGTGGCGTATGCGGAAGACGGCACCAAAAGTATTGGTGCGCGGACGCAGGTGAGCCACGGTGCGCAGGAACTCCATAGAGAGTCCTTTTTTCTGCAGCGGATACTGCTCCGGGTCGGCAGTGCCGTAAACCTCAAGCTCGGAAAGCTGGATTTCGACAGCCTGCCCTGCGCCCTGCGAGGGGACCAAAAGCCCTGTGGCAGAGATACATGCACCAGTAGTGACCGGCTTGAGCTGTTCTTCGGAAAAACGCTGCATGTCCACCACAATCTGGATATTCTTGATGGTGGAGCCATCGTTGAGAGCGATGAAGCAGACTTGTTTGTTACCTCTTTTCGAACGAACCCAGCCACGGACATTGACCGGCTCGTTGAAACGTGTGCTCTTAAGAGCGTTGATAATTTCTGTGCGTTGCATATATTATGTTTTTTATTCTCTTTTCCATATTATTTTGACGGCGCGTGCGAGGGAACTGCGAGGGTAGCCGACAGGGAGTGACACGGTAGTGATACGGTAGTGTGACGGTAGAAGACAGCACTCCGCAGCGGTGTCAGAACGGCGGTGCGTCGGAGTCAAGCCTTGCACCTGCAGGGTCGAGCCTTGCGCCGTCGGCATATCCTCCGCCCTGCGGATAGACACCAAAACCATCCGCCCCACCCTGCGCAGGCCGCATAGAGGACTTGATGCTGACTTCTCCGGGCTGCGGGAGCGGAGTGACATCGGAGTCGTCGTACAAGTCGTTCTCGTTCTGGAACTTGGCGAACTTGTTGCGGAAACGGAGCCATATTTCGTCGGTTGCGCCGTTACGGTGCTTTGCGACGATAATCTGCCCCAGCCCACGCAGGTCCTTGCCCGTTTTGTCGTCGGAGTAAAGGTGGTAGTACTCGGGGCGGTGTATGAAGCAGACCATGTCAGCGTCCTGCTCGATGGCACCGGACTCACGCAAGTCGCTGAGCTGGGGTTTCTTACCCTCCATGCCCGTGCCTCCGCGCTGCTCGACAGAGCGGTTGAGCTGCGAGAGGGCAATGATGGGGATGTCCAGTTCCTTAGCCAGCGCCTTGAGGTTGCGCGAGATGATGCTGACCTCCTGCTCACGGCTGCCGAAGTTCATGCCGTTGGCGTTCATGAGCTGGAGATAGTCGATGATGATAAGCTCCACATGCTTGTCCCTCACCAGTTTACGCGCCTTGCTGCGCAGTTCGAAGACCGAGAGCGCCGGCGTGTCGTCCACATAAAGCGGCGCTCCGCGCAAGTCGTTGACCTTGTGCTCGAGCTGCGCCCACTCGGCCTTGCTCATCTTTCCGTTCTTGATTTTGTCGCCTTCAATCTCGCAGACGTTCATAATGAGACGGTTGACCAGCTGGACGTTGGACATTTCGAGCGAGAACATAGCCACCGGACGATGATAATTGACCGCCATATTCTTCGCCATAGAGAGGACGAATGCCGTTTTACCCATAGCCGGCCGCGCGGCAATGATGATGAGGTCGGACTTCTGCCATCCGCTCGTTATCTTGTCAAGGTCGGTGAAGCCGGAAGGTATTCCGCTGATATTGCCCTCGTTCTGGCTCGCCTTGTGCATACGCGCAAAGGCCTCGGAGATGACGGGGTCAATCTGCGTGACATCTCTTTTCTGGTTACGCTGGCTTATTTCGAAGATGTCCGCCTCGGCTTTCTGCATGAGGTCTTCGACATCCTGCGTCTCGTCGTACCCCAGTTCCTCAATCTGCGCCGCCATGCGTATGAGGTCGCGCGCCGTAGCCTTCTGCGCGACAATCTGCGCATGATAGCGGAGGTGGGCAGTGGAGGCGACTTTCCGCGTAAGTTCAACGAGATAAGCCACTCCCCCCGCCTGCTCGAGCGTGCCGAGCGAGCGCAGTTTTTCGCCGACAGAGAGCAGGTCCACCGGCTGTTCCTGCGAAGCGAGAGCCTGAATCCCCTCAAAGACGAGGCGGTTCTGCTCAAGATAGAAACTATCAGGGCGCAGGAGGTCGGCCACCGTGGCAAACGCCTCTTTTTCAATCATCAGCGCACCGAGAACAGACTCCTCCATTTCGGGAGCCTGCGGCGGCAGTTTGCCCATATTGCTCAATCCGAGAGGCGCAGGTGTGCGTGTTTTGGAACGGCGTGTAGTGTTATTTGTGCTTGATGCCGGCATAATCGTCCAAGAGTTGATAAGCAGCGATGAAACTGCTGACCTGATTGTTCAAGACCCTTGTTTCAGCGTCCTTGACACGCTGCACGATGTAGGGGTTTTGATAGAAGTCATTCAGAAGTCTCTCATTTATAGTCTCATACATCCAATATTTGGACTGCTGTGTGCGTCTTTTTTCGAGGTATCCATTCGCGCGCGCGAACCTTATATATTCTTCTACCATGTTCCAGACCTTGTCAATGCCAGTTTTCTCGACAGAGGAACATGTTTCGGCATAAGGTTTCCATCCGGACTCAGTCGGTGGGAAGAGTGCGAGTGCGTTTTTGAAGCTGACCCTTGCCGCCTGTGCGCGCTCAACGTTGCTGCCGTCGCACTTGTTGATGGCAATTCCGTCCGCCATCTCCATTATTCCGCGCTTGATGCCCTGCAAGTCGTCGCCAGTGCCTGTGACCTGCAAGAGGAGGAAGAAGTCCACCATAGAGTGCGCAGCCGTTTCGCTCTGCCCCACTCCGACAGTCTCGATGAGGATAGTGTCGAAGCCGGCCGCCTCGCAAAGAATGACCGTTTCACGTGTTTTGCGCGCCACCCCGCCCAGACTGCCGGAAGAAGGCGAAGGACGGATGAAGGCGTTGGCGGCCGTGGAAAGTTCGTTCATGCGCGTCTTGTCGCCCAAGATAGAGCCTTTGCTTCGCTCGCTGGAAGGGTCGATAGCCAGCACTGCGAGGTGTTTGCCCTGTTTGCAAAGTTCAGTGCCGAGCGCCTCGATGAAAGTGGACTTACCGGCACCAGGGACCCCCGTAATGCCCACACGCACAGAGTTTCCGGCATGCGGGAGGCACATCTCAATGACCTTCTGCGCAATCTTCTGGTCTTCCGGCAGACTGCTCTCAACCAGAGTGACCGCCTGACTGAGGAGCGTGATGTTGCCGTCGAGAATACCACGGACATACTCTTCCGCCGAGAGCAGCTGCTTCTTGCGGCGGAAGACGGCATAGGGATTAACCTGCGGCAGGTTCTGCACCCCCTCATTGACAACAAGCCCTTTGTACTGAGCGTCGTTTTCAGGATGTTGCATCATGACAGCAGATTATTTTTCGACAGTCCAGTTAAGAGTAAGGTGTTTGACAGGCGACTTGGGGTCGTTGGTAATAAGCGTAATTTCAGAAGTATAGCTGCCCGCCTCTTTTGAAGTAACGGCAACAGTGAAAGTGCCCTTTTTGCCGGACTTGATGCTTTTGGGGGATTTGACAGAGATGTTGGGGTCGTTAGATACGACGCGGCGCACCATCAGCACATCAGTGCCGACATTGGCGACGTGGAAAGAGGCAGACCCTTTCTTGCCGGCAACAAAAGTGCCGAGGTTGATATTGCCATTGACATCAGCGATAGGCGCGTCAGCGAGCTGCTGCTCAGTGAGAGCGGAGAAGTCCTCCTGCATGTCCGCCTTGAGAGTGACGGCAAATTCATCGGAGCGTGTCTCCTGCCCGTTGATGACGACGTATGCCTTCAACTCCATCGGGCCATAAGCCTCGCAGTTCTCCAAGATGACGAAGTGCAACTGACCTTTTGCCTGCGGAAGAACCTCAACCTCAGCTTTTTCGATGCTTGCGCTGGCATACACAAACGGCTCAGCGACAAGGACAGAGAGTTTCAGAGTGTCTTTGGTGAGATTGGCGTACTCAATGACGCGTTCAGTTCTTATGCCGCGTGTCACAGAGCCGAAGTCCACCATGTTGGCTTTCAGACCGACAGCCCCCATTTTGACGGGATAGTGGTCCACAGGCTTCGCTGTTTTAGGGATAACTTCGCCCTTGATGAAGAGGCGCGTGGTTGCCGAAGCAGCATTGGAAGTGACAGTGATGGTCTTCTGGAAGCGCCCCGGACGGCCGTTGGGGTTGTAGGTGACAGTGATTTCGCCCGTCTGCCCCGGCTCTACCGGCTCATGCGGCCATTTGGGAGTGGTGCAACCGCAACTGGCGCGCACATCGGAGAGGACGAGAGGAGCCATGCCCTCGTTTTTGAAGGTAAAGATGGTGGTGACACGGCCGTCAACCTCGTTGATCTGACCGAAATCGTGAGTCTCTTTTTCAAAAGTGATAACAGGCTGCTGTGCCCATGCCGCCAATGCCATGCAGGCAACAACGGCTAAAGAAAAAATCTTTTTCATAACTTGATATTTTTATGTTAATTTTTGTCAGTGTTTTCATTGTCATTAGCGGCATTTTCCGCCTCCTCAGCATGGTCGTCGATAACCTCAACGTCCGTAAGTTCCTGTATTTTGCGCAGTTCGTTGCAGAGGATGCTGACCGTCATATCGTCGCAGACCAGCATGCCGATTTTGCATTCGAAGAGATTCTGCATGGTTTCGGTGTGCATACTTCGCAGGAAGATATGCATCTGCTCACTCACTATTTTGAGGATGCGCACAAGCACTCCGAAAGTGTCCCTGCCGCGCACGACGATGGAGACGGGGTAAGGAGTGATGTCCTTATTCTTGCCGCCGTCCTTGCGGTTGAAATAGCGTTTCAGCGCATTTTTCGCCTTTGCGCTGACCACAAGATTCATCCACTCGGGCTCGGGCTGCTGCTTTTCGGATGTGAGGATCTCTATCTGGTCGCCGCTCTGGACGAGATAGCTGATGGACTCCATCTTGTGGTTGACCTTTGCGCCGATGCAATGCTCCCCCAACTCGGAGTGGAGCTGGTAGGCAAAGTCAAGGACCGAAGCCCCCTGCGGCAGCATCTTGATGTCACCTTTCGGCGTGAAGACGAAAATTTCGTGCGCAAAGAGGTTGAGTTTGAAGGTGTCGAGGAAAGACATGGCATCCGGCTCCGGATGGTCGAGCACCTCCTTAATCTCCTTCAGCCAGCGGTCGAGTTCGGACTCTTCCAGTTCCCCCGCTTTGTACTTCCAGTGCGCCGCCAGTCCGTGCTCCGCCAGTTCGTGCATGCGCTCGGTGCGAATCTGAATCTCCACCCACTGCCCCGAGGGACTCATCACCGTGACATGGAGCGCCTCGTAGCCGTTGGCCTTCGGCGTTGAAATCCAGTCACGAATACGCTCAGGATGAGGGCGATAGATGCTTGTGATGGCAGAATAAATCATCCAGCACTGGTCTTTTTCGGGCATCTCCTCTTTGGGGGTGAAGATGATGCGCACCGCCAGCAAATCGTAAACATCCTCAAAGGGGATATTCTTTTTCTGCATTTTCTCCCAAATGGAGAAGACGGATTTGATGCGCGCCGAGACAGAGAAGTTGTAGCCCATCGCCTTGAGTTTCACGCGGATAGGCTCCACAAACCTATTGAAGTCCTCAAGCTGGACCTCCTTGATGGCGGCAAGCTTGCGGTCGATGTCGGCATAGATGTCGGGGTGCATGTAGCGGAAACTGAGGTCCTCAAGTTCGCTCTTAATGGGGAACATGCCGAGCCTGTGCGCCAGCGGAGCATAGATAAGCTGCGTTTCGCTGGCAATCTTGCGCTGCTTCTCGAGCGGCTGCGCCGCAAGAGTGCGCATGTTGTGCAGGCGGTCGGCAATCTTGACGAGGACGACCCGAATGTCGTCGGACATAGTGAGGACAAGTTTGCGTGTATTGACCGCCTGTTTCTCGCTCTGGTTGCTGAACACGCCCCCGCTGATTTTGGTGAGGCCGTCCACAATCTGGGCGATTTTGGGGTTGAACCTCATTGCGATATCTTCGACGGTGTAGTCAGTGTCCTCCACTACGTCGTGCAGCAAAGCCGCACAGATACTGGTACTGCCCAGCCCTATTTCGCGGACCACGATACGTGCGACGGCAAGCGGATGCATGATATACGGCTCTCCGCTCAAGCGCCGGACCCCTTGATGAGCCTGGTTAGCGAAATTGAAAGCACGCGTGATTATCTCCACCTTCTGGCGGTGAACGGTGTGCGCATAATCGTCAAGCAAAACGGCAAAAGCCTTTTCGATCATCTGCTCCTCTTCCTGTGTAAATTCGCTTTTGTTCATATCGCAAAACTGTCAGTCGTCCTGAAAATCCACAATCAGCGTGCAAAGATAGCAAAACATTTTCACACGTGCAAGCGTACGCGCGATTTTCCTTAATAAAAAATGAGCAACAGCCACAAAATCACTTTTTTCGGATAATTTGCAAAAAAACATTTGGAAAGGTGCCTGTTTTTTCGTACCTTTGCACGAAATTACGAAAATCATGCGGTTAAGACACATTTTATTTATAATTATTCTGCTCCAGCACATCCTGTGTTTCGGAGGCAAGCCCTTCACCGTCGTCATAGACGCAGGTCACGGCGGCAAGGACGCAGGCGCAGTAGGGCACGTGCTCAAAGTGCAGGAAAAAGACCTGAACCTTGATATCAGTCTGCGCTTAGCATCGAAGATACGCACGGCCTATCCTGCAGTAAACGTGGTGCTGACACGCTCGTCGGACATATTTCTGCCACTGCAGAAACGCGCCGACATAGTGAACAAGAACAACGCCGACCTCTTTATCTGCATCCACACCAACTCCGCCGAGAACAGGTCGGCACGCGGAGCGGAGACGTTCATCCTCGGCACCGAGCGCATGGAAGCGAACTTAGACGTGGCAATGCGCGAGAACGCCGTTATGAAACTTGAGAGCGACTACCAGACGACCTACGAAGGGTTCGACCCCAACAGCATAGACTCGTACATCATGTTCGAGCTGATGCAAAACACTTACCTTGACCAGAGCCTTCGTTTCGCCTCAATGGTGCAGAGCCGCTTCACACAGGAACTGAAGCGCGACGACCGCGGCGTAAGGCAGGCGGCGTTCTGGGTGCTGCTGAAGTCGGCCTGCCCGAGCGTGTTAGTGGAGATGGGATTCGTATCAAACAGAGACGAGGAGCGCTACATGGCTTCAGACAAAGGCAAGAGGGAGATAACTGAGGCTATTTTCGGGGCGTTCAGACAATACTACGGCGGCATATCGGACAACGGCGACAGTGCCGCAGACAGCACCGGAGATGACGTAAAGGAGCAGAAGAAGGCGGAGGATACAGACCAAGAGGAGAAGAAAGAAGAACAGGCAAAGGCGGGAAACAGCCAGCCCAAAGCAGAAGAAGCGGCACCTGCAGCAGAGGCAGAACCTGCGGCGGAGGCGGCAGAAAAGCCTGCATTCAGAGTACAGATATTCTCCGCACGCACCATACTGCCGGAGGGCGACAAAGAATTCAAGGGACTGAAGAACTGCGTATATGAAAAGCGCGGCGACTGGTACCGCTACATGTACGGCGGCTTCGCCACCAAAGAGGAGGCCCAGAAAGAGTGCACCAAACTGCAGGACAAATTCCCCGGATGCTTTGTAGTGGAGGTGAAGAAATAACAAACCGCCGCCTGCAAAAAAGACGGGCAAAAATGACGGGCAACACCGCCCGCAAAACAAACAAAACATACCAAAAAGACCAAAAACAAAAAAAGACTAAAAAAGACTTAAAAAAGATATGAAACACGCACGTGAAATAAAAGTGGCCATACTGGGCATAGTATGTCTCGGTCTGCTGTACTTCGGCTTCTATTTTCTGAAAGGAGTAAACCTCTTCTCTCCGACATACGGATACACCGGCATCTTCAGCGACCTCGGCGGACTGACAGAGCAGGCACCTGTATATATAAAAGGCTACAAAGTGGGGCAAGTGGACAAGATTGCCTATGATTTTTCCGCCCGGGAGCCATTCACGGTGAGCGTGTCGATAGACAAACACATAGCCCTGACAGAGGGGACGACCATGATGCTCGTGGCAGACGGACTGCTTGGCGGCAAGGCTATCGAGCTGCGCCTTCCGCAGGAACTATCCGCCAACACGATACACAAAGGCGATACGCTGCCAACAGGCACCGAGCCGAGCCTGACAGAGATGCTGGAGACGGGGCTGCTCGCACACGTGGACAGCGTAATACTGAAAGCGGACTCGCTTGTAGCCCTGCTGCAGACACAGCTGGAAGGCGACCACATAAAAAGGACACTCGCCAATGTGGACAAAGTGTCGTCAGACCTGACTGTCAGCTCGCGCGACATACGCACACTGACACACGACAAACTGCCGCAGGTGGTGGACAGCGTGGAAAACATAGTGAACAACGCGGGCATACTGATGGCCAACCTCAAGGACGCAGACATCAAGGGGACAGTCAGCAAGTTAGACACCACGATAGGACAAGTGTCGGAACTGCTTGCGTCGAAAGAGGGGACACTGGGTATGTTGCTGAACGACAAGTCGCTATACACCCATGCAGACTCAGCCATTATGAGTGTGGACAGCCTTGTGACCGACCTAAAAGCACACCCAAAACGCTATGTGCACTTCTCCCTGTTCGGCTCAAAGGACAAGAAGAACAAGAAGCGCAAGTGATTGGACTCAGTATAATCTTCAGTCAAAAATTCTTTTTTCACAAGCCACTGAAATAACAGCATTTTGCCCCCAGCCTCAACCGCAAAATTGTGGAACGCCACGAAGTGCAGGCAAAGAAAATCAGGCTGTTAGATGTTAGCAACTTTTGTAAAAGGCTTATTTACAAGTGTTCCGACGTAAGTTACTGAAAACAAACTTTTCCGGCAAATGTTCCACAGGCGCATAATCGTCAAGATTTTGGCAGTCCGGAAAAAAGCAGTACCTTTGCACCGTTTTTCGTGAAGAAAATGGCTCAAGACCCAAACATATTGTGGCAGCAATGTGCAGTGATTCTGCGCGACAACCTGACTCCGACCGTGTACAACACATGGTTCGCGTCGTTGGAGGTGGTGGACTATGCCGACGATGTGCTTGTTCTGCGGGTGAAGAGCCAGTTTGTGGCGGAATATATAGAGGAGAACTACATTGACCTTTTGAGCCGCGTTATATGGCGCGTGTTCGGCGACAAGACCCGCCTTGAATACCGCGTGCTGATAGACTCCACCACGGGAGCGGCCGCCACCTACCCCTCGGAGCGCAAGGCCTCAAGCCCCGTACAGAGCAGCAAGCTGTCTGTCCCAGCCGATGCATGGGACACGCAACTCAATCCGCTTTACACATTCAGGACATTCATAGCAGGCGAGACCAACAAACTTGCCCGCACGGCAGGTTTAGCAATAGCCAAAGACCCCGGGAAGACGGTATTCAACCCCATCTTCATATACGGGGGCAGCGGTGTCGGGAAGACGCACCTCGCCAACGCGATAGGCAACGAAGTGGCCTCGACGATGAACACCCAGCGGGTGCTTTACGTCAGCGCAAACACCTTCAAACTGCAATATCAGGAGGCGGCACAGCAGAACAAGATACCAGCCTTCCTTGATTTCTACATGAGCGTGGATGTCCTTATAATAGACGACATACAGTTCTTCTCCGGCCTGAAGGGGACACAGGACACCTTCTTCCATATCTTCAACTACCTTCACCAGTCGCGCAAACAGCTGATACTGACCTCCGACCGCTCGCCGTTGCAGCTGCGTGATGTGGAGGAAAGGCTGCTGACGCGCTTCAAATGGGGGCTGCCGGTGGAGATACAGCGTCCGGACTACGCACTGCGCAGAGACATACTGACGAGCAAGATGCACCGCGACGGTCTGCATATACCGGACGAAGTGGTGGACTACATAGCCTCCAACGCCTGCGAGAACGTGCGCGACATAGAGGGAGTGCTTGCCTCGCTGATGGCCTACTCCACCCTGATGGACAAGGACATAGACATGGAGCTGGCGCAGTCGGTGGTAGGCAGACTGGTGGAAGTGCAGCCCAAAGAAGTGATAATGGAGGACGTAATAGGCGCAGTATGCGAACATTCGGGCATACCGGAGAAGGCAGTGCTGGGGCAGTCGAGACAGAAGGACGTGGTGCGCGCACGGCAGTTGGTGATGTACTTGTGCAAACGTCTGACCTCCCGCTCGCTGTCGGACATAGGAAATGCAGTAGGCCACCGCTCGCACGCCACCGTTATACATACCCTGAACACGATAACAGCCCAGATGGAGTATGACAAAGTGCTGAGACACGATGCGGAAATACTTGAAGGCCAGCTGCGAAGCTGACCTTATTTTTTATATAAGGCCAGCAACGGAGGCATGGCAACCGAGAGACGAGCGGGAGACGAGCGAGAGATGAGCGGGAGATTAGCGGGAGATGAGCGGGAGATGAGCGGGAGATGAGCGGGAGACGACAGCGCGTGATACGGTAGTGATACGGTAGTGTGACGGTAGAAAACAGCGCAAGAACTGCCCGCAGGTGTGAGGGTACTGCGAGGGTACTGCGAGGGTTGGAGGCAGGGCAACGAAAACACGCAAAAACAGAGAAAGAAAGGGGAAAACAGAAAAAGTTCAAAATATAGCACAAAGAATTTGCACATATCAGGAAATATGTGTATCTTTGCCGCCGAAAAAAAACATTTTGAACCATGAAACATTTATTCTGCTTCATCTCCGCCCTAATGATAGCGGCTACAGCCTTTGCTGCCGGAGACAAAGTGCTGGAAAAGAGTCACAAACATGCCCCTGACTGGATAGGCGGCATGGAGAAGGACTACATCATCGTGTCCACCGAGGCGGGGAACCTTGAGGATGCACAGACAAAAGCCATCACCAAGATAAGAGAGCAGATAATATCCGCAATAGCGACCCAAGTCCACTCTGCGACCAACATCACGATGCACGAAGTGACAGAGAACGGGCAGATAGACTCCCGCCGCGAGGTGAAGAGCGAACTGAGCGTGACCGCGGCAGACATACCCTATCTGGCCGACGTATCGCCCTCGCATGCAGCCGATTACTACTGGGTGAAGACCCAGCGCGCAGACAAGAGCATAGTGTATGGCTATCATGTGAAATACCCGCTGTCGAACATGAAACTGCACCAGCTGGTGGAGGAATACGAGAAGACGCAGAAAGCGGTGAACGACTCGCTCCAGTCGTTTGCAGGCACAGACTTTGCCGCCTACAACTCGCTTGACGAGATGCTTGCACGGCACAGCCAACTGAAGCAGTTCATGCTGTCGCTGCGCGAAGACGACCCGCGCCGCAACATCTGCCAGAGCATACGGCAGAACTACGAGCGCATGATGAGCGGCAACATACACGTTGAGACCGCAGGCAGCGACCGCAAGCAGACCGAGGTGGTAATGATGTACGGAGACAAGCAGATTGCATGCAGCCTCACCCCGAAAACAAAGACCAACTGCCTGACGGCCATTGAGACAAGGAGCACGGGGCACGGCAACGTGATAAGCTATGACTACACGACAGGCTGCTATGACGACGAACAAAACTGGCTGGAAGTGACATACACGATAGCCGGCAAGAAAATAACCCAGCGCTGCTACATCAACAACGACAAAAACCAATAAGCCTATGAAAAACCATTTACCCCTTTGGGCAATTCTTGCAATTTCAATTCTCCCGTTACAGGCACAAGACATAGCCGACCTTGTGCGCCCCGCCCCCGAAGCATTGTGCTACGAGGCCCCTCTCCCCACCGCAGAGGCTGAGATATTCGCCCGCCTCATAAGCGAGCAGAAAGGCAGATACGCCACCCCGACATCGCCCGCGACAGCCAACACGAGCAGCGAGCTGAAAGCAAAGATGCAGAACCTTCTCCGCAGCGGCGGCGAGACATTCGCAATAAGCTACGACCCGTCGGCCGAGTATCAGGTGATACGCCCCAACTACAAGCTGATGAACAGCTCGCGCGGCAAGGAGCGCATAAAAGACGACGGGGGCAAGTTCAACGTGAAGAAGGACCGCCTGTCGTCCGCCGTGCTGTACGGCAGCAGCATAGTGATAGTGAACCACTCGGACAAGACAGTGGACATGTCGGAATTCAGCTTTGAGACAGAGAGCAAGGCAATAAGGATGGAGGGGAACAAGATAGTGCTGACAGTGCCAGTATTGGCAATAGCCACCGGCGAAGCCCCCGCCGACCACAAGATAGTGTGCACCCACACCGCCTCGGGGCTGAAATACACGTTTGACCTCCACATGTACTGGACGAAGAAAATGACGATGCACGGCGAGAAGCACGCCTTTGCAGTGACGACTTTAGGCAGCGACAGTTTCCCCGACCTGGGCGTACTGTGCGACCTTGACGAGAAGACCCTGCGCTTCGTGCACCTGCCACTGGTCATCCGCGGCGAAGGACGCGACGGCAAGGACGGGCAGAAAGGCGCTTTCGGCCTGAACGGGACCAACAAACTGACCAGCACGGACAGCAACGGCAACACCAAAGTGATAGTGCCCGGCACCTGCGCACAGCCCGGCGGTGACGGCAAAGACGGCGAGAACGGCGAGGACGGCGGACAGTTCCTGATATGCGTAAGCCCTGACTTCGTGCAGACTTTCGGTCTGAACGGGCTGCTGACGACCATTGACGCCGGCAAAGCCGGCAAAGGCGGCAAAGGCGGCGAAGGCGGCATACACGGCAAAGGGAGCAGCTGCTCGGGCAAAGCACCGGACGGCAAAGACGGCAAAGACGGCGTGGACGGCAAACGCGGCGACTTCCTGTACGTGCTCACAGACGTGGACAGCTTCTGCCAAAAAGCATACATGAACAGATAAACAGAGGAGACACAACAATGAAGAAAAACACTATTTTCACCCTTGCATGCCTCTTTATGTTCACGGCACTGCAGGCACAGGAAGCAGAGAAAAAGACAGTGAGCACCTATTTCCGCAACTCGATAACGAGCATGATGGTGTATCACGCCGAAGACGAGTTCGGGTATGACGTGTGGGAGATATTCAGCGACCTTCCGCCATTCGAGAAATACGACGAGAACGAGCTGGATTTCAAAGTGATAGACAACTCGAAGATAACCGGCGTGAAGAAAAAAGAGGCGGGGTTCCACCGCCAGACCTACGGGGGCAGCGTAGTGCTGACCGCCGCCGAGAAACGCGAGAACGGAGAGACAATGCTCAAACTGCTGAACGACGCGGAAGTGGGCAAACGCATAGTGGCACGCTGGTTCAACTTCACGGGCGAGACCCTGCAGGACGCACACTTCGACACCAAGACCCTGATGGAGCGCAGCAGCAACAACGCCAACCTGCTCGACGTGGAGAAAGCGCGTCTGACCGTGGACGGCATGACCAACCTTGTGAACGTGAGCGACGAGCTGATTTCGCACTCGTTTGTGCTTGTGAGCGACATGACCTACATCACCGCCGAGGACCGTGCCAGCACAGCCAAAGGCGTGCTGAGCGGCATAGGGAGCGTGTTTGACGCACTAACAGGCGGCAACTCGGGCAGACGGCTCGCCGAAGTGTCGGGCGACATTGCCGACAAGTTCACGGGCTTCAAGGTGATGACTCACACCTACCTCTTCCAGCTGGAGTGGAACGACAGTCTTGCCAACGAATTTTACACCAAATACTACACCGAGAAGCCGGACGAGGCCAAGATACGCGCCTTCCTCACAGACGAGAACCCCTTCAAGCTCAAATACTTAGGGACGGAAGACAGCCGCTACGAGAAGACCGAGACCAAAGGCAAATACGACAGGACAGACCTGCTGCAACTCATCACCGTGCGCTCGTTAGACAAGAACATAGCCACCCTGCAAGGGCGGTTTGAGGACTTCAGGATAAAAACCCCCGTGACCGGCATCGAATATGACAAAAAAGGCAATGTGAGCGGCGTGAGAGCCATGATAGGCGAGAAAGAGGACGTGACAGAGTCGTCGAAGTTCGAGGTGCTCGAGTGCAAGCTCAACAAGAAGGGGCGCATCGAATACACGCGCGTGGCACTGCTCAAGCCAGTTCGCAACCACATCTGGGACAACCGCTTCAACGCTATTCTGGAAAATCCCGCCGACGGCGAGATACAGGGGACACTGTTCAAGATAACCGAACTCTCCCCGGGCAAGGAAGTGCTGCCGGGAATGATTATCAGGCAGACGAAAGGATAATTGACAGTTGATAATTGATATTTCATTGCTGCTGCATTTATTGCACAGTGGATGCGGAACAGCGTGGCAAACTCGAAGACTAAACCGGGACTAACTCAGGCTAAACCGAGGCTAACCCGGGACTAATCCTGGGCAAACTTAAGACAAATAAATAAAAAATAACAATATAATGAAAAAACTTCTTCTGATTATCTGCGCAGCAGTTGTGTGCATGGCATCCGCCACGGCACAGCAGCGCAAAGCCGACAAAGAGACGGCACAATGGCGTTATGAACTTCAGGCCGCAGTAGGCCAGGCAGCCCAAGGCTCCGCCATGGTCCGCGTATGGACCTACTCCACCAAGCCGACCATAGCAGAAGGCCAGGCAGGGAAAAACGCAGTGCACGGCATAATATTCAAAGGCTACCCGAACAGCACCGACGGCACACGCATAATAGGCCGCGAGCCGCTGATAAACGACCCGTCGGTGGAAGATGCCAACGTTGAATACTTCAACAACTTCTTCAAGACCGGCGGCGCATACCAGCGCTATGTGTCGTACATAGGCAACGGAGTGCCCGACCAGCAGATAAAAGTGGGGAAAGAATACAAAGTTGGCATAACGGTGATAGTGATGGTGGACCAACTGCGCAAACGCCTTGAAGAAGACGGGATAATAAAAGCCCTCGGCGTAGAAGGCAAACTGCCGACACTGATGGTGGTTCCGAGCGCACAATGGTGCAACAAAAACGGCTATATGCAGAGCTTCGACAACCAGGGCCAGACAGAGTATGTGCCTGATTACCAGAAGGCACTGCTGAACAGCGAGGAACTGGCACAGGCCATTGACGCAATCAACGCCCGCATGGCCAACCGCGGCTTCCCGCTGAAAGACCTGGAAGCGACACTGAAAACCCTGAAAAGCGAGAGCGCTGAAGATGCCATGCTGACCTCCAAATCGGGAGCGGCAATAACAGAGTCGCCCATCGACATACTGCGCCGCACCGCCAAAGCGGACATCTGGATAGAGATAGACTGGAACACGACAGCGATAAAAGGCGGCAGCCAGAAGACACTGACATTCAGCATGAACGCCCTTGACGCTTACACCGACATGTCGGTGGCAGGCGTAACCCCCTCCACCTCTCCGGCCGAATACACAGCCAGTTTCCAGATGCCATTGATGATAGAAGCCGCCATACAAGGCCAGTTCGACCCGTTCTGCAGCAGCCTGAAGTCGTATTTCGACCGTCTGGCCAAACAGGGCCGCGCCATCAAACTGCGCGTGCTGACATGGGACGACTTTGACGAGGACGGCCTGATGGCGGAATTTGACGGCGACGAACTGCACGACATAATAGAAGACTGGGTGGCAGAGAACACCGTGAACGGCAAATTCGGCTCCCCCGACCTCAGCCCGAGCGGCAACCGCATGACCATAGAGCAGGTGTGCATACCACTGCAAAACGAGAAAGGACGCGAACTTGACGCACGCTCGTGGGCACGCAACCTGCAGAAACACCTGAAAAACAACTACTCCATCGAGAGCAACCTCTCGACCAAAGGACTCGGACAAGCACAACTGATAATAGGAGGAAAATAAGATGAAACGCACCATTATAGCACTGGCACTATGCGCCATGTGCACAGGCATATACGCCCAGACAAGCGCCAACAAACTGGACGACAAACAACGCGTGGCACTGACAGCAGTGGTGGTGGACGACGATATACCGCAGGCGGCAGCACGGCAATTGGTGAACAAGATGACGCAGATTGTAACCAAAGGCGGCTGCTCGGGCATATCAAACAGCCGCTTCGTCATAACCTGCTCTGCCGACGTGCTGACCAAAGAAATAGTGCCGTCGGCACCTCCGATGCACGCTTACACCCTCAGCCTGACATTCTTCATAGGCGACGGCGTTGAAGGCCGGCTCTTCTCATCAACCTCCGTGGAGGCGAAAGGCGTGGGCGAGACACCCGAAAAAGCATACATCAACGCCTTCAAGAGCGTGCGCGTAAACGACCCTGCCTTCAAGCCCTTCGTGGAAAAAGGCAAACAGGGCATAGTAGATTACTACAACACGCAGTGCGAACTGATACTGACCGAGGCGCGCGCCAAAGCCGGCCGGCAGGAATACACAAAGGCCATAGAGCAGCTGACGGCAGTGCCGGCCGTGTGCGAAGAATGCTACAACAAAGCCCAGGACGCAAGCGTGGAAGTGTATAACGCATGGCGCAACGAGTTCTGCAACATGGCTCTGAGCAAAGCCAAGTCGGCATGGGCACTGAAAGACGCAAAGACGGCCGTAATGCTGCTTAGCGACATACCGACAGACGCAGAATGCACCGCCGAGGCAGAGGCACTCCGCCAGGAAATAGCCGCGGAAGTGGACGCGAAAGAGCGCATGATGTGGGAGGTGATGCTGAAAGAAGCAGACCCCGAATACCAGATAAAAGGCAACTGGTTCGACTGACAAACAAGCACTTAACAGGGCGGGATGGCAAAAGTGAACAAAAGACTGACTTCGCTGCGCGCCAAGATGCGGTTCTTGGGACGGCACTGGCGCGAACTGCTGTGGGACGTACTGAAGACCACTGTGGCAGGGTTTGGTATAATAATAACCTTCTCTGACGCACTGCTAAACGTGCTGCCCGAGGACAGCCGTCTGCATGAACTGCTGTACAAGCTGGTGCACCTGCCCTTTGACCACCCTGCCACCCTGCTGATAGCCATCGGCCTGCTGATGCTGATAGGCCTGGTGATGAACTGGCCCACCACCAAAGCGACCTACAAAGACCCGCAGACCGACCTGAAAGTGATAGTGGAGTGCTGCGACCTGTTCGACCAGGACGGCCTGCGCATCATACACTGCGTGGACACGTTTGACACGGCGTTAGGGACGATAATATCGCCGCGCTCAGTGCACGGCCTCTTCCTTGCCCGCTGCAAGAAAGCCGGCGTGGACGCAGATGCCGCCATAGACACGGCACTGCGTTTCACCAAACCTGCCGCCACAGACGAAGAACTGCCCGGACGCAAAGACAGGTACGAACTCGGGACGGTGTGCCCCGTGGAGATAGGACAAGAGACCTACGGACTTGTCAGCTTTAGCCACCTGAACAAAGAAGGGAGCATAGAGATAACAAGAAAAGAGTATGTGAACTTCATGATGAACATGTGGAAGAACCTCGCCGCCCCCACCCTGCGGCAGGACGTTATAAACGTAGCGGTGATGGGGAACAGGTTCGTGGACCTGCCGTCGGACTTCTCAACAGAGCAGAAAATAGACATGATGATACAGACATTCTTCGCCGTCGCCCGCAAGAAAGCCTGCTGCCGCACACTGCGCATCTGCGTGCACGAAAGCAACATGGTGGAAGTGGACTTCCCGCACTACAAAATCATCATCGAGCACCTTGCAAAAAGACCTATTATATAATATAAGGAACACAGAAAATAAAGAAATCGCCTACATAAAAAGCATTTTACCTTTATACAAATAACATTAAATTTTTATGCCTATGATAAGATAACCATCAATTAAGGACATAAACATACAAAAGCGTTTGCGTTTTGGGAGTCTTTCATTTCTCGACAACTTGATGCTCTTCCCAAATATAGTGAAACGCTCACACATAGTGTGGGCATTCTGTATATATTGGAGAGCATGGGAGTCGAGACCCGAAAGACCCAATATGAAAACAAAACAGCAGAAGTAGTCCACGCTTTTTATGTGTCTATCCCTCAAAACAAGTGTGTCCAATCACACTTTTACAGGACTACTCCAAGGAGTATCCGAAAAGCCGTAAAGTGAGTAGGAAAAATCAATAAAAAGAACAAAAAAAATGAAAAAGTTATTTGTATTGTTGCTCGTTATGAGCGCATTAACTGTTCAGGCACAGAAATATGAAGTAGGTCAAATTGTGCCTCAAGGAACCTGGAATGCATTAGTCGTTTACGTTGATGAAACCGGCGAACATGGATATTTAATATCACCCGGTGCATTCATAGAGGGCAACTTATTTACAAACGCCACTATAGTATCATATTTTTATGAAAGGGGCGAAGAAATCAAAAATATCAAAGAAAAAATGTCAGAACTCCCTATTCCGATAATGCAGAAAGGAGTGTCTGACAACAAAATAAGAAAAGTTATGAAAGATATGATTGCATTAAATCAAAATGGCACAAACGGAGAGGAGAATTGTCAAAACATAACAAATTATTGCCACGAAAACGGCATATCTATAGAAACATATTTTCCAGAAATCAGTTGGGCTACATCATTGGGTGAAGGATGGTTTATACCTGGTACAGAGGAATTAGAAATATATTCCAAAGTAATTGCTAATGGTGTGGGAAAATCCAATTACACAGGAATGCATGCGGATGACCACCGCCAAGAATTAAATCGCACATTACACCCCAAAAGAAGGGTAGAAGACAATCCTTCAGGAAATAACGATTTCTTATTCTTATTTTTTCCATCCACAGTCTGTTCATCCACATTTGCTAATAATCTAACATTTGAAAAGAATCCTGACAATAAGGATAAAATAGCAACAATTAATGGTCTTGGATTCAGAAATATAAAAAGTCTTTACTACGGTTTAACGATATTTCGTGATGATTTAGGATTAGGACACAATTGGTATATTTTCAACAACAAAGGCATTGATTATCAATATTATGTTTTTGCTTTCAAAAAATTCTGAATAAGAAATAAATGCCAGCCATACACTAACGCATTCAAATTATTCTAAAAAGCATGAAACAGAAAAAAATGTTTGTCATAGCAGTCATTGTATTGCTGTGTTCTATAATGTTTTCTTCCTGTAAAACAACAGCATTGACTGTTTCAGAAACGAAACTAGAAGAGATTGATGATTTCGGAAATGAGACAATGGAGTTTATCGGATTCAAGAATATGAACAAAAACAATCTCTTTTCCAAAAACTACGGACAGGCCTTGGAACGTGTACATCTCGCTATAAACAAGCAAGATTACTACATGGACATTTATTCACTGCAGGAACTATCTGTTTACAGATCCACAAAAAGATATGTCGCTTTCGTGGATGTCATAAAACATCAATATTCCTATAATGATCACATAGACTATAATGAAGGTCTAGCTTTAGGAGGATGGATTGTTGCAGGGTTCACATTATTTACACTTTTTCCGGTATATGTCCCGATGATATGTTGTGCCAACAAGAACACCTGTATGGTGACACTGAACGGTTCTTATGTGCTTTATGTGTATGACACCGAGAAAAAAGAGGTGGCACTGACCATCCCGATGGAAATCAATGTTCAGGACCGATATGAAGGACAATTCCTGCATAAGGACACAGACAAGATGGCAGTACTGGAACATTACAAGAACCAACTGTACAACCTGTGGAACGAAAACTTTATAAAAGCATACCGCTTTATTGAAAATATTGACAACAAATAAGTATTTGTTCATATGAAAAACAAGGGAGGGACAAGTTACCCTTCCTCGTTTTTATCAATATATAACACAATAAGGACAAAAAAATCATTTTTATCATTTTTATTTAGCAAAAGGAAAAATAATCAAGTAGGAATTTGCATAAAAGGATTTTTTGTATTAACTTTGCCACGATTTTTGCTTTATATACTTACAAAGCAAGTAAACACTACCAAGAATAAGGACAAACTTATGCAGGAAAGCTACAAATACTTTGCGTTCATCAGTTTCCAGAGTGCAGACGCAAAAGAGGCACTGTGGGTGCAGAAGGCGATAGAAAACTACCGTCTGCCGACAGCAGTAAGCAAAACACGGTCGCTGCCCAAGCGTATGCGCCCGTGCTTCTGCTACCTGAACGACATCAACCTGTCGGAGGAACTGATGATGGAGCTGAAGCAGCGGATGGAGCAGTCGGAATACCTGATTGTGATATGCTCGCCGCGCTCCGCCAAATCAAGTTTCGTGAACGGGGGCATTGACTACTTCGTCCAATTGGGACGGCGCGACCGCATCATCCCGCTGATAGTGGACGGTGTGCCCTACTCCGGCAACGAGGAGACGGAATGCTTCCCTGAAGCCCTGCGCAGACACTTCCCGAAAAGCGCAGACCCGATGCAGGACCACCAGATTCTGGGGGTAAACGTGAACGAGGAAGGTGCCGGCAGCCGCCGCTGGAAAAGGCAGCGCGCCGTGCTGATGGTGATAGCGCGGATGCTGGGGCTGGAGTTCGAGAACCTGTGGAACCGCGAGGTGAAAAGGCGCAAGAGACAGCGTGCCGCCACAGCCGCTATTGTGGCGGGCGTGCTGTGCATGCTGGCACTGACGTGGCATTTCAGCCGCAGTGTGGACGTGGCAATAGAGATAGCGGAAACAAGCGTGCCTGTGGCGGCACTGCCCGCCTGCACCGACGGACAGATAAGCCTGCAGCTGAACAACGAGGAGAAAAACAAAGACAGCGTGGGCGTAGGCGAGACAGTGATATTCAGGAACATACCGCGCCGCTTCGTCGGACGCGAAGTGCAGTGCAGGTTCAGCGGCAACGGCTACAAGGCTATAGACACCACACTGACATTGCGCACCAAAACAGTACTGCCGGTGAGCAGAGACGAGCAGATGTACGGACACATCCGCTTCCGCCTGCGCGGAACCGGACAGCCGGAAAAACTAAATATAAGAATAGCCGGACAGGAACTGCGTGCAGACAAGGACGGACTGGTTGAAACCAACGTGCCGCTGGCAGAACAGCAGACCGCCTACTCCGTAGAAGTGAACGGGACAATACTGCAGGACAGCGTATATACCCCGTGCGGGGAAAACGACATTGTAATGACGGAATGAGCAAATGACGACAACTATGAAAAGGACAAACATACTGTGTATCATGCTGCTGCTGGCAGCAGGCAGCTACGCCATCACCCAGCGCGGAGTGGTAAAGAGCATCAGCCGCCCCAACAAAGCGGGCGAGGCGCTGGGCGGCGCAGTGATAAGAGTGAGAGGGTCGCACAACGCCGTTGAAAGTCAGGCAGACGGGACATTCTCGCTGCTGCTGCCCAACAAACAAAACGGCGATGCCATAGTGCTGAACAGCGTACTGCTGGCAGGCTACGAACTGGCAGACAAAGAGCTGACAGGCAGACAGACGGCTTGCTCGGAGAGCGTGCAGATGGAGATACTGATGGTGAACAAGGAGGAACTGCAGCGCGAGAAAGACGCAATAGCCGACAAAGCACGCCGGAATGTGGAGATATACTATGAAAAACGCGTAGCAGAAATAGAAGCACAAGCATCGGCGGGGAAGATACAACAGGCCGAATACCAGCAGCAGATAAACGCACTGGAAGCCAAGTACGAGCAGTTTGAGCCTCTGCTGGAGCTGATGGCCGACCAATATGCACGTACGGACGTGAGCAAGCTGAGCCCGACCGACATAGCCATCAACACAGCCATAGAAAACGGCAATCTTGACGAGGCGGAGCGGCTGATACACAGCAAAGGCGACTTTGCGCAGCGCGAGAAAGATATAGCCATGCAGGACGCGCGTAACGCAGACGTGAGGGCGCAGGTGGAGGCTATGCAGCGCAAACTGGAAGAGGCGGAAGAGGCTACAAGACAGCAGCGCAACGCTCTTGCGACGGACTACTACCGCCTCTACAGCATCCATCTGTCACGCTTCAACAACGACAGCGCGGCGCACTACCTGTACTGCCGTGCGGAGTTGGACAGCACCAACGCCGTGTATCAGACGGAGGCGGGGCAGTTTGCGAAGAACATTACGGCTGACTACAACAAGGCACTCGCGCTGTTTGCGCGCGGACTGAGACATGTGCAGGCAGGCAGCGTGCAGGCGGCAGTGATAACGGCAGAGACGGGGCACACGTACTACGAAATGAGCCGGCAGATGGACGAAAGAGGCTACATAACCCTGAACGCCGACAACATGGACGCGGCAGAGAAATGGCTGAAAGAGTCACTGAAAATGCGTGAGACACGAGCCGCCGAACATGCCGAGGAACTGGCGGAAGTGCAGAACAACATGTCGCTGCTCTACCAGACCAAAGGCGACTACAAGAACGCACTGACATACCAGCAAAAAGCACTGAAAAACCTGATACAGCACTACGGCGAGCAGCATGCACGCGTAGCCATAGCAAGAAACAACACCGGACTGATATACCTCGCACAGCGGAAACTGAAGCAGGCACGCACAGAGTTCGTGAAAGCAGTGGAGACCGGCGAAAAAGCCGGTGCACAACAGAAAGACCTGGCCTCGTACTACAACAACCTGGCCACAGTGTATTACCACGAAGAGAACCTGGAGCAGGCAGAGGCGTACTTCAAGAAGGCTTACGACGTGTATGTGCAGGTGCTGGGCGAAAACCACCCGCTGACAAGGAACGCGAGCGTGAACCTGCAAGTGGTGCAAGAAACAAAGGACAACAAACAATAAATGACAAAAAGACAAGGGATTATGAAAAAGATTTACTCTATTATGGCAGCGATGTGCGTGTGCATATCCATGCAGGCACAAGAGTTCAACAAGACCAAGATAGAAACAGAAACCGGCGAAGGGTATGAGATAAGCGCGAAAGACGGAGTTGCATATACAGGCGACCTGGTTATTCCTGATTCACTGCCCAATACGGAAATGACAGGACCGAAGAAACTGCCGGTAATACAGATAGGCGGCAACGCCTTTGCAAGCAGCGCGATAACAGGGCTGGAAATACCAAAAACAGTGCAAGTCATAGGTAGGTCGGCCTTCTGGAACTGCCAGCAACTGCGCAGAGTGTATATATATGCACAACACAGCAAGTTGCAGATAAACGTGAACGGCTTTGCTTTCGGAAATGACTTTGCAGCCCTCTATGTGCACAAGGACAGCGTAGGAGTATTCGAAGATTACTCCACCTACTTCCAGGGAGGCATATTCCCGATAGAGGAAGGGGCAGTGAGCATGAACATGACGACAGCGACCAAAGAGAACTATTGCATTGATTTAGTGTGGTTCCTGAAAACAGGAGTGACCAAATATGTGGTGAACATATATGAAGACGGCGAGCCTAAATGGACACGTACTTTTGACGGCAAGGGCAATGAGACAGGCATCAGCGCAGACGGCATGCCCGCACGCAGTCTGGAGACGAGCACGACAATGGGCGTGGGCGTAGCCTCAATAGGGCCGCTCGGCAACAAGAAGAAATACAACTACGAGATAAAGGGGACAGACGCAGAGAGCAAGGAGATAATGACGAAGAGAGGCTCGTTCAGCCTTGACATGGACGGCATGAAGCCGAGCCTCGAGCAGTCGCACAACGAAGCTCTCACGCCGAGCGGCACGGAGGAGACAAGCGCGAGCGCAGAGAAAGCAGGCAAAGTGCTGAAAGACGGCGCAGTGTATATAGAGAAAGACGGCAAACTGCTGAACATGCAGGGACAGGAAGTGAGGAGATGAAAATAAAGACATTCTATTTCAACCCTTACAGGGAGTGCACCTACGTGGTGAGCCAAGAAGGGGACGATGAGGGCAAATGCCTGATAGTGGACCCCGGAATGTACGGAGAACGCGAGGAAGCAAGGATGGAAGAATTGTTAGTGAAAGAAGGACTCCACCCTGCCGCCGTACTGATAACACACACCCACCCCGACCATGTATGCGGACTGGAGTACATACAGAAAATGTATGCGGGCATACCTGTTTACGGCATGCGGTTCTACATGCCGGAGGAGGCAGAAGACGAGAGCATGACGCTGACAGAGAGCGGGTTCCGCTTCCGCGTACTGCGGACACCAGGACACAAAGAGGACTCGGTGTGCTACTACTTTGAAGAAGAAGGCGTGCTGTTCACAGGCGACACGCTGTTTCAGGAAAGCGTCGGGCGGACCGACCTGCCGGGCGGCGATACGGCGACACTGATGCAGTCGTTAGAGAAACTATGCCGGCTGCCGGAGGAGACACAAGTGTACCCCGGGCACGGCTACCCTACAACCATAGGACACGAGAAAGAGAACAACCCGTGGATAATTGATAGTTGATATTAACCGCAGGCAGGGAGCATGGTCGAGAGGATTGACTAAACCGCAGACAGGGAGCATGGTCGGGGGGATTGACCCAACCGCAGGTTGGAAGCCTGCGTACCCGGTGGGCAATTGACAGGGCGTGATACGGTACTGATACGGTAGTGTGACGGTAGAAGACAGCAAGGGATGAGCTAACAATGAGCTAACGATAGGCTAAGGATAAGTTAAGGATAAGTTAAGGATAAGCAGAGAAAATGACAGCTGCTGTGAGGGTACTGCGAGGATAGAAAACAGCAGAGAGCGGGAAGGTTATTGGGGGGAGTTCTGCAGGTCAATGAGGCGGCGGTAGTAACCGCCGCTTATTGCATAGAGGGTGTCGTGGGTGCCGGTCTCGACGATACGCCCTTCGTGGAGGACACAGATGAGGTCGGCATTGCGGATAGTGGACAGCCGATGGGCGACAACGAGCGTGGTGCGGTCCTTCATCAGGTTCTCAAGCGCCTCCTGCACAAGTTTCTCCGACTCGGTGTCGAGAGCGGAAGTGGCCTCATCGAGAATAAGCAGCGGCGGGTTCTTGAGAATGGCCCGTGCGATGGAAATACGCTGGCGCTGCCCTCCGCTGAGACGGCTGCCGCGGTCGCCTACAAGCGTGTCGTAGCCATCGGGGGTCTGCATAATGAAGTCATGTGCATTGGCAATGCGCGCGGCTTTTTCCACCGCCTGCCTCCATGTCAGTCCGTCAGGCGCAGGCAAGGATGTGTCCACGCCGAAAGTGATGTTGTTGAAGAAAGAGTCGTTGAAAAGCACCGCCTCCTGACTGACAATGCCCATGAGCGAGCGCAAATCAGCCATGCGGAAAGAGCGGACATCGTGCCCGTCAATAAGGACCGCCCCCTCAGTGACATCGTAGAACCGCGGGAGGAGGTCGGCGAGCGTAGTCTTGCCACTACCCGACTGCCCCACTATGGCGACCATAGCGCCTTTGGGGATGGTGAGCGAGACGGAGTCAAGAACAGTGTGCTGCCCGTCGTAAGAGAAAGAGACATTGCGGTAAACAATATCCTTTGCAAAAGGCTGCATCTGAAGCGGTTCGGCGGGGTCGGAGACAGAAGAGGGGGTGTTGAGGATACGGTCGATGCGCTCGAGCGAGGCAAGGCCTTTGCGGACCCCGTAAGAGGCTTTGCTGAGGTCTTTGGCGGGGTTGATGATGCTGTAGAAGATAACGAGATAGTAGATGAAAGTGGCAGCATCGATGGAGCTGTTGTCGCCAAGTATGAGCCCTCCGCCATACCATAGGAGCACGGCGATGAGGACCGTGCCGAGGAACTCGGAGACGGGATGAGCAAGATAATAACGGCGGTTGATGCGGTTGAAAGTGGCGCGCGCCTTGTCAGCCATAGCTGCGAAGCGCGCCATGAGCTTGTCCTCGGCATTGAAAGCCTTGACGACACGCAGTCCTCCGAGCGTCTCCTCGATAAGCGTGACAAGGTCGGCGGTCTGCTCCTGCCCGAGCACCGACTTGCGCTTGAGCGAGCGTCCGACACGCCCGATAAGCAAGCCCGCAACAGGCAGCAGGACAAGGACAAAGAGAGTGAGCTGCCAGGAGATGACAAAGAGCGTGACGAGATAGACAAGAATCATAACCGGGTCCTTGAAGATAATATCGAGGGAGGACATGATGGACGCCTCCACCTCGCCCACATCGTTTGTCATGCGCGACATGATGTCGCCCTTGCGCTCCTCAGTGAAGAAGCCGACCGGGAGGAAGACGACCTTGTTGTAAAGCATGAGCCTGAGGTCGCGGAGCACCCCCGTGCGGACAGGCACCATGAAAAAGGCTGCCAGCCACGAAGAGAGGCACTTGAGTCCGGTCATAAGGACGAGGAAAAGCCCGAGAAGGAAAAGGACATAAGCGGCACCGTGAGTGCCGATAAGCTGCCCGAGAGTGAAATAGAGGTTGCCGCGGAGCGCGTCAAGCCACTCCTGCAAAGTGAGGGCAGAGGCAAGAGGAGTGTAAGAAGCATGCAAATCGCTGATGCCGAACAAGATACGCAGCACGGGGATAATAGCTGCGAAGGAGAAGAGGGAAAGGACAGTGGCAAGGAGGTTGAAGAAGATATTGAGCACAACCTGCCCTTTGTAGGGAGGGAGAAAACGGCGGAGCAAAGTCAGGATGGGCATGACGAGATGTATTTATGCAGTTGTTGTTCAAGCGCTTGCGAGTTATCGATATCCACCGACAGACTCACCACGACAAGCTTGTCCATGAAACTCTCGGAGAACATGCCTGAAGATATACGCGCGCGGTCCTTCTCAGTGGTGAAGACGGCCTGCGCTGTTTCAGCCTGTTTCTCCAGTCTCCTTATATCCGCGCGCGAGAAGCGATGGTGGTCGGGGAAAGCGAACAGGCGCAAGTCGGGGAAACGGCTTTTGAGGCGGGCGACGAGGTACCCGGGGCGCGCGATGCCAGCAACAAGCATGACATCAGCGCCAGCGGGCAACGCCTGCACAGCCTCGGGCAGGGGGTCATAGTGCGTGGAGGAGAAGAAAAGCGACTGCCAGGGAGCAAGATTCAACGACTTGTCAATAAGGCGTTTGTCGATAGGTTTCATGCCCTCGGGGCACTTGGTGACGATGACCGTATCAGCCCTATGGCTCTGCCACTTGGTGTCGCGCAACGTGCCCCAGGGGAGCATGTGGTCGTCCACATAAAGGCGGTCGGCGACAGTAAGCAGGATGTTGAACCCGCACTGCAGGCGGCGGTGCTGGAAAGCGTCGTCCAGCAGCACAACCTGCACGTCGGGACACGCCTTGAGCAAGAGGCGGATGCCTTTGAGCCTGTCCTTGCAGACGGCGACAGGGATAGCGGGGAACTTGGAGTGGAGCTGCATGCACTCGTCGCCGATAGTGAGCGCCGTGGAGGAGCTGTCAGCAAGGACAAAGCCCGTAGTGCGGCGCTTGTACCCGCGCGAAAGCACGGCAATCCGGTAAGATGGCGAGAGAGTGCGGACAAGCCACTCGATGACAGGCGTTTTGCCCGTTCCGCCCACCGCCAGATTGCCGACACAGACAGTGGGGACAGCGACAGTGGAGGAACGGAACAAGTGTTTGTCGTAGAGCCAGTTACGTAGAGCGACCGCAAAATGACAGACAGCCGCCGCCGGAACACGCAATATGAGCGAGAGGTTATTCAATGACAGGAGCATTCATAAGAGCCATAACACGCGGTTTGGAGCAGAAGTTGCGCAACTTGAGCAAGAGGCGCTCCTCCTCGGTGGAGTTGTCGAGCGACTCGAGCAACTCGGTGAAGAAGTCCTTGCGCTCGGGGTAATAAACGACCTGGTAATCGGGCAGTCCGGCGAGCTCAACAGCCTTGAGGACAGCCTGTTCCAGTCCGCCAAGTTCGTCCACCAGCCCGAGCCTGAGAGCATCGTTGCCCAGCCATACACGGCCTTCGGCAATGCTCTTGATGTCGTCCTGCGACTTGTTGCGGCCCTCGGCACAGCGGCGCGTGAAGAGGTCGTAACCGCGCTCAACCATAGCCTGCATCATAGCCCGCTCTTCTGCGTTCATGCCTTTGTAGATGATGTTGGAGTCGAAGTCGGAGTGGCTGTTGGTGCCCACCCCGTCGATATCAACACCAATCTTGTCGCGCAGTTTGGCGAAAGAAGGAATGGTGCCGAAGATGCCGATGGAGCCAGTGAGAGTGTTAGGCTCGGCGTAGATGTAGTCAGCGCCGCAGGAAATGTAATAACCACCCGAGGCAGCGAGGTCGCCCATCGAGACCACCACAGGCCTGCCCGACTCGCGAAGCGTCTGCAAGGCATGCCATATCTGCTCACTGGCATTGGCGCTGCCGCCGGGGCTATTGACACGGAGGACAACGGCTTTGACCTTCTTGTCGTCCTTAATTTTGGCAATCTGCTTGAGCATCTTCTTGCCGACGATGCCGTCGCCCTGCTCATCGGTGATTTCGCCCTCGGCGTAAAGGACAGCCACCTTGCTATCCGCCTTGTGCTCAGTGCGTTTAACGAGCGACATGTCGGCAGTGGTCATGGTGTTGTAGTCGTCGGTGCAGGCATAAGTGCTGATGACGGAGTCGAGCTGGTCGGTGTAAACAAGCGTATCGATAAGTCCGCACCTCAGCAGTTCGTCCGCGTCCTGCAAGCCCATGTAGCGGTCAGCGAGAGCGTCAAGCTGCTTGACATCGAGTCCGCGGCTCTCGGCCACGCCCGCTTTCATAATATCCCAGATGCCTGAGACATAGAGCATTGTCTGCTCGCGGTCGGCCTCCGACATGGATGTGCGGATATAAGGCTCGACAGCGGACTTGAAGGTGCCGACCTTGACAATCTGCATCTCAACGCCGATATTGTCAAGCGCGCGCTTGAAGTACATGTGCTGCGCCGCAAGACCGTTCCAGTCCACAGAGCCGACCGGGTTCAGCATGATTTTGTCGGCCACGGAAGCCACATAATAGTTGGTCTGCGAATAGGACTCGGAATATGCGATGAGGAACTTGCCGGACTGCTTGAAGTCGATAAGCGCCTCGCGCAAAGCCTTAGCCGAAGCCTGCCCCATGCTCATGCTGCCGCCGCGAAGGAGGATGCCGCGCACCTTGCTATCCTCTTTCGCAAGGAGAATGTTGCGCTTGAGGTCGTCAAGGCCGACGATGTTCTGGTTTCTGCCATAGCCTGCCGGCATCTGCGACATGAGCGGAGAAAGAGGGTTGTTCTCCTGCCCCTGCTCAACCAGCGTGCCGTCGAGACGAAGGACATAAACGGTGTTGTCCTCAAGAGTAGCCGAAGGAGACATCAAGTTGCCGAACATGTAGCCCATGACCACGGAGGTGAGCATGTAAATAAGGACACAGACGATGATTGTCCAGAGACAACCGCGATTACGGCGCGGCTGACCTTCCTGTTGTTTTCTGCAAAAAATACCCATAGTGTTTTGATTGTTTATAAGTTATTGTTGTTTGTAGAGTTTGAATGAGCGGCGGTGGAACGGAGTCAGTCCGTGCAGGCGCAGCGCCTCGTAATGCGCCTGTGTGGGATAGCCCTTGTTCTTGTTCCAGCCATAAGCGGGATAGTCGTTGTGGAGGCGCAGCATATAGTCGTCGCGGTAGGTCTTGGCCAGAATGCTTGCCGCCGCGATAGACATGTACTTGCCGTCGCCCTTGACCACCGTGTCCGCCGGCACAGCCGGATAAGAGTATGGTTGCCAGCGGTTTCCGTCCACAATGATGTGCCCGGGACGGACAGAGAGCCCGTCAAGCGCGCGGTGCATGGCAAGAATGGCGGCATTGAGGATATTGATAGTGTCAATCTCCTCAACCGTTGTTTCCGCCACCGCCCATGCCACAGCCTTGCTCTCAATCCACGGGCGGAGGGCGTAACGGTGAGCCTCGGTGAGCTGCTTAGAGTCGTTGAGGAGGGCGAGCATAGGCAGGTCGTCATCGCCGCAACGCGCTGTGTCCCACACCACTGCGGCAGCAAAGACACTGCCCGCAAGCGGTCCGCGCCCGGCCTCGTCGCAGCCGGCTTCAAGCACTCCTTTTATCATATAGGGCAACAGCATGAGAGGTGTCAGTGGTTGATTAGCGTGCAAAGGTAATAAAAATATCGGACATCCGAAAGTTTTTGTGATAAAAAAGAAAAAATAAATTTGCATATTCGGGAAAAAGGCCGTATCTTTGCAGCACGAAAACAAGAAAAGCCGAGTTATGGAAACAATGAGCACATTGCAGATTACCCTTCCGCGTGCAGATGCGGCGTTCCTGAGACGGCAGTCGCGCGGCATGGGCTGGGAGGTGAAGACCGTGCGCTCCAGGCGTGTGCCGATGCCAAAAGTGGAGATGACAGAGGAGGAGTTCAGGGCAAAACTGGCCCTCTCAAGCGCAGAAGGAGCAGCGGGGCATTATGTAGAGAAGCGGAAAACAGAAACAATGGAGCAGTTTTTGGATAGAGTATGTATGTAATCCGTTTGTCACCAGAAGCGCAAGAGGACCTGATTCTTTTGCGCAGAAACGTTCCACAGGCATATAAGAAAGCTGTCAAGTTGTTGTCGGAACTGGAAGAACACCCGCGTACAGGGACGGGGCAGGTGGAGCAGCTGAAGCATTTCGCCAACGAGACATGGTCGCGCAGAATAAACAAAGAGCACAGGTTAGTGTATGAGATACACGACGAGAAAGTGTTAGTGCTTGTGATTTCGTCTTTCGGGCATTATAAATAGACAGCGCGCCGCAGGCTTAAGATGCGGTCAAGTCCTCTCCGGACACTAAAATGGAGCGTCGGCTTACAAGACGTAAAGCAGTAAGGACATATTGAGAGCCGTCTCCGCAAGAGGAGCGACAAATAGCGTTTATTGACGCTTTGTGTTTGATGTGCTGAAACTTCGCAACTTTCGGATTCTAAATCAAGACAAAGTGAACAATAGATGCCTATGGATATGGCAATACACAGGTTTGGTTTTTCTGCCAATACTTGCTGTCATATCGGCGTAGGTTTCCTGTTGTTTATTGATTTAGAAGGCAATGCGAAGGCCTCAGTGCATAAGTAAGCAGCACGAGGTCTACGCTTTTGTTGTTGTATGACATAATGTACCCACGCGCACGCGAGAGAGAGACAGAGGGCTATATAAACCAAAAAATAAAAGAAAATCAAACATCAAAAAACATCAATACAAAAACGACAAACGGAGTGAGCCGAAAAGCCAAAAGTGAGTAGGCAATGAACAAAACAAACAAAACAATGAAAAAGATTTTAGTATTATGCGGCTTGTGCCTTTTAGCACTTGGAAGTTTTGCACAAGAAACAATGAAAGTAGCCATTCTGGAGCCTATTGACAGAGAAGGCAAACTGTCGTACAGCCAGAAACTGATGCTCCGAAGCAATCTGGCAAAGGCAGTGACCAACACCGAAGGCTACGAGGCATACGACCGCTCGGACGTGGATGCCATAATGGGAGAGCAGGATTTTCAGCGCACAGGCATGGTGAGTGACGACCAAATCCGCAAACTGGGTGAAATGACGGGCGTTTCATATATACTTGTTTCAGAGGGCGCACTGACAGAGGACAAAAGGATGATTTTAGCAGTGAAACTGCTGAATGTGGAAACCGCGCGTGTAGAGATGACAGACAATATCATTATGAAGACTTCGACAGATGACATGCTGCGCGGCTGCGAAACACTTGCAGCCAATTTGTTCGGCTCATCCAAAGTTCATGCACATGGAAATGCAACAGTTATACAAGAAGATTACAGCCCATACTCGATTACAAAAATAAGCAACAAGGAGTATAAGTATATGGGCAGATATATGGACAAAACAGAGTATGTGGAACAATTGAAAAACTGCCCGAAAGCATACAACTATTACAAAAGCGGCAAGACACTAAGTTATACCGGGTGGGGAATGCTGGGTGCAGGAGGTGTAACGACAATTGTAGGAGCAGTACTATTTACTTTGCCGTGGTCTCCTTCTGTTGAAAACCTCAATATAGCAGGGGAATCATTGCTGATAATAGGTTCTATAATAACCGGTGTATCAATTCCTCTGCTTTGTGTCGGATATAACCGACAGCACAACGCATACAAACAATACAACAAGTATTGCCTCGAGCAAAAAAACAAGTCGCTGTCTTTGAACCTGACTGCGGGAAAAAACGGCGTAGGTTTAGCACTGCAATTCTGATTACAGAAAAAGAGCAAGGCTATTAAAATTGTGGAACGGCGGGAAAACTGACAAACAAAAAAATACGGGAGATGAAAATGTTTTTATTTGCTGCAATGTTGCTTATTATGCCAGCAGCGATTGTGACAGCGGAGAATACGGCTCCGGCATGGATGGACGCAGTACGCCGCGAAACACTCTATCCGGCAGGGACATATTACACAGGCTTTGCCTCCGCCATGGTGGGCAAGGGCGAGGACAAGGCACAAGTGTCCGACCGTGTCCGCCAGAATGCCCGTGTGGAGGCTGTATCGTCCATACAAGTAACTGTGGAGCAGACAGCGGAACGCTACATGCAGAACAGGCAGAGCAACGGCACCGTTTCTACGACGGATATAATGACCTCACGCGCAAGCACACACACCGGCATAAGGGACATCCCCGGACTCAATACGGAGATGTGGGAGAACCCCAAGACAGGCGAAGTGAGTGCTTTCGCGTGGGTGAAAGTCTCCAACCTGTCACGACGACTCATGCGGCGCATAGCAGCCAACACTGCCAGCGTTGAGACGGAAATGCGCAATGTGGAGGAGACAGCAAGAGGCGGAGATAAAAT
The DNA here is from genome assembly GCA_017417025.1 of Paludibacteraceae bacterium. Classification (GTDB taxonomy): domain Bacteria; phylum Bacteroidota; class Bacteroidia; order Bacteroidales; family Paludibacteraceae; genus Colicola. The sequence continues at coordinate 27,448 of JAFPZY010000043.1, read as the reverse complement.
GCAAGCCAAAAACGCACTTGCAGCTTTGCAGACACTGATAGACAACATCAGAGACGACCAGCGGCTGATGCTCAGTATCGACCCTTCTGTGACAGACGAAGATTTGTCAGTGGAGGAGACCAACAGCCTGAAGGCACGCTACCGCGCATTGGAAGCATCACTCAAGAACGGCACGGCAGTAAAGCTGGTTTGCGAGGCGGATATGTTCGGCACGGCATATAAAACATTAGCAAACGAGTTGAAAGGCGAGATTGGGAAATTAGGCTGCACCTTTGTCACGGAGCCGGCAACCGCCGACCGCGTGATAGAGGTGCATGCAGCCGCACGCGAATACAACACAGCGAGTTACGGCTCTGTGAGCACCTACACAGTTTTTGTGGATGCCACAGTGTCAATAGACAAAGTGACACATCCGGAAGACGGAGAAACCGCCATGCAGCGCGTATATGAAGACGCACTCACGGTGAAAGGCAGCCACACCCACAACTATGAGCAGGCGGCACGCGATGCTTACAAGACGTTAGCACAGAAGTTAGGCAACACCATAAAACAGGAAATGAGCAGACTATAGTCAGAAGGGGTGGCCGATGGCGAAGTGGAAGGTCATGTCGTCGGACCAGCCGAGGCCGTTGGGGGCGGTGCGCCACTGCTTTTGGTCGTAGTTGATGCGGCTCGGGTCGTAAAGTTTGACACCGAAGTCCACACGGAAAACGAGAATACTGAAGTCAAGCCTAAGGCCAACACCATAGGACCAGGCAATCTGCTTGTAGAACTCGCTGAAACGGAAGACCCCTCCTGGCTGCGTGGAGTAGTCGCGTATGGTCCAGATATTGCCGGCATCGGTGAAAGCAGCGAGTTCGATGAAAGACCATACCTTCCAGCGGTACTCGAGGCTGAGGTCGAGGTGGAGGTCGCCTGTCTGGTTGTCGTAGTCGGTTCTGGAACCTTCCCCGCGATAAGTGCCGGGGCCGAGCGAGTGTGCAGTCCAGCCGCGGACATGGTTGCTGCCTCCGGCGAAATAGCGCTTTTCGTACGGCACAGAGGAAGAGTTGCAGAAGGGGACCGCCACGCCCAGCCCGACATGCCACACAAGACGGTGATTGTCAGCAAGGAGGCGGTTGTATGTATAACTGACATCCGCCTTGACGTATTGGGCAAACGGGACACTGCCGATAGTGTAAACCCCGTCTTCGCCAGGCTTGGAAAGGCCTTTCATCAAGCCGTACATGACATTGCCAGCAGCCTCTGCAAAGAAGCGCGCCTGCGAGTAAGAGCGGTTGGGACGGCTACGGCGGAAGCCTGAATAGATAGCCGTATAGCCCAGAGCGTCAATAAGATGCGACTCATAGGAGTACTTGAGCGGGTTGCTGTTGTTGATGAAGCGGTCGCGGAACTCGTCGCTCATCCAGGGGAGATAGACATAGCTCACATCGAGGAAACTGAAGACGTGCGACCAGCCCGGGCGTGTGCTGCGCAGGGTGTAGCCGAGCGAAGCATTGGCGACAGTGCGCGTGAACTCGTCAGGGCGCGTCTGATACTGGCCGTTGAGAGAGAGCTTGAGGCGTATGGGGAAAGCGAGCGATGCGGAAGCCTTAGCCTCGATAGCCCGTCCTCCGTTCTGCCTCCACTCGTATCCGCCGGAGACGTTAAGCTGCAGTTCTTCAGCTCCGTGGAAGATATTGCGGTTGATGTATCCTACTCCGGCCGCAATGCCCCAGTCGCCGCTTGAATAAGTACCCTCAATCTCGGCAGAGACGGTGTTGAGTTTGCTGCGTGACATGACGATGTGGCAGTCAAGTTCGTCGTCCCCGACATCGGTGAAGGAGATGTCCACATACTTGATGATGCCGAGTCGGTTGAGCATTTCGTAGGTCTGCTCCACCCTGCGCTCGTTGAACCAGTCGCCGGGTTTGACAGCGCAGTTGTGCTTGAGCGCCCTTTCGCGCAGCAGCCTACGTCCGACCCAGGTGGTCTGATAGTCGTCAGACTCGGTGCGGTGGAGCGTGAGCGAGTCGGGAGCAAAGGCAGGGTCATAGTCCATGTGGAAGCAGACGCGGCGAATCTTGTAGCGTCGGAAGAGGCGTTCACGGCTGCTGTCGGGCATCTGCTCGATGTACTGCTGGAGGCGCAACTCCACGTCCACTTCACGGCTCTGCAGGGCACTGTCGGCAACATAACGGAGCATATTCTTCTCCATGTAGTAATAGCCCCGTCTGCGCATGGCAGAGGTGATGCGCTGCCTTTCGCTGTCGAGGACATCCGCGTCGAAGAGCATGCCTTCTTTGAGCAGAGTGCGCCTCTGGTCGGAGGCGACCTGCATGAGTTCGGAGTTCTGCAGCAGGTAGCTGCAATTGCGCAAGCGGTAAGGCTCGCGCGCCGTGACGCGGTAGGTGATGTTCATCTTGCGCTTTTTGAGGCGTAGCAGCGTATCGACACTGCTGTGGAAATAGCCCTTGTTGTGCATCGCCTTGTTGAGCTGCTCCATGCTTGCGCGAGTGAGCGCCTCGTCGTAGATTTCGGGGGCTTCGCCGAGTTTGTGTGCATTGCGCGCAAGACGCTTCCTGCTTTTGGTTGAGGTGTCGGCGGGGGCAGTGTTGTAGATGTCGAGCTGCAGTTTCCAGAAGCCGAGAATCTCTGTATTGGGTTTCTGGCGCAGGAAACCGCGCAAGTCACCTGCGGAGACCTGCTTGGTGTCGGCGACCTCTATCTTCGCCTTGTTGAGGAGGTATTTGTCCTCGGGGACGAACTTGGTGGTGTTGCATGCAGAAAGCAGCAACAGACAGAGTAGCGGCAATATGTATCGACGTATGTTTTTCACGTTTTTGAGGCGTGTGCACATTGTTTTTCAGGCATGTGCACATTGTTTTTTCGGGCGTGTGCACATTATGACGGGCAAAGGTACTGCTTTTTTTTGGAGTATGCAAGCGAAAAGCATTATTTTTGTTTCCCCGGCATTTTTCTTGCACAATCCGAAAAATATCCGTATCTTTGCAACGCGAAATTGCACAGCCGGACAATTAACACTTTATATTAAGAATTTAACACCTGATATTAAGATATTTAACACCTTATATTATATAATTATGAAACAGATTTTCCGCCTAATCGCAGCAGCGACAGCCACCTTTTGCTTCAGTGCAGGTGCGCAAGCAGCAGAACCACAAGTGGGTACGCAGTCCGCACCCCAACTGACAAAGGACAACATTGCAGAGGTAGTGAACGCCATGACACTTGAAGAGAAAGCCCGTCTGCTGGTAGGCGGCGGCTACGACGGCTTCGTGACGAGCGGCGCAGAAGAGCAGAGCGTTGGCAGCGGAGCCGTGATGGGCAGACAGATGAAGTATGTACCCGGCGCAGCAGGGACGACAGCGGGATTCCCGCGTCTGGGCATCCCCTACACACTGGTGGCCGACGGGCCTGCGGGACTGCACATTGACGCACACAGAGAAGGCGAAAGCCGCACCTACCACGCCACAGGTTTCCCCGTGGGGACGTGCATAGCGTGCACATGGAACACTCAACTGGCGGAAGAAGTGGGCCGCGCGATAGGCAACGAGACACTTGAATACGGGTGCGACGTTGTTCTCGGTCCGGGCATGAACATACACCGCAACCCGCTGTGCGGACGCAACTTCGAGTACTACAGCGAGGACCCGTTAGTGACAGGCGAGATAGGAGCTGCCATGGTGAACGGCATACAGAGCCAGGGCGTAGGCGTAAGCGCGAAGCACTTTGCGGTCAATTCGCAGGAGACAGACCGCGAGCGCGTGGACGAGCAGGTGAGCGAGCGCGCCCTGAGGGAGATTTACCTGCGCGGCTTCGAGCGCATGGTGAAGAAGAGCAACCCGTGGACAGTGATGGCGGCCTACAACCGCATCAACGGCGTTTATGCCCAGGCGGACCGCAAACTGCTGACCGAGATACTGCGCGACGAATGGGGGTTCAACGGCATAGTAATGACCGACTGGATAGGAGTAAGGAAAGACCTGCCGATAGAGGAAGCGATACACGCAGGCGATGACCTGATGATGCCCGGCGTGCCAGCCCAGGTGACAAACATAATAAACGCCGTGAACGAGGGTAGGCTTGACATCAAAGACGTGGACACGTCGGTGAGGAGGCTGTTAGAGTACATAGTGAAGACCCCCAACTTCAACGGGCACAGGCCGAGCAACAACCCCGACCTGAAAGCCCATGCCGCCATCACACGGCAGAGCGCGACCGAGGGGATGGTGCTGCTGAAGAACAACGGCGTACTGCCCCTGCCTTCAGGCGCGGCGGCAGACACGGTGGCCCTGTTCGGCGTATGCTCATACGACTTCCTCTCGGGGGGCGTAGGCTCGGGGTGCGTGGAGGTGCCCTACGTGATAGACATGGTGACAGGGCTGAAGAACTCCGGCATTGCCACCACGCCCGTGCTGACGGAGATTTACCAGAAATACGTGGACTACGCGAAAGTGAAACTGCAGGCAGACAAGAACCCGCTGATGTGGTTCCTCGACCAGGGTCAGCCGAAAGTGGACGAGATAGAGATATCGACCCGCAGCATAGAGAGCGAAGCGGGGGCAGCCGATGCGGCAGTGATAACCATAGGCCGCCAGGCAGGCGAAGGCATGGACAGGAGCATAGAGGGGGAATTCAACCTTACAGCGCTGGAACAGAGCCTGATAAACAGGGTGAGCGACATCTTCCACGCAGCGGGGAAGCCGGTGATAGTGATAATAAACTCGGGTTCGGTGATAGAGACAGTGTCGTGGCGTGACCGCGCAGACGCAATACTCGTAGCCTGGCAGCCCGGTGAAGAGGGGGGCAACTCGGTGGCGGACGTGCTGACGGGGAAAGCCAACCCGTCGGGGAAACTGACAATGACCTGGCCGGTGTCGGTGTATGACCACTGGTCCACCCAGAACTTCCCGCAGGACATAGACATGTACTCGTACAAGAGATTAGAGAGCCGCAACCGGCCGATAAAGAACATGACCTACACCAAGCACGAGGAAGGCATATATGTGGGCTACAGGTGGTTTGACACCTACCACAAGGCGACGGCCTACCCCTTCGGCTTCGGGCTGAGCTACACAAGCTTCGAGTACAGCAAGCCGACAGTGAAGCAGAAAGGGGACAGCATAATGATGAGCGTGACCGTGACCAACAGCGGTCAGATGGCAGGCAAAGAGGCAGTGCAAGTGTATGTGAGCGCCCCTGAAGGCGGCATGGACAAACCCGCCAAAGAGCTGCGCGCCTTTGCGAAGACCCGCATGCTGCAGCCCTCAGAGAAAGAGACGCTGACCATGAGCATAGGTAAAGACGAACTCGCCTCATACGACGAGCAGGCAGGTGCATGGGTGACGGCACCGGGGAAATACAAATTCAGCTTCGCCGCCAACGTGGACGACACGAGATGCACAGGCGAACTGAACCTCAAATAAGCGGGAAAAGACAGGGCGTGATACGGTAGTGATACGGTAGTGTGACGGTACGGGACAGCAAAAAAGACACCCGCCGCTGCGAGGGTACTGCGAGGGTACTGCGAGGGTAGAAACAAGCTGAAAGAGAAAAAGTTTCACACAAATTTGCACAATCAGAAAAAAAGCATTACCTTTGCAGCCGCAAAAGCGAAAAACAGAAAAAAAACACAAATAACAAACAAACATGAACAATCGTAAATTCGAAGACCGCAACGAGACGGAAATAGTATATTCACGTGCGGTCAAAGCAGGCAAACGCATCTATTACCTTGACGTAAAAAAAGCGCGCAACGAGGACCTCTACCTCTGCATCACCGAGAGCAAACGCATGAGCGGAGCAGAGAACGAAGCGCCGCAGTTCGAGAAACACAAGCTGTTCCTCTACAAAGAAGACTTCGCCCACTTCACCAAAGAACTGGAGGACGTAATCAACTACGTCAAGGGCCAGTTCGGGGAGATAGAAGAGCGCGAAGAACGCGTGTTTGACGCAGCAACAGCACAGGAGGCGGCAGAGGAAGCAATGCCGGCAGAAGCGGAAGCCCCCGCAGAAGAAGCGCAGGAGGATAAACCGCGCCGCAGTTTCTTCGGTTTCGGCCTGCGCAAATAAGAGCGACAGAAAGCAGGCAGGCTGCACACATAAAAATCACGCAACCGGAAAAGGTTGCGTGATTTTATTATCACCCCCCAACAGGTCATTAGCGCTTGTGGGGGAAATCGTGTGCCCTATTATATATATAAGGAGTAGGTCTGCGGGAGCATGTTCAGAAGCCGCAAGACGCAAGAATAGCGTCAGCCGCCGCTTCTTTGGTGAGGAGCGGGAGTTTGGTCTCTGCGCCGCGTGCGGTGATGAGAGTGATGACGTTGGTGTCCACTCCAAAGCCCGCCCCGCTGTCCTTGAGGGAGTTGAGTGCGATGAGGTCGAGGTTCTTGCTGCGCAGTTTCTTCAAGGCGTTCTCGTGCTCGTTGTCCGTTTCGAGGGCAAAGCCGACCAGGAGTTGTCCGTTGCGTTTGGAGGCTCCGAGTGCGGCGGCGATGTCCTGCGTGGTGGTGAGCTGCAGCGTCATGCCAGTCTGCCCCTGCTGCTTTTTGCGCTTGGTGGCTGAGACTTCCTGCGGCGTGAAATCAGCGACAGCCGCCGAGAGTACCGCCATATCCGCCCTCCCCCACTCCGCCACGGCCGCGTCCGCCATCTGCGCCGCGCTCTCGACGGAGACGAGCTGCAGTTTGCCGGCATAGACGGGCTCGATGAGCTGCGAAACAGGCCCGGTCACCAGCACGACCTCCGCCCCCCTGCGCAAGCATGCGCGGGCAATGGCATAGCCCATTTTGCCGGAGGAGTAGTTGGTGAGATAGCGCACAGGGTCGAGTTTCTCGCGTGTGGGCCCCGCAGTAAGGAGGACTCGCTTGCCGCGCATGGTCTGCGGCGTGAGAGCGGCTTTTGTCGCCTCGAGAATGGCCGCCGGCTCCTGCATACGCCCTTTGCCCTCCGTGCCGCAAGCGAGAAAGCCGTCGGCACAGTCGAGGACAGTGACCCCCCACGAAGCGAGGCGGCGCATAGCGTCACGGGTGGCGGGGTTGTCGTACATCTTGTCGTTCATCGCGGGCGCGATAAGGAGCGGTTTGCGCGCGAGAGTAGCCGCGAGGGTTGTTGTGAGCGCGTCGTCGGCAATGCCCGCAGCCGCCTTGCCGATAAGATTGGCAGTGGCAGGGGCGACGACAAGAATGTCCGCCCAGTCGGGCAGGGAGATGTGCTCTGTGGAATGCTCATTGACGGGGGCGAAGACATCGGAATAGACGGGGTTGCCACTAAGAGTCCGCAGAGTGGTCTCTGTGACGAACTGCAGGGCGTTGCGCGTTGTAGTGACACGCACTTCCGCCCCCGCCTTGCGGTAAAGGCGGACCAGTTCGGGTATCTTGTAAGCGGCAATGCCCCCGCTCACGCCAAGCAGTATGTGTCTGCCACTGAGCATACAGCGTGTCAGTTGAGCGCCTCGTCACGCGACGAAGTGCGGAAGACGAGCTGGTCGTCGATAAGTTCCTGCGTAGCGAGGAGTGTGGCTTTTGGCATGCGCTCGTAGCTGCGAGAGATTTCAATCTGCTCTCGGTTCTCGAAAGTCTCGTCCAATGCGTCCTGCGGCATGGAGAAGTCCTGCAGTTTGGAGTCCAGTTCCTTCTTCAACGCCGATGAAATCTGGTTGGCGCGTTTAGAGAGAATGACCACAGTCTCATAGACATTGCCGACTTTCTCGGTGAGACGGTTCATGTCGCGTGTGATGGTGTTTCTCGGTGCTTTGATTTGCTTGTAATCCATAGTTTATCAGGTTTTTATAATTCACTTTGTGTTCAGAATTTTCTGCAGGTCTTTGTGCATTTTTTCCGCCTCTCGCCTGCGTTTGCTCTCGGGGAAAGAGGTGACAAAGCTGTAGTACTCGTCCTCCGCCTCGCGTGCCCTCTCGAGCTTGCGGCTGTCCACGGAGTTCTCGGTCTGCTTCACTTTGCTGGCGAAGATGAGCCAGTTGAGTTCCTCCTGCCAAGCGCATCCGGGGTAGTCTTTGAGTGCGTTCTTGGCAGTGATTTCGCAGGCGAGGTAGTTGTTGCCGAGGTAGGTGCCGAGGTTGTAGTAGAGGCGCGCGCTGAGCAGCTCTTTGTATGCGAGCTTGTCGTACATATCGTTCTGCTCCTTGTATGCCTGCTGGACGTAGGCGTTGTCGGGGTAAGTGTCGATGAAGAACTGGTAAGCGTCAATAGCCTTCACGGTGATGTCCTGGTCAAGGCGCGCGTCGGGCGCGTCGAGATAATAGCAGTGCCCGCTCTGGAAAGCGGCTTCGGCGGCATATCGTCCCTTGGGATAGTTGCGGAGGTAGGCCTGGAAATAGTCCGCCGCCTGCGCCCAGGACTTCTGCCCCATGTAGCTGCGTGCGAGGTAGATGATAACATCCTGCGCGCGCTCGGTGCCCTTGTAATAAGCGGAGACATCGTCGAGGAGAGTCTGGGAGCGGACGTACTGGCCCGCATCGAAATAGCGCAGCGCCGCCTCGAACTTAGCCTCGGGGTCCTTCGACTTGAGCAACTTCTGGTACTCCCCGCACGAAGCGAGCAGCACCGCAGCAAGCATCAATATGAGCGTCCGTTGTTTCACTTGTATGGCAGTTATCCGGCTTGTTGCGACCGCGTTTCAGGCAGTCGCCCGTAAACAAGCCTGCAAAGATACGACAAAAATCCGATACTGCCAAATTTTTTTTGCATTATCGGCAAAAAAGAGCGGAAAAAGGCGGGCAGAACGCCAATTCAAGCAAAGTACAGGGCTGTTTACGGGAAAAACAAACGCGAGCCTGAGATGAATCAGACCCGCGATATTCAATCAACAGCCAGGGCATCAATGGCTACCGATGAGACGCGACCAGCCCGGGGAGGTGGCAACAGAGAGTGTGTCGGAAGACGAGGGAGAGGCGAAGATGAGGTAGCACCCGGTATCGGGGAGGCGGGAGACGAGAGCCAAGGCGGAGTCAGTGCCGAGCACCATGCAGGCAGTGGCGAGGGCATCGGCACGCATGCAGGAGGAAGCGACGACAGTGGCCGACAGCAGGCTGTGGCTGACAGGCATGCCGGTGCGCGGGTCGATGGTGTGACTGCGGCGCACCCCGTCCTCGAAATAGAAGTTGCGGTAGTTGCCCGAAGAGGCCATGCAGACACCCGACGAGCGTATGACCTCCTGCAGCTCCTGCACCGTGCCCGTAGTGTCGTCAATGGGCTTGGTGATGCCAATGGACCAGGGCTCGCCGCTGCTGTTGAGTCCACGGGCGACCACCTCCCCGCCAATGTCCACGAGCAGGTTTTCCGCTCCGTGGCGGCGCAGAAGGGCGGCGACATGGTCGCAGGCAAACCCCTTCGCAATGGCGGAAGCGTCAATCATTATACCGCTTTTCGCCTTGAGCAGGTGGTGGTTAGCGATGCGCAGGTTGCGATAATCGACAAGAGAGCGGAGGCTGTCGATGGCGGCATCGGTCAGCTGCTGCTTGTTCTTGAAGCCGAAGCCCCAGGCATTGACGAGGGGTGCGACGGTGATGTCGAAAGCCCCGCCGGTGAGTTCGGAGACCTGCTGCGCCTCGGCAAAGACCTGCTCGAAGACAGGCGGCAGCCAGGGGTCGGCACCGCTGTTGAGCTGCGCCACGACAGAGCCGGCGTTGAACATAGACAGGGCTTCGTCCACCTCATGCATGCAACGGCGGATACTGTCGTGCAGGTCGCGCTCGCCCTCGTAGGTGACGCTGTAATAGGTGCCGAAGACGGCACCGCGGTTGTGGAAGTAGCGCTTGTCGGTGTCGTTGCCAAGCAGGAGAAACACCAGCCCCGCGAAAACCACGAGACTGAATGCTCCTATCATCTTTTTCCTATCCATGGCAGTGTCAGAACCAGACGCTCATGCCGATTGCGCCGTTGAGTTTCTGGACATAGAGCTTGTCGTCGCCGGCAGCATTGACAAAGACAGTCTCCTTGTTGAGGTTGCATGTGTTGAGCATGCCCACGCCGAAGATGCTGATTGAGCAGAGGTCGTCGCCGAGACTCCACTCTTTTTCGAGGCGGAGTGAGATGTTATTGACGGCGAAAGACTTGCTTTCGTCAAGGAGTTCACCGGTCTCCTCATCGATTGAGAGCCAGTCCATGTCGGTGTACATGCTCTTCCAGGGGCTCAAGCCGACAGCACCGCCGAGCGAGAGGCCGAGGTTGTCCCAAGTGTGTGTGTAGCCCACTTCGAGGTAAGAGGAGAAGGCGCGCTTGTAGGTGCCTTCGATGTCGCCCTCGCCGCTGATGGCGGCGTTGGTGAGGTAGCCGTCGTCACCGCTGACCATGGTGTACCAGGTGACATAGAGGGGGAGGTCGAGCAGCGTGGAGAAGTCGTAGCCGAGGCTGACTTCAGTCTGGGAAGTGTTGCCCAGGTCTTTGACTTTGGCGATATCGCCGGCGGAGAAGAAGTTGCTGCCGCCGAAATAGTAGTAGTGAGTGAAGCCGAGTGTCACGCCCCAGAGATTGAGGTTGGCATAGATGTCGAGTTCGGGGACGAAGTATGTGTTAGGGTTATAGTCGTCGGTTGCAAGCCAGTTTTTGCGGAACTTCCAGTCGGAAGCACCGACAGACCACCATGTGCCGACGCGGAAGGAGGTATGCTCCGAGTCCCATCCGACGGCGAGGTCAGGCTGGAAGCTGAGTCCGCCGTTGTACTGTCCGCGCCAGAGGTAGGTGGAAACGATTTCCGCGCCTGCGTCATAGGCGAACTCCAAATTCTGTGCTTTTGCACCGAAAGTGCATACAAGTGCGAGCATGGAAGCTGCAACGAGTCTGAATTTTTTCATTTTTGTGTCAGGTTGTTGTTATGTTGTTGTTGTATTGCAATTGTCTGTCAGCGTGACATCAGGCAGCACAAAAAGGAGGGCGGCAGCACCGCCAACTCCTTATGCTATAGCCTTAATGCCGCAATTGTGCACACGCGGATGCGTGCGCCGGACATTCGCTCAGAGCCCGTTTTTAGCATTCCACGCGATGCGCAGAGCCACTTCGAGAATGCGCGTGTCATCGAATGTCACAATACCTCCGTCGGGGCCCGGCTCGATGTGATATCCGGCAGCCGAAGCGGTGCCACGGAAGAAGTCTCTAACGTCATCGGCTGCCATCCCGAGTTCTTCGGCGATAACAGCCGAACTGCCGTGCGGCAGGCTGTCTTTGACCTCCCGCAAGCGATTGAAAGTAGTGCGTATCATGTTATATCTTGTTTTTAAGTCAGTGCCTTTTTCAGGTTTCCGCTGCAAAGGTACGACTTTTTTTGCGGACTTGCAAATATTCTGCAAAGTTTTTTTGTTTTTTTCGCGGCAGTGGGGGGAAAGAGTGAGGACTTAGGAGTTAGGAGTTAGGAGTTAGGAATTAGGAGTTAGGAACGAGTTCGGGACTTGGCGGGAAGTGCAGCGACAGGGAGACGTGGCGGACAGATAGAGGGAACGGCGAGCAGTTGCTCCACTTTGGCTGCGACGGAGTCGGCCGAGAAGTCGGGCATATCGTTCACAAAAGCCTGGCAGAAGCGTTTTGCAGTGAGCGGATGCACATTGAGGGCACGCGAGATTTTGTAGTAGGATTTGCTTTCGAGACGCATTTTCCTGACCGTTTTTTCCGCGGCGGAGAGTTTGTAGGACTTCTTCTTGCTCCCTCGTCCTTTGGGCCTGCCGAGGACCGCCCCCTCGCTCCTTTTGCGGAGCAGCGCCTCTTTGGTGCGCTGGGAGATGAGGTTGCGCTCGATTTCGGCAGAGAGTCCGAAGGCGAAAGCGAGCACCTTGCTCTGGATGTCCTCCCCGAGGCGATAGTTGTCCTTAACGGTCCAGACACGGCACTCCTTGGTCATGCACACATTAAGAATCTCCATAATCATAAAGAGGCTGCGTCCGAGACGCGACAGCTCGGAACAAATAATTATGTCATCTTTCCCGACATCTTTCAGCAATTCCCCCAACAGACGTTTGCTGTAGTGTTTTGTTCCGGAAATCGTCTCGTTAATCCAGCCGTCGATTTTAATGTTTCTCTGCCCGCAAAAACGTATAATTTCAAAGCGTTGGTTCTCTACAGTCTGTTTGTCAGAACTGACGCGGATATAGCCGTAAGTCATGCTCTAAATCTGTTATTCTAAACCGTGCTGCCAAACACATAATAATGCTAAAGATTTCGATAGATAAAGATTCGGGGGTCAAATACTTTGCAAAAGTACGCAATATTTTTCAACAAACCCAACAAAATGCGCATTTTTTAACAATTTTTAAGAAAAATATAACATTTTATATAGAGAATACATGCTTACCTGACGCGGTTTGGGGAACTGGGTTCTGCAATGTTCCGGGCGGCGTGTTGTCTGCGGATTTTTGAGCGGGTACGTGTTCGTTTAGTACTGTTAGTCCCCCCTGTATAGGGGGGATAACGTACGTACTAAAGAACGTAAACGCACCCCTCAACCGGCGGCGGAATTGTGCCGGGCATGAGAGCGTGACAGAAGAAAAAAAACGGCAGGGCGTGAGAGTGCGGCTGAAGAGAAAATGGCAGGGCGTGAGAGTGCGGCAGAAGAGAAAACGGCAGGACGTGAGAATGCACGGAAACGGCATGGCGTGAGACGGTAGTGATACGGTAGTGTGACGGTACAAGGCAGCGGAAAAGAGACGGAAAAACGGCGGAAAAAGACCGCATGCCGCAGACAGACTGCCCCGCGACCTCGGGGAAAAGCACCAAATTGCGCCAAATCGCACACGAAAGTGCCAAATCGCACCTGAAACGCACGATGCAATGTCTGCATGCAGTATTTTTGTCGCGGCAAACGAAAAAAAATGGCGGCAAACGAAAAAGTAGCAGCAAACAATAACGACAAATGGAAAGCAGTAACGGCAAACGGAAATCGAGGGAAAAAAGACGAGTCACACCGGCAAAAAACGAAAAAAAAACAAAAACACGCCTCCAAGTTTGCACAAATAAGAAAAAAGCATTACCTTTGCGCGCCGTTTTGCGGACAAGGCTGTCCATAAAGACAGCAACGCCCGACCCAAACAGCAAAAACAGGCATAACGCAAACGAAAAAACAAAAAGATATGAACATTTCCTACAACTGGCTGAAACGCTATCTGACTCCGCTTGACGACGCACAAAGCGTAGCAAAAGCCCTGACTTCCATAGGTCTGGAGGTAGGGACAGTGGAAACAATACAGACAATAAAAGGCGGTCTGGAAGGGCTTCGCATAGGCGAAGTGAAGACGTGTATCCCCCACCCTAACAGCGACCATCTGCACATAACGACAGTGGATTACGGCGAAGGTCCGGTGCAGATAGTGTGCGGCGCCCCCAACGTGGCAGCGGGCCAGAAAGTGGTGGTGGCGACCGTGGGTACACGCCTCTACAGCGGTGAGGAGAGCTTCGTGATAAAGAAAGGCAAGATACGCGGCGAAGAGAGCCTGGGCATGCTCTGCGCGGAAGACGAAATAGGCGTAGGCACCTCTCACGACGGCATCATAGTGCTGCCCGCCGACGCTCCCGTGGGCATGGCGGCCAAAGAGTGGTACAAGATAGAAGACGACACGCTGATAGAGGTGGACATCACCCCCAACCGCTCGGACGGCGCAAGCCACTACGGTGTGGCACGCGACCTGTACGCCAAGTACAAGGCGGAAGGCAGAGAGGTGAGCCTGCATAAGCCCGACGTGAGCGCGTTCAAGACGGGTAACCACGGGCTGGAGATAGGCATCAGGATAGAGAACAAGGAGGCCTGCCCGCGCTACACCGGCGTTTCGATAAGCGGTGTGAAGGTGCAGGAGTCGCCCGACTGGCTGAAGACCGCCCTGCAGTCGATAGGTCTGCGCCCGATAAACAACGTGGTGGACGTGACCAACTTCGTGCTGATGGAACAGGGTCAGGCCCTTCACGCCTTTGACGCGGACAAGATAAAAGGCCGGCAGATAATAGTGAAGAACGCGGCCGAGGGTCAGAAGTTCGTGACGCTTGACGGGGTTGAGCGCGTGCTGAGCGGCAACGACCTGATGATATGCAATGCGGAGGAGCCGATGTGCATAGCGGGCGTGTTCGGCGGTCTGGACTCGGGTGTGACAGAGCAGACGACCAACGTCTTCCTCGAGAGCGCCTATTTCGACCCCGTGAGCATCCGCAAGACCGCCCGCAGACACGGTTTGAGCACCGATGCGTCGTTCCGCTACGAGCGCGGCTGCGACCCGAACAACACCCTGTACGTACTGAAGCGCGCCGCCCTGCTGATACAGGAGACCGCCGGCGGCGAAGTGGCGATGGAGGTGAGCGACAACGGACAGACAGAGTTCGAGCCGTGGCACGTGGAGCTGAACGAAGAGAGAGCTGACAGGCTGATAGGCAAGCGCATAGGCACAGAGACACTGGAGACCATACTCGGCGCATTGGAGATAGGCTTCAGCAAGCGCGCAACGGACGAAGGGACGGTTTACGACTGCCTCGTGCCACGCTACAGGGTTGATGTACAGCGCGAATGCGACATAGTGGAGGACGTGCTGCGCATCTACGGCTACAACAACATAGAGTTCCCCGAGAAAGTGAACACCAACCTGAGCTACGGCGTGAAGCCCGACCCCGTGGAGCTGCAAAAACGCCTGTCGGAGCAGCTGACGGCACAGGGTTTCTACGAGATAATGAACAACTCGCTGACCAAAGAGGCCTACTACGAGGGCGGGTGGAAAGAGAACTGCGTGAAGGTGAAGAACCCGCTGTCGCAGGACCTGAACGTGATGCGGCAGATACTACTGTTCGGCGGCCTGGAGAGCATACAGCGCAACGTGAACCGCAAGCAGACCAACCTTCAGTTCTACGAGTTCGGCAACTGCTATCATTATGACAGTCGAAAGTCGATAGTCGAAAGTCAAAAGCCCTTTGAGCCGATAGACGCTTACTCGGAGGAGCCCCACCTCGCGCTGTGGCTCACCGGCAACAAGACGGCGCAGAGCTGGGTGCGCAAGGACGAAAAGACCTCGTTCTACCAGCTGCACGCCTACGTGAACAACCTGCTTGTGCGCATGGGCATCAACCCCGACAAACTGGTCACCGAGCCCGTTTATGACCCCGCGAAAGAGGAGTGCTGCGGCATCTGCAAATGCTTCAGCGACGGACTGGTGCTGAAGACGCAGCAGGGCGTGAGCATAGGCTATATGGCTGTGGTGGCCCCGTCGCTGCTGAAGCGCTTCGACATCGACACGCCCGTCTATTACGCCGACCTCTACTGGAAGACAATGCTGCACCTGCGCAAGCAGTACAAGCCCGTGATAGAGGACCTGCCGCGCTTCCCTGAAGTGAAACGCGACTTCGCGCTGCTGGTGGACAAGAACGTGTGCTTCGCCGACCTGCGCAGAGCGGCTATGGAGACCGAGCGCAAACTGCTGAAGCAGGTGAGCCTGTTCGACGTGTACGAGGGCAAGAACCTTGAGGAAGGCAAGAAGTCGTACGCGCTGTCGTTCATCCTGCAGGACAAAGACGACACTCTGAAAGACAAGCAGATAGAGAACATCATGTCGCGTCTGCAAAAGACCTTCGAGGAGAAGTTCGGGGCAAAACTGAGGTAAGAAGATTCAGGCGGCAAAGCTTTTCGGGAGGCACAACAGGAAGCAGCCGCGAGAACGAATGAAGGAGAAAAACAAATACGGGCAATACTTTACCGAAGGGGTGGTTGCAGATTTCATGGTGTCGCTCATTTCGCACGACAGAGAGGCAGCCATTCTGGAGCCGTCCTGCGGCAAAGGCGTATTCCTTAAGATGCTGCAAGAGCACGGATTTGTCAGAACTTCCGCCTATGAAATAGACACAGAACTTGCGCACGATTTTCCACAAGTAAGACACGAGAGTTTCATTTCTTCGCCAGTTTATGAAAAGTTTGATGTCATTATCGGCAACCCACCCTATATCCGCTGGAAGAATCTGGAGCAGGAACTGAAAGACGAGTTGCAACAAAGCCCACTTTGGAACAAGTACTTCAACAGTCTTTGCGATTATCTCTTCATCTTCATTCTCAAGAGCATAGAGCAACTCAACGAAAACGGGGAACTGATTTTTATCTGCTCCGACTATTGGATGAACACGACCAACTCACAGACTTTGCGCAACTATATGTGCCAGAACGGCTATTTCGAGAGCATCTACCATTTCAAGGAGGCTCCGCTGTTCGAGAAAGTGTGCGCTTCGTTTGTAATATTCAAGTACATCAAGAGCAAAGAAAACAGGCCGACTATTTCCCTCTATTCCTATAATAAAAAAGGGAAGCCGTTATTAAAAGAGCTGCAAGACGGCACATGTTTCAACAAGCAGGAAATCCCCCAGTTCCAGCCCTACCAGCGCTGGCTGCTTGCCACACAAGATGCACAGAATCAGCTTGCTTGTTTCGAGAATGCGTGCATCAAGCAGCAGGGGCTGTTTGACACGCAGTTGCACAGGCTGGGCGAATACTGCGACATCGGCAACGGCATGGTGTCGGGATTGGATGCGGCATTCAAGGTCAATCAGAACGAAGAAATGCAGTTCAATGAAGCGGAACGCAAGTGTCTGATTCACGTGCTGAAGGCGAAGAATCTGGACCGGTACAATTACACATCTACAGAAAAATACATATACATGCCCTCCGACATATCGCAGGATGAGTTTACAACCGTCTATCCGCATTTTGTTTCGCATTTTGAGAGTTATGTGGAGGGGTTGAACAAGCGATACAGTTACGGGAAAGACCTGCCTTATTGGGAGTTCGCCTTTCCTCGCAGCAAGAGTCTGTTTGAAAGGCAGAAACCCAAAATATTTATACCCTGCAAGGAAAGAATATCGCATAAAAACTACTTCCGCTTTTGCTACTCCCCCGCAGGATATTACCCCTTGCAGGATGTTACCGGCATAGTTTTGAAACAGAACTGCAAAGAGTCAATAGAATACATACTTGCCTATCTCAATAATGAACGTGTTTTCAACTGGCTCAAGTACAACGGTATTGTAAAAGGGGAAATAGTGGAATTTTCGGAGGCTCCGATAGCAAATATTCCGTATCTGACCATAAACTGGGGCAATGCGGAAGAAGTGGTATTGCACGAAAGAATCACTAAGGAGACACGCCTGTACTTACACGACAAAGACGCAAAACACCGGAGCACGATAAATGAATTGTTCAACACTCTGTTTTATGAAAAGGGTCGATTATAAAGCTATTCTCAAAGAGATGAGAGGGACCTCGGTGGAACGTCCCAACAAAACCGGTGCAGGCACACTGTCCGGACATGCAGCAGGAGAACCTTTTGAAAAAAGCGTTTACCAGCATCTAAAAAAGAAGTATCCGGCTGCCGTCTTCAAGCAGTTCGAGTATCTTAACGACCTCTATCTGAAGCACCCGAAAGTAATCTCTGTCAAAGACAGATACGCATTGCTGGACTCGCCGACCGCACTGCTTCTGCTGAACCGCGGAGACAAAGCGACCCGTGAATGGTCGCCGGAAAACATTTTTGAGGAAAAGCAGAATGATACCGCTGATATTTTGTATCATGCCGACGGCTTTTATGACCTGATTGATGTCAAGACCCGCAATATAAACAAGAATGCACAACCGCCGAATATAATTTCCGCATATAAACTTGCAAAGGCCTGTGCAAACATGATTGACAACGAAGAATATGATAATATAGGCATAAATTATATAGAAATTGACTGGGTGGAAGAAGGCGACAGACTGTTATGCACAGACTCCCATTACGGCGATTTGTTCAAAGCCATGCCAAACACCTTATATATAAACTGGGCGGCAGCCATGCAGATACAATTCCATGTGGCAGACCTGAACCAGTCGTGGCAAGGAACACGCAAAGAATGGGCGGTGGAATATATCAAAATGTTTGTAGAAAGTGCAAAACACAGAGTAAGGAAAATGGAAGAGACATATATCACTCCTTTCCTTAAATATATCTGAAAAAACATATTTTAGATGACACTACAAGAAGAGATACTCAGACGGCGGACTTTTGCCATAGTCAGCCACCCTGATGCGGGTAAGACCACACTGACGGAGAAACTGCTGCTGTACGGCGGAGCCATACACGTGGCAGGAGCGGTGAAATCGAACAAGATAAAGAAAACCGCCACCTCCGACTGGATGGAGATAGAGAAACAACGCGGCATCAGCGTTGCAACATCCGTCATGGGCTTTGATTACGCTTACAGCCCTGCCCGCGAACAGGTTTCCGCAAGCGGAAACACATTGCAGCAGGCTGCTACGCTCTCCCCGACAGACACAGTTCAGCCGGGGACCCCGAAAACCTACCACATCAACATCCTCGACACGCCCGGACACCAGGACTTTGCGGAAGACACCTTCCGCACACTGACAGCGGTGGACTCGGTGATAATAGTGATTGACTCCGCCAAAGGCGTTGAGACACAGACACGTCGGCTGATGGAGGTGTGCCGGATGAGGAAAACCCCCGTGATGGTGTTCATGAACAAGATGGACCGCGAAGGCAAGGACCCCTTCGACCTCATGGACGACGTGGAGCAGGAACTGGGCATACACGTCACGCCCATGACCTGGGCGCGCGGACAGGGACTGAAGTTCGAGAGCGTGTTCTTCATCAACAACCGCCCCGCCGACCTGACGGAGAAAGAGCAGGCCGACATGGAGCTGATAGACGGCGTTTATCCCGCCTTCGACCGCGAGCGCTATCTGGCAGGCGACCTTGCGCCGGTGTTCTACGGCTCGGCGTACAAGACCGTGGGCGTGGAGGAGCTGCTGCAGTTCTTCGTGGAGAATGCCCCGTCGCCGCGGCCGATAGAGGCAATGGAGCGCAAAGTGGACCCGATGGAGCCTGCTTTAACGGGCTTCTGCTTCAAGATACACGCCAACATGGACCCCAACCACCGCTCGTGCATAGCGTTCTTCAAGATATGCAGCGGGCGTTTCGAGCGCAACACCTATTATCAACACGTGCGCGAGGACAGGCAGATGCGCTTCTCGTCGCCCACCTGCTTCATGGCGCAGAAGAAAGAGACTGTGGACGAGGCCTTTGCGGGCGACATAGTGGGTCTGCCGGACACAGGCAACTTCAAGATTGGCGACACACTGACCAGCGGCGAGACACTGCACTTCAAAGGTCTGCCGAGCTTCTCGCCGGAGATGTTCAAGTACATAGAGAACGCCGACCCGATGAAGCAGAAACAGCTCGACAAAGGCGTGCGGCAACTGATGGACGAGGGTGTGGCACAGCTGTTTGTCAGCCAGCTGAACGGGCGCAAGATAATAGGCACGGTGGGACAACTGCAGTTCGAGGTGATACAGTACAGGCTGGAGCACGAGTACAACGCGCTGTGCCGGTGGGAGAGCCTGCAGATGTACAAGGCGTGCTGGATAGAAAGCGACGACGCGGCGGAACTGGAGATGTTCAAGAAACGCAAGACGCAGTACATGGCCTTCGACAAAGAGGGTCGCGACGTGTTCATGGCGGACAGCGCCTATGTGCTGCAGATGGCGCAGAACGACTACAAGCATATCCGCTTCCACTTCACCAGCGAGTTTTGAGCTAACGTTGAGCTACCCTCAGGCTAACGTTTGGCGGAGGGAGGATGCATGAAACCGAGACAAAGAACATGCAATAAGGCGAAAGCAATATATATAGAATTTGTGGAATTCACTCCACAGATATTGCATACATCAAACCAACTCTGCACGGCTGTGTGAGAAAAAAATGCGGAAAAAATGCAAAAAGATTTGGTCAGGTGAAAAAAATGTAGTACCTTTGCAGCCGATTTTGCGCGTATGGGCTCGAGAAAGACGCCACAGGCAGCGTATGAGAAGAGCAAACACCTTGATTTGCAAGAACTTCAGCAGCGCCAAAGACCTGAATAAGCCGCCCAGCCGCTATTAAAAGAAAAACAGAAAGATACAATGTACGCAATTGTAGAGATGAAAGGCCAGCAGATGAAAGTCGAGGCCGGCAAGAAACTGTTCATCAACCGCATCGCCGAGACAGAAAAGGGTGCGACGGTTGAATTTGACAAAGTGCTGTTTGTGGACAACGACGGCAAGTTCATGGTAGGTGCGCCGACAGTGAATGGCGCAAAAGTGGTATGCGAAGTGCTTGACAACGAGTGCAGAGGCAAGAAGATTCTGGTCTTCCACAAGAAACGCCGCAAAGGTTACAAGAAAATGAACGGTCATCGTCAGGACCTGACCAACCTGCTGGTAAAAGAAATCGTGCTCGCCTGACAAAAGAGGAAAAGCTGACAGACAAGCAAGGAAACAATCACAAAAAAACTGAAAGGAAAGAATTATGGCACACAAGAAAGGTGTAGGTAGTTCGAAGAACGGACGTGAATCCGAGAGCAAACGTCTCGGCGTGAAGATATGGGGCGGTCAGTTCGCCAAAGCCGGCAACATCATAGTTCGCCAGCGCGGCACAGTGCACAACCCGGGTGAGAACATGGGTATCGGCAGCGACCATACTCTGTATGCCCTGAAAGACGGAATTGTGACTTTCACGAGAAAGCGCAACAACAAGTCGTACGTCTCTATCCAGCCCGTAGCAGAAGCGTAACGGTTTGAGACAAAGAAAGCCTGAGGAATGCGGGCAACCACATTTGCTTCAGGGATAACATATAACATTTTCTCCTGCTGATTGCGCAAACAATAAGTAGGAGAAATGTTGTTGTAATTGATAATTGATAATTGATATTATATGCTGACACTGAAGCAGATTTATGACGACCGCGCGGGCGTGGTCGCAGGATTGGAAAAGAAACATTTCGCCAACGCAGCCGAAGCAATAGACAAAGTGCTGGAGGCTGATGCACAGCGCAAGGCGGCACAACAGAAAAAAGACACCGCCTCCGCCGAAATGAACAAGATATCGAAATCGATAGGCCAGCTGATGGCCCAGGGCAAGAAAGAGGAAGCGGAGCAAGCCAAGCAGCAGACCGGCAGTCTGAAACAGGACATAGCCCGCTACGAACAGGAGATGAGCGATGCGGAAGAGGCACAGACCCAGGCCCTGCTGCAGATACCCAATGTGCCCTACTCCATCGTGCCCGAAGGCAGAAGCGCCGAGGACAACCTCGCCGTGAAGACAGGCGGCCTGACACTGCCCGCCGATGCCGCAAGCAAGATGTGCGGCATAGAGAGCAGCGGCATCAAACTGAGCGACTGGCAGGAGAGCTGGAACCCGCAACCCGCCGAAGCACGGCTGCCACACTGGGACCTGGCAAAGAAATACAAACTGATAGACTTCGACTTAGGCGTGAAGATAAGCGGCGCAGGGTTCCCCGTCTATACAGGCCAGGGAGCAAGGCTGCAGCGCGCACTGATAAACTTCTTCCTCGCCGAAGCCGCCAAAGCCGGCTACACGGAGATACTGCCCCCGACAGTAGTGAACCAGGCAAGCGGCTACGGAACGGGGCAACTGCCTGACAAAGAGGGACAAATGTACCACTGCGAGGTGGACGACCTCTACCTCATTCCGACAGCGGAAGTGCCAGTGACCAACCTCTACAGGGACGAGATTGTGGAAGAACGCGACCTGCCCGTCAAGATGTGCGCCTATACGCAGTGCTTCCGCCGCGAGGCAGGAAGCTACGGCAAGGACGTGCGCGGCCTGAACAGACTGCACGAGTTCTCGAAGATAGAGATAGTGCGGCTTGACACGCCCGAGCACTCGGACGCGAGCCACAAAGAGATGCTGGCACACGTGGAAGGGCTGCTGCAGAAACTGGAACTGCCCTATCGCATTCTGCGTCTGTGCGGCGGCGACATGAGCTTCACGGCAGCGCTGTGCTACGACTTCGAGGTCTATTCGGAAGCACAAAAGAGGTGGCTGGAAGTAAGTTCGACGAGCAACTTTGACACCTACCAGGCCAACCGCCTCAAATGCCGCTACCGCCGTCAGGAGGACAAGAAGACTGCGCTGTGCCACACCCTCAACGGCAGCGCCCTCGCCCTTCCGCGCATAACGGCAGCACTGCTGGAGAACAACCAGCGCGAGGACGGGATTCATATCCCTGCAGCCCTGCAACCGTACTTCGGAGGAGACATAATAAAATAACACAAAAGATGACAGGGAGACTGCGAACCGCCGTATTTATTGCCGCCCTGCTATTGTTCGCGCCTGCTTTGCGGGCGCAATATGACGCGCATGTGTTCGGGCATGTGCTTGACAAGAGGACAGGCGAACACCTGCCTCTTGTCACTCTGCAGGTGAAGAACACGACCATAGGCTGCACGACCGACGAATCGGGGCACTACTTCATGAAGAACCTGCCGACAGGAGACTTGGTGATAGTGTGCTCATACGTGGGCTACAAGACGGAGGAGAAGCCGGTGAGAGTGAAAGAGAACACCACCACGGAGTTGAACTTCGAGCTTGAGGAGGCCGCAATGGACCTGGAGAACGTCGTCGTGACCGCCAACAGATACGAGACCAAGAAGAAAGAGACGGCAACGATGGTGAACGTAGTGTCGCCGCAACTGTTCGAGACCACCTCGGCCGTGTGCATGGCCGATGCGCTGAACTACACCCCCGGTCTGCGCGTGGAGCAAAGCTGCGCCAACTGCGGACAGACTGAGCTGCGGATGAACGGTCTGGAAGGACATTACTCGGAGATACTGATGGACTCGCGCCCTATATTCTCGTCGCTGGCATCGGTTTACGGTCTGGAGCAGATACCGACAGGCATGGTGGACCGCGTGGAAGTGGTGAGAGGCGGCGGCAGCGCCCTCTACGGGTCGAATGCGATAGCGGGAGTGGTGAACATAATAACCAAAGAGCCGACGCGCAACTTCATCAACCTGAGCAACACGTCGAGCATGCTCCGCAAGGACGCATACGACATCAACACGACGCTGAACGCCTCGGTCATTTCGGAGAACCAGAAAGCAGGCGTGTTCATCTTCGCCGTACAGCGCAACCGCAAGCAGTATGACCGCGACAAAGACGGCTTTTCGGACATCCCCAAGCTGAACAGCACGACCGCCGGCATGAGGTCGTTCTTCAAGATAACCAACTACTCGAAACTGACCGCCGAATACCACCACGTGACGGACTTCAGGCGCGGCGGCAACAAGATGGACAAAGAGCCGCACGAAACTGACATAACCGAGCAGCTGCGCCACAACATAGACGCGGGCAACCTGAC
This sequence comes from Paludibacteraceae bacterium, assembly GCA_017417025.1. Lineage (GTDB taxonomy): Bacteria > Bacteroidota > Bacteroidia > Bacteroidales > Paludibacteraceae > Colicola. The sequence goes on along the minus strand of JAFPZY010000043.1, from coordinate 4,286 downwards.
CTACGACTACTTCACGAGGGACAGCAAGCACCACCTCAAGGTGTTCACCTCGCTGCAAAGCACACGCCGCGAGAGCTACTTCGGGACGCAGCAGAACCCGAATGCATACGGCAGGACAAACGACCTGATGGTGGTGAGCGGCGCGCAATACAGGTTCTCCTATATGTGCGGGAAGATGCCCGCCGACCTGACAGTGGGCGGCGAATACACCTACAACCACCTGCACGACAGGATGTCAGGCTACAACCGCGAGACACGGCAGACCGTTCATTTGGGCGGCATACTGGCGGAGAACGAGTGGAAGAACGACCGCTGGGGACTGAACCTGGGCATGCGTCTTGAGAAGCACAACATGCTGCAGAAACCGGTGTTCATCCCCCGTGTGAGCGCACGCTACACACCTCACGAGAGCATAATACTGCGCGCCACCTATTCGGGCGGCTACAGGGCTCCGCAGACCTACGACGAGGACCTGCACGTGGAGGCGGTTGGCGGCAACGTGTCGCTGATAACGGTGGACGAGCAGCTGAAACCCGAGCGCTCGCACAGCGCTTTCCTCAGTGCGGACTACTACAAGCAGTGGGGCGACTGGAGCCTGAACCTGACAATAGAGGGCTTCTACAACTACCTGCAGGACGTTTTCTACCTGCGCGAGGACGGGCATGACGCTGACGGCAACCTGCTGCTCACACGCACCAACGCCAGCGGCGCACAGACAGGCGGACTGAACGCCGAAGTGCAAACGGCCTACAAAGAGATGTTCAGACTGCAGGCAGGCTACACCTTCCAGAAGAGCTACTACAACGAGCCACTCACCTGGAGCGAGGACCCTGAAATAGAGCCGCAGAAACACATGTTCCGCACGCCCGACCACTACGCCTACATGATAGCCACCGTGAGGCCGGTGAAGGATTTCCAGATTGCCGTGAACGGGAAAGTGACAGGAAGCATGCTGGTGCAGCACTATGCGGGCTATGTGCCTGCAGACGTGGAAGTAAAGACACCGGCGTTTGTGGACCTGGGTGTGAAACTGTCGTATGACATACACCTGTACAAGCACTACTGCCTCGAACTTAACGTTGGCGTGAAGAACGTGCTTGACCAATACCAGAAAGACCTTGACCGAGGCGTAGAGCGTGACGCAGGCTACATATACGGCCCTTCGCTCCCGCGCACCTACTTTGCAGGCTTCAACCTGAAGATATAAAATGAGCAAACGAACAACCATCATCACCGTCGCGGCCGTAGTCATGGCAGCGGCGTTTGTGGCAGTGGCACTCACAGCCGACCGCATTGCGGAAAAAGCGGCTACCGCACAACTGCACAAAACAGCCGCCGAAAAAGGGATAGAACTGAAGTGGTCGGACCTGAGCATAAGACTGCTGCACGGGTCAGTGCGGATTGACAGCCTGCAATGCCGCATCGGCCAGGCCGACTCGGCTTTCATCGACATACACGTTCAGAGGCTTTATGCAGGGCGCATCTACCGGCTCAAGCTGCTGAGAGAACGCGTGCTGCGCATCGACAAAGCGGAGCTGACCGGCCCGCAGATAGAGACATGCAGCCCGCGGAAAGCGGCCGAAATGCTGAAAAAACAACAGCACGACACGACACGGACAAAGCGGCTGCCGATAGCGCGCGCCGAGGTAAAGAGAGTGAGCATCAAAGACGGACGCATAGCCGTCAGCATGCTGGAGAACAAGCTGCAGGCGACGGCAGACTCGCTGTGCATCTGCCTGCATGAGGCGGCGTATGACCTGCGGGATTCGTCACTGACCTTTTGCGACTCGCTGTATGCCTTCAGCGCGTGCGGGACAGACTTCCTCTCGACAGACGGACTGTTCCGCCTGTCAATGGCAAGCGCCGCTACTGCCGACGGCGGCTGCCTGATAGCAAGCGGCATAAGAGGAGGCAACACCGACCGCCCCGAAAAACACGCCCTCAACGCAGGCAAAGTGGCGGCGACATGGGCACAGTTCGACATAACAGAACTGCGGACCTCGCCTGTGAACATCCTTAGGAGCCTGAAACAGAAAGAGATAAAAGCCGACACTCTGACCGTGCAGGGCAACTACGCCACCATCTACCGCAACAACCAATACCCCCCGCGCGCCCCCTACCCCATGCCGCAGGAAGCACTGGCAAAAGTCCCCGTGCCGATAGAACTGCGGCATGCCACCATTACACTCGACAGACTGCAGTTTAGCCTCACAACCGACGGCAGCAACGCAGGGACGCTGGAACTGAAAAACCTGTCGGCACGGCTGCGGAACATAACCAACCACGCAGGCAGCACCATACACACCGCCCTCAAAAGCACACTGCAGGACGGAGGAAGCATAAACGTTAACCTTGATTTGAAGAACAACAACATGTGCACTTTCGGCTGCAAGACCGAGGTGACCAACACAGGAGGCGACAACTTCGGCGGGTTCCTGCGCCCGATTGCCGGAGTGAACGCAAACTGCAACATACACCGGCTGAACATGGACTGCCACGGCAACAAACACAATCAGGAGGGGACATTCTGCATGCAGTACGACTCACTGAAAATACACATCGACAAGGACAGCCCCATAGAAAAACTGGGGAAACTGGCAGGCGTAGCCAACGCCTTTGCCCCAGCAGTGCTCGTAAAAAGCAACCCGCGCCACAAAGGCGGAGAGCCGCAGACATACACCACCGCATGCACCCGCGACCCCTGGAAGCCGTTCCCCGTCTATCTGTTCAAACCGCTGGGCGACGGCATTGTGCAGACCGTGCTGCCTCCGGCTATAGCCAAACCCGTATCAAAGAAAATGCAACAGAAAAACAACCGCCAATGAAGACGACACTCATAATATCAGGCATCATCCTGCTCATCGCCTGCACGGGCGCGGCCGTGCTCTCGCACCCTGCTTTCGGGCTCTACCGCCACAGGCAGACCGACCGCCTGCGGCAGTCAGCCAACTGGCGCGACGGCATGTTCCGCAACCAGCAGCCGACACCTCAGTTCACGGGCGACAAGAAGATGCTGCACGCTATGTGGAGCATGCTCACCGACCGCTCCTCCAAGCGGGTGCCCGAAGAGGCGGTGCATGCGGTCCTCACCGACCTGCGCAGCCTGCCGTGCGACAGCAATCTGGCTGTCTGGTTCGGACACTCGTCCTATATGTTTTTCCTCGGCGGGAAGCGCTTTCTGGCAGACCCCGTGCTGAAACAGGAGTTTCCGTCGTCGGTGATGATGAAGGCGTTCAAAGGGAGCGACATCTACAGCCCCGACCAACTGCCTGACATCGACTACCTCATCATCACACACGAGCATTGGGACCACCTCGACTACCCCACTCTGCGCGAACTTCGCGGACGTGTCGGGCATGTGTTCTGTCCGCTCGGCATCGCCGCTTATCTCACTTACTGGGGCTATGAGCCGGAGCGGATAACGGAGATGGACTGGTACGAGAGCAGCGGAGATGCAGAAGGCTGCCCGCGCGTCACCTGCCTGCCTACGCGCCATTTCTCCAACCGCCTGTTTGCGCGCAACCGGACACTGTGGGCCTCGTTCATAGTGGAGTTCGCAGGAGGCAAAGTCTATCTGGGCGGCGATGGCGGCTACGACGGACGCTTCGCCGATATCTACAGCCGCTTCGGGAGTGTGGACCTCGCTTTCCTCGAAAACGGGCAGTACGATGCCAACTGGAGGTATATCCACACTATGCCCGCCGACCTTGAGAAGGCTATCTGCGATTTGCGTGCGAAGCAGGTCTTCACCGTCCACCACGGCAAGTTCGCGCTTGCCATGCACCCGTGGAACGAGCCTGACACGGTGGCGCAAAGTATAGCCACCCGCGACGGGATAAGGCTGCTTGACGCGCCGATCGGGGCCGTAGTCAAATACACCTGCGGAGAGGACAAACTTGCAAAATAAGACGTTTAGAGCAGCAAAAATCTGAAAAATAAGACGTTCAGACTAAGCCCGGGAAAGGTTTATTTCTTTACTTCTTTTATTCTTTCGTGCACGATTGAATCGAACTCCCATTCTTGCCCGTGTGCGGAGCGTCAGCTTCGCGGCTTTCCTCATATAGCGCAGCGGTGTTTTCCACACCTGTTTATATATCGCGGACACGCGCGCACACGCATAACAAATACACGCAGAAAAGTCCCTCCTCGCGGGCACGGAAAACCGCAAAACTAAAACACAAAAAAGTATGTCACAAAAAACGACCGTTTTTTGTGACATATATCTCTTTGCTGACTATTACGTCTCAATTTCGCTTGCAAAGATAATGCAAAAATTTCGTTCCTGC
>JAFPZY010000042.1 GCA_017417025.1 Paludibacteraceae bacterium | reverse complement strand
TGGTAATTGAACTTGTCGTGATTATCAAAAGAATAATATGAGTGAAATACTTATTTCCGAGAAGCAAGTGCAGAGTGTGATGACCAAGTCGTCACTGCCCGTGGGCGGTTACTCGGTGAACCCGTATGTGGGGTGTACACACGCTTGCAAATATTGCTATGCTTCGTTCATGAAACGCTTTACCGGACATACAGAGCCGTGGGGGACGTTTCTGGATGTGAAGAACTGGGAACCTATAAAAGACCCTCACAAATTCGATGGGCAACGTATTGTAATCGGCTCAGTGACAGACGGCTACAATCCGCAAGAAGAGCACTACCGTCGCACACGCCGGCTATTAGAGGAGTTGCAGGGCGCACAGGCGGAGATTCTTGTCACTACCAAATCTGATCTCGTGCTGCGCGATTTGGATGTACTGAGTACATTCCCAAAAGTAACCGTATCATGGTCAATCAACACGCTCGACGAGCAGTTCAAAAATGATATGGATGAAGCAGTCAGTATAGAGCGTCGGCTAGCTGCTATGAAGCAGGTCTACGACAAAGGAATCCGCACAGTATGTTTTATCTCGCCTATCTTCCCTGGTATAACAGATGTTTGGAGTATCATGGAGAGAGTGCGCGAACAGTGCGACCTCATTTGGCTGGAGAACCTGAATCTGCGCGGACAATTCAAACCCGTAATCATGCGTTACATTGCAGAAAAATATCCGCATCTTATGCCACTGTACGATGAAATTTACAACAAAGGCAAACGCAATTGGTGGCATCGTCTGGAGGAAGACGTGCAACGCTTTGCTACCGAGCATGAAATGCCGTATTTACGCAATGATCTGCCATATGGGCGAGCCGAAAAAGGAAAGCCGATACTGGTCAATTACCTTTATCATGAGGAGATCCGGTTAAATAACAATAAATAGCAAAAAATTGCAACTGTTGCCAAGCTAAAGGCACTTCCTTTACATTGTGCTTGCAACCCAAGTACGGATTGTGTAAGACTGCTGACTCATAACAAGCTGGCAGTTTTCTTTTATACCTACCTACGGTCTGCCTCTTTCTGTCACGTTTGTTTGCCCTGACCAAGCAGCTGTGCCCTTCACTCTACCTGTCGGTGGCTGCAATGCTGCATTGATTATTCGGCAGTCGCTTTTGATGGGGGCCCCGACGGACGCTAACAGAGTGCATCCGGTGGGGAGAGCGGCGCACATCCGAGTAACTTCCCTTAAAACGGGGTTTTGAGGCGCTTACGAGGATAGTGACCGCGATGTGGCGATTACACGGAGGTCGATGGGCACATCTTCCGGAATTGAGCAAGGGCAGCGCAAGCTGCTCTGGGACTCTTTTTGTCCACATTTAATAGCATTTTGAGGACAAAACTTGGATTTTTTTAATTTTCTTTTTCTAAAATTTGGTCAATTCAAAAAAAACAGTACTTTTGCAGCAATTTTATCAAGTTTATTACGTAGAAAACTTGACTTTTATCAAGTATTAAGATACCTTGCGCTGGATAAGACATACCGCCTCGGCGATACCCTCGACCTCCAGGGGCTCTTTGCGAACCTTGACTATGCCGATAAGGTTGCCGAATTTTATCCAGCCGTAGCCAATGGTGTACTTGATGCCAAGCGTATCCTGCAAGATGCAGAACCTCTTATCATCGCGCCAACCGCGTTGTGCTAACTGCTGAAGATCTGGGAGAAATGCAAAAAAAAGAAAAATTTTTGCAAAACAGGTGATAGATTTGCCTATATTTTTTACTATATAATGGAGGGGTATGATTATGATGGAGGGAGGAGTATGACTCAGTCGAAAGTAGAAAGAGTGCTTCGCTATAGTCGAAAGCCGAATTACGGAACAAATTCAACATGTCTTTGGCATATCTTTGGTATCTTTATTACCGCTAACTACCCGCTACCCCCCCGCTAACAATCCGCTATAGAGAAAAATAGGTATATTTACACCTATACCTCGTTGTCATTATTTTGCGCAAGGTGCTGTGTTTTTATTAAAAATAGAGGTGATGACGTGACACAAATTGCAGTTCCTGCCTGATTTTTGTGCAAAGTGTAAGTGTAAAAAAGGTTGTAACGGAAAAGAAAATAAAATAAAAAATCAAAATCTCTTGCAAGGACGGAAAAATATTCGTACCTTTGCGCCAAATTTTGCAAAATCAAATACTTTAATGATATGAAACTGGAAGAAATCACCGACAAACTCTATGCCGAAGGCGTGGAAAAAGGGAATGCCGAAGCCAAAGTAATTGTGGCGCAGGCGGAGGAAAAAGCTGCCGTTATTGTTGCCGAAGCCGAAAGAAAGGCGCAGGAGTGCCTTGCTCAGGCGGAGCAGAAAGCCGCAGAACTTGACAAGAACACACGTTCCGAACTCCGCATGTTCGCCGAGCAGTCAGTCAATGTCCTCCGCACGGAGGTCGCCAATCTCCTTACGGGCAAAATAGCAGAGGACAGCGTAAAGGCTGCCACGGCTGACAAGGCTTTCATGCAGTCTGTTATCGCCAAGATGGCGGAATCGATGGCTAAAGAAGGGGCAGTCACCATTGAGGCCAAAGACGCAAAAGCGCTTAACGACTACTTTGCCGCCAATGCAAAAGGCGTGCTTGACAAAGGTGTGAAGATTGAGGAGGTCAAGGGCCTGAAGACCGACTTCCAGATTCGTCCCGAAAAAGGCGGCTACAAACTTGCCTTCGGAGAAGCCGAATTTGTGGCGTATTTCAAAGAATTCCTTCGTCCCCAACTCGTAGAAATGCTCTTCTGACATGGGTTACGAATGTTTATTGGCAGGTCTGCCCGAACTGAAAGCAGGTGCGGAGGCTCCTATGACCGAGGAGGCTCTCTTGACTCTGCTTGACGAGACGCTTTCCGCCGCAGACAAGAAACAGCTTGAATTGCTGCGCATGCGCTCCGACAACGAGCTCCTGGTGCAGCAGATGGAGGCCTACGACGACTCCATCATCGGGCAGCCCGCATGGTGGGAGGATGTGCGCGAACTCCTTTCGGAGGAAGACTTGCGCACGCAGCTCCTCTATGAATACGGCAAAAAGCATGGCAATGCCTTTGTCCGCAACTGGTTCCAGTATAATCAGGACCTCAATAACGTACTCGCCGCCACCATCTGCCGCAAGCACGGTTTTGATGTGCGCAAGGCGGTTGTAGGCGACAACGAGGTTGCGCAGATACTGCGCCGCAACCTCCCGCAGAAGGACTTCGGGCTGGCGGGCGTAATGGACTCGCTGCCGGAGGTCATGGCTCTTGTTGAGACCGACAACCTCATGGAGCGCGAGAAACGTCTTGACGCGCTGCGCTTCGAGTGGCTGGAGGACAAAACGCGCTTCATTCACTTCTCGGTGGAGAACGTGCTGGCATACTGGCTTCAGAACCAAATGCTGAACCGCTGGGCGGTGCTCACCGTAGAAGAAGGCGAACAGGTCTTCCGCTCAATGGTGACAGACATGAAAAAAGGCGTAAACATTAAGCAGATTTAAGATTTTTTACACAATATGACACAAGGAAAAGTAAAAGGTATCATCGCCAACCTCGTTACAGTCGAGGTGGACGGACCTGTAGCACAAAATGAGATTGCCTACATCAGCGTCGGCGAAACGAAGCTGATGGCGGAGGTAATCAAAGTCACGGGTGACAACGTCTTCGTGCAGGTGTTCGAGTCCACACGCGGACTCAAAGTCGGCAATCTTGTCGAGTTCACCGGTCACATGCTCGAAGTTACACTCGGTCCCGGACTCTTGAGTAGGAACTACGACGGTCTGCAGAACGACCTCGACAAACTCACGGGCGTTTTCCTCAAGCGCGGAGAGTACAACTATCCGCTTGACAAAGAGAAACTCTGGAAGTTCGAGCCTCTTGCAAAGGTCGGCGACAAGGTTGAGGCTGCTGCATGGCTCGGCGAAGTGGACGAGAACCACCAGCCGCATAAAATAATGGTGCCCTTCGTCTTTGAAGGGCAGTACACGGTCAAGTCCATAGTCAAAGCCGGCGAATACCGCATTGAGGATACAATTGCCGTACTCACCGACAGCGAGGGCAACGACCACAACGTGACCATGGTGCAGAAATGGCCTGTAAAGAAAGCCATTCTCGCCTACAAGTCCAAACCGCGTCCATTCAAACTTCTGGAGACAGGCGTGCGCACCATCGACACTGCCAACCCCATCTGCGAAGGCGGAACGGGCTTCATTCCCGGACCTTTCGGAACGGGCAAAACCGTGCTCCAGCACGCTATATCAAAGCAGGCGGAAGCCGACATCGTCATCATCGCTGCCTGCGGTGAACGTGCCAACGAGGTTGTGGAAACCTTCACCGAGTTCCCTGAACTTGAAGACCCGCACACCGGACGCAAACTGATGGAGCGCACAATCATCATCGCCAACACGTCCAACATGCCTGTGGCGAGCCGTGAAGCATCTGTCTATACCTCAATGACCATCGCCGAGTACTACCGCTCTATGGGACTGCGCGTCCTGCTCATGGCGGACTCTACCTCACGTTGGGCACAGGCGCTCCGTGAGATGTCAAACCGCATGGAGGAACTTCCAGGACAGGATGCCTTCCCGATGGACCTCTCGGCTATCATCGGAGCGTTCTACGCACGCGCAGGTTATGTGTACCTTAATAATGGCAAGACCGGTTCTGTCACTTTCCTCGGCACTGTTTCGCCTGCCGGAGGTAACCTGAAAGAGCCAGTCACCGAAGGCACTAAGAAAGTCGCACGCTGCTTCTACGCTCTTGAGCAGAACCGTGCCGACCACAAACGCTATCCCGCTGTCAATCCCATTGACTCCTATTCCAAGTACATTGAGTATCCTGAGTTTGAGGAGTACATGGCCAACCTCATTGACAAAGACTGGCTCCCGAAAGTCAATTCCATGAAGACTTATCTGCAGCGCGGCAAGGAGATTCAGGAACAAATCAACATTCTCGGTGACGACGGAGTACCGGTTGATTACCACGAGGAGTTCTGGAAATCCGAAGTAATCGACTTCGTCATTCTCCAGCAGGATGCCTTCGACAAGATTGATGCCGTCTGTCCGCTCGAGCGTCAGCGCTATATGCTTGACATCGTGATGGATATATGCCGTCACGACTATAGTTTCGACAACTTCAACGAAGTCTCCGAGTACTTCAAGCGCGTCATCAACTACTGCAAGCAGATGAACTACTCGGAGTTCCACAGCGAGACTTTCGAGGAGTACCAAGTCAAACTCAACGAACTTCTTAACGAGAAACAGATTAAAGCATAACGACCATGGCAAAAGCATTTCAGAAAATTTATACGGAGATTACAGCCATCACCAAAGCGACCTGCTCGCTTAAGGCGGAAGGCGTAGGTAACGACGAACTCGCTACCGTCAATGGCAAACTCGCCCAGGTCGTTAAGATTATGGGCAACGATATTACCCTTCAGGTCTTCCAGGGCACAGAGGGTATCCCCACCAACGCCGAGGTGGTCTTCCTCGGCAAGGCTCCTTCGCTGAAAGTCAGCGACCAGCTCGCAGGACGTTTCTTCAACGCCTACGGCGACCCTATTGACGGCGGACCAGCCATCGAGGGCAAGGAGATAGAGATTGGCGGTCCTTCAGTGAACCCCGTGCGACGCAAGCAGCCTTCAGAGCTTATTGCTACAGGTATTGCGGGTATCGACCTCAACAACACCCTCGTCTCCGGACAGAAGATTCCTTTCTTCGCCGACCCCGACCAGCCATACAACCAAGTGATGGCAAATGTGGCTCTGCGTGCAAAGGTGGACAAAATCATACTCGGCGGCATGGGCCTGACTAACGACGACTACCTCTACTTCAAGAACGTCTTTGCCAACGCGGGCGTACTTGACCGCATAGTCTCTTTCGTCAATACCACCGAGAACCCCGCCGTCGAGCGTCTGCTCATTCCTGATATGGCACTGGCGGCAGCCGAGTACTTCGCCGTTGAGAAACACCAGCAGGTGCTGGTTCTCCTCACCGACATGACACTTTATGCCGACGCGCTCGCCATAGTCAGCAACCGTATGGATCAGATTCCTTCTAAGGACTCCATGCCGGGTTCGCTCTATTCCGACCTCGCAAAGATTTACGAGAAGGCCGTGCAGTTCCCCGAAGAGGCAGGCGGAGGCTCTATCACCATTATCGCCGTCACAACTCTGTCGGGCGGTGATATCACGCACGCCATTCCTGACAACACCGGTTACATCACCGAAGGACAGCTCTACCTCCGTCGTGACTCCGACATAGGTAAAGTTATCGTTGATCCTTTCCGCTCGCTGTCACGTCTGAAACAGCTCGTGGCGGGCAAGAAGACACGCGAAGACCACCCGCAGGTTATGAACGCCGCTGTTCGTCTGTACGCCGATGCCGCCAATGCGAAAACCAAACTCGAGAACGGATTCGACCTCACCGACTACGACAACCGCTGTCTCGCTTTCGCAAAGGAGTACAGTGCGCAGATTCTGGCTATCGATGTCAATATCGACACCACGCAGATGCTTGACATTGCATGGAAACTCTTCGCCAAGTACTTCAAACCCGAAGAAGTCAATATCAAGCAGGCACTCGTTGATAAGTATTGGGTTAAATAAGGCCTCGGGCTTTATACTTCCTCTTTATACATTCGACTGAAAAATGGCTATTACATATCAATTCAACAAAACATCACTGCAGGGGCTGGAGAAGAACCTCAAGATGCGGCAGCGCACCCTTCCCACGCTCCAGAGCAAGGAGTCTGCACTTCGCATGGAAGTAAAGCGTGCGAAGGACGAAATGAAGGCCCTGGACGAGGAGGTCAACCGCCGCATCAAGGACTACGACCAGATGCTTGCTTTGTGGGGGGAGTTTGATACTTCGCTCATCCACGTGGACGATGTGCGCATGTCTGTCCGCAAGATTGCTGGCGTGCGTATTCCCGTGCTCGACGAGGTTGTCTATTCCACAAAGCCTTTCAGCATCTTCTCGTCGCCTAAGTGGTTCGCCGACGGCTTCGAGCAGGTGAAAGCGATTGCTGATGTCGGTATCCGTCAGGAGTTCGTCCGCCGCAAGGTCGAACTGCTGGAGTACGCACGCAAGAAAACCACCCAGAAGGTGAACCTTTTCGAGAAGGTGCAGATCCCCGGCTATCAGGATGCCATTCGCAAAATCAAACGCTTCATGGAAGACGAGGAGAACCTCTCCAAGTCTTCGCAGAAGATAGTCAAAGGCAAACGTGAGCGCGAGGCTATGATGGCCGAGCAGCAGAGAAAGGAGGCGGCTGTATGATTACCAAGATGAAAAAATACACCTTCCTCGTTATGACAAGCGCCTATGAGCAGTTCCTTGCCGAACTGCGCGAGGCGGGGGTGGTGCATGTCACCCTGAAGAGTGAAGGCATGGCTGACAACGAGCAATTGCAGCAGTCGTTGGCACGTGTGGACGAAATCAACCGCATCCTCAAGCAGGGGGCTCCCGACCAGCTGCTACGCGAGAAAGCCGATGTGGAGGCCAGGATTGCCGCCACACGCAAGGAGGCTGAACGCATGCAGGTCTGGGGCAATTTCTCCTCCCAACGCATGCAGCAGCTGCGCGAGGCGGGGTACGAACTGCGGTTCTTTACCTGCCCCAAGAACGCTTTCCGTGAGGAGTGGGGTATTCCTGTGGCTGAAACGGGCTCAACACTCTATTTTGTCTCCGTCAATGGCGAAGTGGATACGGATGTCTGCATCGAGCAGACCCTCAACGACAAGTCCTCGTCAGAGCTGTTGCAGGATGTGAAAGCGCAGCAGGGACTGCTTGTTGCCGCTGACGCACGCATTGAGGCATGGTGGAACGCCAACGAGAAATCGTTGCGCAATGAACTGCGCCAGCTGCAGCAGCAGATTGACTGGCAGCGTGTTGAACTCTCCACTGGCACGGCCGCCGAAGGACGCCTCTCGCTCCTGGAGGGCTTCTGCCCTGTCGAGCAATGCGATGCGCTCAATGCGCGCCTCGAACAGCTCGACTGCTATTATGTGGCTGAAGACCCTGTGGCTGAGGACAAAACACCTATCAAACTGCGCAACAACTGGTTCACTCGCATGTTCGAGGTCCTCACCGGCATGTACGGCTGGCCCAACTATGGCGAGTTTGACCCGACTCCGATTCTTGGTCCCTTCTTCCTCCTGTTCTTCGCTCTCTGCATAGGCGATGCGGGCTACGGACTGGTGCTCATCCTCATCGGGTGGCTTATCTATAAGGACAAACTCAAAATTGAGATGTTCTCCGGTCTCGGTCCCATCATCATGGCTTTGGGCGTAGGCTCGGCGGTGGTTGGTTACCTCATGGGCGGTTTCTTTGGCATCGACCTTTACGCCGCTTCGTGGTTCCCCGAGGAGGCTAAGGCATGCATGTTCAAGCAGTTGGGCGACGAAACGGGCAAGATTGCCGGCTACGATGTTATGATGGTACTGGCTCTCGTCATCGGTGTCGTGCACATCTGTCTGGCTATGACTATCAAGGCTGTATGCTTCACGCGTCGCTTTGGCTTCAAGGCCACTGTCTCCACTTGGGGCTGGCTTACGCTCATCCTCGGCTCGCTCATTACGGGAGTGCTGGCTATGACCAGTGTCCTTTCGCAGGAAGCGACGCAGACGGTGCTTATCGTCATTGCCGCTGTCTCGGCTCTGGGTATCTTCATCTTCAATACACCTGGGCGTAACCCGCTGATTAACATCGGCGCTGGCTTGTGGGACACTTACGGCATGGCCACTGGCATTATGGGCGATGTCCTCTCTTACATACGTCTTTATGCACTTGGCTTGGCGGGCGGAATGCTTGGCATGGCGTTCAACCAGCTCGGTGTTATGGTGCTGGGCGAACACCCTAATGTCGGAACATGGATAGGGTTCATTCTCATCGTCACTTTCGGGCATGTGCTCAACCTGCTCATGGCATGTCTCGGTGCGTTTGTACACCCGCTGCGTCTTACTTTCGTCGAGTACTTCAAGAACTCCGGCTACGAGGGTAGCGGCAAACTCTATCAGCCCTTCAAAAAATAAAAGAACATAAAAAACTGCCATCGCCGGTACTACCGGTAAATTTACTACAATTGTAAAACTAACAAACAAAAACAATAAAAACTATGGAACAACTTCTTGGTTATCTCGGACTCGGACTCATGTTGGGTCTGTCCGGCATCGGTTCTGCTTACGGAACCACCATCGCTGCCAACGCTGCTGAAGGCGGTCTGAAAAAGAACAAGGACAAATCGTCCTCTTACATGATTCTCTCCGCTCTCCCTGCTACGCAGGGCCTCTACGGTTTTGTGGCATTCCTCATGCTCATGGGCAAAATCTCTGAGAACCCTCTCATGCTCTTCGGCATTGGAGTAGGCACCGGTATCGTCTTCCTGCTTTCTGCTATCCGTCAGGGTCAGACTGCTGCCAACGGTATCGCCGGAATCGCTGCTGGTCACGATGTTATGACCAACACCATGATCTATTGCGCCCTGCCTGAGTTCTATGCCATCTTGGCACTCGTAGGAGCACTCATGATTGGATAAACTGTAAATCCTTTATCCCGACAAACGATTGCCTGCCCGCAGGCAGTCGTTTGTCGTCTTCTGTGCTTTTGCCCCTCTCTGCCCACAGCCCTTTCGCCGTTTGTGTATCAGTCTTTTGCTCTTGATGTGTTATATGACATTTTGCCGTTGTTTTTGCGATATTTTTTGCACCAATCCGATATGGTGAAAATCGCATACCGGAAGCCTGTGTATTAACCGGAGAGTAGGGCATGAAAGGAAAGCAAAAACGCCTCAACCTCTTTGCGTCGCGCAAAAAATAATATATGGGAGAAAAAAGAAAATAATTTTTTCTGTTCTTTCTTGTGTATATCCGAAAAATGTATTATCTTTGTGCCCGACAATGACTCGTTGTCATGTATATGAGGCGAGGACAACAGAGTCCGCCCTTGTTTCATAAAATTAATAAAGGACTCCGAAAACTCAACACAAAACCAGTTATGATTATTGGTATCCCAAAAGAGATTATGCACGGCGAGAACCGCGTTGCATGCTCTCCTGAAACAGTAGGTAAATTTGTGAAAGACGGATTCACCGTTCTTGTCGAGAACCATGCAGGTGACGGCGCACTCTATCATGACGAAGAGTATGCTGCTGCCGGTGCTAAGATGATGGCGAAAGCCGAGGACATCTACGCCCAGGCAGAGCTCATTCTGAAGGTAAAGGAGCCCTTGTTCAACGAGCAGCTGAACAAGCACGAAGTCGAACTGATGCACAAAGGTCAGTATCTCATCACCTTCATTCACCCCGCTTCTCCTGTTAACCACGAGATGGTGAAGAAGCTCACTGCACAGGGTGTCACCGCTTTCACGCTTGACTGCATACCCCGTATCTCTCGTGCACAGTCTATGGACGCTCTCACCAGCATGTCCACTTGTGCAGGTTACAAGGGCATCATCATGGCTGCTGACCACATGACCTCTTTCATCCCGCAGATGTTCACTGCTGTTGGCAAGATCGAGCAGGCGAAAGTTATGGTTATCGGTGTCGGCGTTGCTGGTCTGCAGGCTCTTGCTACTGCCAAACGTCTTGGCGCTACCACCTATGCGGCTGATATACGCCCGATGGCTGCCGAAAACGCACAGTCGCTTGGTGCTAAGATTATCGACACCGGCGTTCCCGCAGAACTCGCAGTGGGCGAAGGCGGCTATGCCAAAGCTCTGCCGGCTGATGTCCTCGCCAAAGAGCGCGAACTCCTCAAAGAGACTATCCAGCAGATGGATATCGTCTTCTGCTCTGTGCTCGTTCCGGGCGAACTCGCTCCGGTTATCATCACCGAGGACACTGTCAAGGGCATGAAGAAAGGCTCTGTTATCGTGGACATCGCTATCGACCAAGGCGGTAACTGCGACATCACCCCGAAGGGAACCATCGAAATGAAACACGGTGTTACCCTTATTGGCGTTAAGAATATCCCCGGCGAACTGCCCACCAGCTCCACATGGATGTTCTCCAACAACATGTACAACCTTGTCAAGTACCTCGTGAAGGACAACAAGATTGAGCTGAACATGCAGGACGAGATTATCGCCAAGAGTCTCGTTTGCACCAACGGCGAACTCCTCCACGCTGGTGCCCGCAAGGCTATGGGAATGTAATATAATGGTATAATCGATAATGGATAATGGCATCTTTGCCCATTATCCATTATCCATTATCAATTGTCAGTTCTATTATGCATCCTTTAATCTTGGTAGCCGTCTTTGTCGTCTGTACTGTTGTCGGCTATTTCATTATCAGTAACGTGCCGAGTCTTCTCCATACGCCGCTTATGTCGGGTATGAACGCACTCTCGGGCGTAACTCTTGTGGGCGCGCTCTCTGCTACAGGTATTGCTCTCCTTAACGGGCAATCCCTTTGGGCGCAATTCTTCGGTATGCTCGCTATCATACTCGCTACCGTCAATGTCTTCGGCGGCTTCGGTGTTACTCACCGTATGCTGCGTATGTTCAACAAGAAAAAACACTAAGCAATGACCTTAGATATTGTTCAAATCATTGTCAGCGTTCTCTTGTCAGTATGCGTGCTTGTGGGCATCTCTATGATGAGCAAGGTCAAGACTGCCGTTGCCGGCAATCTGCTTTCGGCGCTTGCTATGCTTTGCGGAGTGGTGGCTACATTGTTCTTCAGCCATATACTGACGGCGTGGACGGTTTTCGTGGCAATTATCATCGGTGCACTCGTTGGCAGTTTTATGGCATCACGTGCGCAAATGATACAAATGCCGCAAATGGTGGCGCTCTTCAACGGCCTCGGCGGTGGTGCCTCCGCTCTTGTCGGCGTAATGACATATATGGGGTGGGGCACTGTGGACGCTCCCGAATACCCTCATTTCATCAATTTCACTGCCGTTCTTGCTATTGCCGTGGGTATGATTACGCTTGTCGGCTCGCTTGTGGCTGCAGGCAAATTGGCGCGCATTATTGATGGCAGACCTAAAGTCTATCCTGCGCATTCGGCTGTTACGCTCTGCCTGATTGTTGTCTCTGTTGTACTCATTCTATTGGGCACTGTCTATGCTGAAAACGTATGGATTGCCGTCGGTTCCTTACTGCTCACCGGTTGCTTCGGCTACATGTTCGCCATCCGTGTCGGCGGTGCCGACATGCCTATTACTATCTCGCTGCTCAACTCTTTGTCAGGCGTTGCCGGCTCCATTGCTGGTATGGCCATTGGCGACATTTTCCTCGTCGCTGTCGGAGGCATAGTGGGTGCATCCGGTCTGCTGCTTACGCAGATTATGTGCCGCGCCATGAACCGTAGCCTGATGAGTATTCTCCTCGGAGGGGCTGTGAAAAAGAAAGTGCAGGCTTCTGTTCAGCCCGTACAGGGCAAAACGCCCGAGGGCGGACACACGCAGTTCCTGCCAACTGATGATTTTGAAAAACTTTTAGAAAAACTCAACGATATGGAAGTAAAACAACTCTTGGATGCCATCGAGGCATTGACAAAAGAAGTGGCAGGCCTGCGCCAGCAGCTTGCACAATCGGGCGCTGCCGCTCCTGCAGCCGCTACCGGAAAAGCGGAGAAAACCCCCGCTTCGGTTCTCAGCAACGCTAAGGACGTTATCATCGTCCCCGGCTATGGTATGGCTCTCGCACAGGCGCAGCACGCTGTTAAACAGCTGGCTGACAAACTCGAGTATCGCGGCACCAAAGTCCGCTTCGCCATTCACCCTGTGGCTGGCCGTATGCCCGGACACATGAATGTGCTGCTCGCCGAGGCCGACATCCCCTACGAGAAACTCTATGAGATGCAGGCTATCAACGACGACTTCAAGAACACTGACGCTGTGGTGGTTATCGGTGCCAACGATGTGCTCAACCCTGCTGCCAACACTGCCGAAGGCACACCTATCTACGGCATGCCTGTGCTCGCTGTTGCCGATGCTCCCGAAGTCATTGTCTGCAACTTCGACCTCAAACCCGGTTATGCCGGAGTTGAGAACCCGCTTTACACACGCGAGAAGGGTGTTTACCTCTGCCTCGGCGATGCCAAGCAGACTCTGATGACACTCATCAACGAGATTCAATAAGCCGCTTGCCTGCCCCTTGTCAATGGGGCAAAGCAGTTTGCTCAATCGCGGACTTCCTGCAAAGGGAGTCCGTTTTTGGGCTTTTGTGTCCCGGTGCACCCTAATATCATGTGGAATTTGTGTTTTTTTTAGCCTGCACACCTGTTTTTTTTGTATATTTATGAAAAAACTATTATCTTTGCAAACGCAAGTTGATAATTAAATGATTGTATTATGAATATTCGTGACTACATCTGCGGTAACCGCGGGAGGTTCATGGAGGAATGGGCAAGCCTGATACGCATTCCTTCTGTAAGTTGTCAGGCAGAGCACAAACAGGACATGACGCGCTGTGCGGATAGGTGGAAGGAACTGCTGCTTGCGGCTGGTGCTGACAAGGCGGAAGTAATGCCATCTGCGGGCAATCCCTTTGTCTATGCGGAATACGGCTGCGGGGTGCCTGGTGCGCCTACTGTGCTCGTTTATGCCCACTATGACGTGATGCCCGCCGAGCCTCTTGAGTTGTGGAAAAGCAACCCGTGGGAGCCGGAAGTGAGGGACGGACGGCTCTATGCGCGCGGAGCGGACGATGACAAAGGTCAGGCCATGATTCAGGCGAAAGCCTTTGAATACATGGTCAAAAGCGGCTCTATGAAGTGCAATGTTAAGTTTATCTTCGAGGGTGAGGAAGAGATTGGTTCTCCCTCGCTTGAAGCTTTCATCAGCGAGCATAAGGACTTGCTGAAGAGTGACATCATACTCGTTAGCGACACCTCTATGATTGGCAAGCAGACTCCCTCTATCACCACGGGGCTGCGCGGACTGGCATATTGGCAGATTGAGGTCACAGGCCCCAACCGTGATCTCCACAGCGGCCATTTCGGCGGCGCGGTGAAGAACCCGCTGAACGCGCTTTGTGAGATGTTGGCTAAGGTGGTCGATAGCGACGGACGTATCACCATTCCGCATTTCTATGACAAGGTCCTGCCCATACCTGCAGCCGAGCGGGAGATGATAGCGCAGATTCCTTTCTCCGAAGAGGCTTACAGACAGGCTATTGACGTTGATGCCACATTCGGCGAAGCCGGTTATTCTACGCTTGAGCGCAACTCATGCAGGCCCTCGTTTGACATCTGCGGTATGTGGGGCGGCTACACGGGGGAGGGTAGCAAGACCGTTCTCCCGTCTAAGGCTTATGCCAAAGTGAGCTGCCGTCTGGTGGCAAATCAGGACCACGAAGAGATTTCGCAGGCGTTTGCCGACTACATTCGCAGTCTCGCACCGCAGGGCGTGCGTGTCGAGGTCACGCCCATGCACGGCGGGCAGGGCTATGTGTGCCCCATCGACATACCCGCTTACAAGGCTGCCGAGAAAGGCTTTACTACCGCTTTTGGCAAGCGTCCGCTCGCAGCGCGCAGAGGAGGAAGTATACCCATCATCTCCGCTTTTGAGCAGATTCTCGGCGTGAAGACTATCCTGATGGGCTTCGGCCTTGAGCAGAATGCCATACACTCGCCCAACGAGTCCATGGACCTCGAAGTCTGGGAGAACGGAGTAGTGGCAGTCACTGAGTTCTACAAACATTATGCACAGGAGCATTGACTTATGCGGGTGCTGATTATTGGGCGCGGCAATGTGGCTGTCAATCTGGATTACGCCTTCCGCAAGCAGGGCGTAAACGTGGAGATGCACTCTTCGCGCGAAGGGCTTGACAGCCTGCCGCAGAATGCCGATGTGTGCATCTATGCTGTGAGAGACTCTGCCCTTGCTGCTGTTGTGTCGCAGGTCAGAATGCCTGCGCGGGTGCTCCACCTGCACACCTCCGGAACTATACCTCTCTCTGTCTTTGGGAGCGACAAGCCGCATGCGGGGATTATCTATCCTTTCCAGACTTTCTCCAAAGAGCGTCTTATCGAGAACTTTTCGTCTGTTCCGGTCTTTGTGGAGGCGCGGGGTATTGACGATGTCAGCGCCGCATGTTCGCTGGCTCTGATGATAACGCCGCATGTCTCTGAAGCTTCGCAGCACGACAGGGAGCGCCTCCATGCCGCAGGTGTGCTCGTGAACAACTTCCCTAACTTGCTCTATACTCTCGCCCGCGAACTGCTGCAGACCACCCGCATACCTTTCTCCGCCTTGTTGCCGCTCATCGACGAGACTGCCGCCAAAGTGCATGTCCTTACGCCCGAAGAAGCGCAGACAGGACCGGCACGGAGAAACGACAAAGAAGTGATGGAAAAGCATCTCTCTCTGCTCTTGACCGACGAGCAGAGAGAGGTTTACAGGTTGTTGAGCCACTGCATAACCAACCGCTATAACACTGACAAACAAAAAGATACACACTGATGGCAATTCAGCTTAAAATAACATTGTGTGATGTGCATGAGCCATCTGTCTGGCGTAGGTTGCTCATTCCCGAGACTTATACTTTCAGGCAGCTCCACCTTGCCATACAAATTGCTTTCGGCTGGGAGGACAAACACCTTTACGAATTCTGCTCTGCTGGAGTGGGGGATAAGTGGAATGTCACGGAGGATGACGAGAACATTACCGGCATTATTACTCCGGCCACATCTTGGGCGCGCGAAACCAAAGTTCTTAAGTTCGTTAATGAGCATCAAATCAGCAGGTTCTTCTATGTCTATGACTTCGGTGATGACTGGCGGCATGAGGTGGAGATAGAAGAACTGACCAACTCTCTTTCCGGCATGCCCGTCTGCATGGACGGCGCTGGGGCTGTTCCGCCGGAGGACTGTGGTGGTCCTGGCGGCTATCAGTGGCTGAAAGAGTTGAAAAAGAAACACAAGAAAACCCCCGAAGAAAGGCAGCACCTGGAGTACGCTTTTGCCAAATATGACTTGTTTCTTGACTCTGACTTCGACCGCTACGGCAACCTCAAGGAGGGGGCCATCCCCGATATTTATGGTTGGCGTGCTTTCCGCATTAACGCGTTCAATATCAAAGCTGTGAACCGTGAATTAAAGAAGATGCGCTCGTATGAGTCTCGCTATAGTTTCACTATGGGCGACGAAGATGCCATCGACCTCAATGCCACTATCGAGCGCATCAACAGGATGGAGAAGCTATACAATCACGTGAACGATACTGTCATACGGCTGACCACTTCGTGTGAAGGAGAAGAAGAGGCTGTTGCGCTGGCGCGGCACGAGAGGCTGAAAAAATCACTCTCGCGCATGAAGGACGAAATACAGGCGTTGTCCGACTATTTGGGCAGTCCCGACTGGTGGAGCGACCGTGCTGCAGATGAGGACGGATTCTTGCCCGACGGACTCAAACGGGGAGTGCTTGGCGAAGACACAATCTACAATCTGCTCTCTTTCATCGACATGGTCAAGCGCCTGTAAATTGTCTCTTTCAGCCCCTGTTGCTTTTGTACCTCACTCCGGAAAGTTGAGACAATGTATGTACAAAAAAAGTCTCCTACTGTGGAGACTTTCTTTTGTTGCTCAACCAGGACTCGAACCCAGACAGACAGAACCAGAATCTGTAGTGCTACCATTACACCATTGAGCAGTGCTCTTTCTCAAAAGCGGGTGCAAAGGTACTGCGTTTTTTTGACCTGTGCAAATTTTTTCGCAAAAAAATGCAAGTTTTTTTCATTTTTTGCGTAAAGCGGGCAGATATTCGTCGCGGACATACACAAAATCGGGGTGTTCACGCAGAATTTCCTCGCATTTGGCAATCGCTTTTTTTGTCTTGTCCTGCTTCTCGTAGCACTGCGCGATGCACAGCTGAAGGGCGGGGTAGTTCCACAGATAGCGGAATTTCGGGTCCTGACGCATCAGGCGCTCCGCCTCCAAGAAGAGTTTCAGAGCTTTTTTCTTGCTGCCGCCGAAGATGGCTGGAGTATAAAATTCCACATTGCCTTTCAGCGATAGCGCTACCGGATTTGCGGGGTCTTCCTCCACTGCTTTGGCTGCCAACTGAAACGCACTCAGTCCTTCCGAAAGCAGGCGGCTTTTGTCAAGCAGATACTCGTATGCGTGTGCCGCACTCATATAAGCCGCATATTGTGAGCTGGTTAGCGTACCTTTATGTGCCTCTATATGTGCTTTATATGTGTCTAACATGCGTCGGCTTTCGCTGCTCCCGCGGTCTATTTCCACCGGCACTAACCCGTACTCGTAATTAATCAGCCGTGTGCGCTCTGGGGCGCTCATGCTCTGCCAGTCTGCTGTGCCGACATACTCGCGCCATGACGTGAGGTCCTGAGTCATATAGCCGTTATACAACTGTTTGTCAGTGAATTGTGCAAAGCACAACCCGCTGACAAACAATAGTATAAACATGTAAGTCCACCTCACTGGCTCTTCCCTCTTAGGCTTTTGGGTGTTCCAACAGCAGTGTTTTTGTCGGCTGGTCGCAAACCTCTGCCGGACCGTAATACTGCACAGGTCCCGGGTAGATGTACGATGTGTTGGCATCTGCCCACTCGGCGCGGTGCTCGGCTAAATAGCGGAATGGTGCGCCGTTGAGGTCCACGAGGGCTTTTTGTATTACGGGTTTCATCTTGCCGTTCCTGCGCTCCATGTTCATCATCATCGTGATGGGCACGCCGCCCGCTATCCATTCTGCTGCAGGTGCTGTCAGGTTCCTGATTACTGCCATGTAGCCGGTTTTGCCCGCGGCTATCAGTTGCACCGCGGTCTGCCCCAAGCTGTAGCAGTAGTCGGCATCGAAGTTGCTGGGGATGGCGCAGCGCCCCTCATAGCCGAAGAAGTGGTGCTGTGTCGCAAACTTGCCTGAATACATGCCGTTGGCTTTCAGGTACGCAAGTTTCTTGCTCACCATCTCTATGAGCAGTTTCTCTGTCTCTATCAGGCTCACCTGCACGTTGCCGTGAGGGTCGCGGTCCATGGTCAGTTGCTGAGCAATCGCCTTTGGCAGAGCGCGGTACAGTTCGCACGACGGCTTCGACAGCTTCTGCTTTATGTACTCGCGTTTTGCGTCATCGCCCTCTAACGATGCAAACTCGTTGTTGGCGGCAAGCAGGTCGTTCAGCTCCTGGATTAGTATGCGCATGGCGGGAATAAACTCTATCAGTCCTTCCGGAATAAGCACTGTCCCGAAGTTCAGTCCTGCTTCCGCGCGTGCTACTATCACTTCGCATATCTCGTCCACTATGTCGGTAAGAGTCATGTTCTTTGCTTCCACCTCTTCCGAGATGAGGCAGATGTTGGGCTGGCTCTGCAGGGCGCACTCCAATGCTATGTGGCTGGCACTGCGGCCCATCAGGCGGATGAAGTGCCAGTATTTTTTCGCGCTGTTGGCGTCGCGTTGTATGTTGCCTATCAGCTCGCTATATACTTTGCAGGCGGTGTCGAAGCCGAAAGAGGTCTCTATCATGCTGTTTTTCAGGTCGCCGTCAATGGTCTTCGGGCAGCCTATTACTTGTATGCCGCACTGTTTCTGCTTGTAGTACTCGGCAAGGACGCATGCGTTGGTGTTCGAGTCGTCGCCGCCGATGATGACGATGGCGCTGATGCCGAGCTTGCGGCACACTTCCAGACCTTTGTCAAACTGCCATGTCTCCTCAAGTTTGGTGCGCCCTGACCCGATGATGTCAAAGCCGCCCGTGTTCCTGTATTCGTCTATTATTTCTGCTGTCAGTTCCTGGTATTTGCCGTCTATCAGACCGCTTGGTCCGCCGAGGAACCCGTAGAGACGGTTGTCTTTGTTCAGGCGTTTTAGCCCGTCAAACAAGCCGCTTATCACGTTATGACCGCCTGGAGCCTGGCCGCCCGAAAGTATCACGCCGACATTGATGGCGGGTGCAACTGACTGTGTTTCCGACGGTTCCAGACTTACTACAGGCATGCCGTAGGTGTTGGGGAACAGGGCCTGGATGGCCTCATGGTCGGCTACCGATTCTGTTTTAGCTCCTTCCGAAAGACGTACTTTGCCTTTTAAGGCTGTCGGCATCTTGGGCATATAACCCTGACGCGCAATCTGTAAAGGACTTTTTTGCATAATATTAGATGTTTAATGTTTTAACAATTTGGTCATTTAGCAGGTTAGCAATTCCTCTTAACCCGATTTTGCCTGCAAAATTACTGCTTTTTTTTGAAATATGCAAGAGCTGCTGTCTTTTTTGCGGTTATTTAATTTTTCCGTCCGGAAAATCGGCACCCGTGAAATGGCTTATAACGGAATAATATCTACATAATGGACAGCCCTTGATGCCAAATTGTCCTCATTATCAAACCATACGAATTCCTCTAATGAGCACACTGAAAACGAACATAAACAAATAAATACTTTGAGTGCTTTAGAAGAGTTACTCCTTAAACAAAGAGTTTTTCTCCAAATCAAAGCACTCAAAGCGATAAACAAATATTAAAAACCGTGTTATTCCGTAATGTTCTGCCAAAATGCGTTGCACGCAAAAGTGAACAGTAATATACCCCACGGCCATTTAAGCGACAGGAAAAGTTGCGCCTTCCCCCTTATGCTCGTGATAATAAGAACCATGAGCCAGATAGCCAAAACCGGCCACGGCGGGAAACGATACAAGCTGTCCAAAATGCGGCCATCCATTAAGAGTAGCATAGCCCGCTGGAAGCCGCACAATGGGCAGCTTATACCAAAGAGTTGCTTATATGCACATGGTAGTAATAAGAACACTATACTATGCCGTTTATGAGAACATGTTCAGCCAAGCAAATCCTGCAGTTCCAAGAATGACAACAGCCACAATGTAATAAACCACATAGATTGCTCCGAACACAATACCCAAAATGGAAGTAATCCGTCCTGCATTTAACATTCCATAACCGGAATAGATTTCGGGATTAGCGCGATAAGCAGCCAAGCCTTTGTTAGCCAATACCAAGCCAACAATACCGCATATCAATCCTACAAAGAAACAGCCGAAGAGCAGCGAACAGATACCGAGCACTAATGCCGCTACGGCATAAGGTGCATTTTGTTGTTGAGTCTCCATAACTAAACTATGCGATTACTGAATGGCTTTTGCGAGTTTGGCATTAATCTTCTGCAAGCGTGCCAACTGAGATGCCGTCATTTCATCTTTCGCGTTTTCCAATTGCTCTGCCAGTTTCTGATATTTCTCCATAAGAGAAGCCATTTTGGAATAGGCACTTGTGTCGCCGGCCTGTACTTTCTTGTACACAGCGATGTACTCATTGACATATTTCTCATACGAGTTCAAGACACTGTCCCAATCAGATGAGGAGGCAGAGGCAACCACAGTAGAGGTGGACATTACGGAAGTGGTCGCAGCGTTGGCACGGATGCCTGCGGTCATGCCGAACATTACAGCAATGACCAGAATGAATGTTTTTTTCATTTTTGTTTGATTTTTAGTTAATTTGTTAATATTAAATGGCGCAATTATTTCTTTTTTGCGCTTATATGGATAGTTCTGTTAAAATAACAGTTATTACCAGTTACTTACTTCATCCAAGGCATTCTGGTACATTTCTTCAGCTTCTTTTTGTGCTTGCTCATACATATCGGAAGCCTCTTTCAACGCCGAGTTATAAATATCATCTACATCATCGTCAATACTTATATCATCTACATCATCGTCAATACTTGAAGATGAGCTATTAACCTTTGCTGATTTCTTGGCATTTTTATCTATCTTGAGATAACTCGTCAACTTAAATGTGAACTCCTTGTTGTCGTATTTTTCGAATTCTTTCCTTGCCGACCAACGTACAAAGCCCGTTTCACCCTCTGCAAGCGTAAGCAAGTTTTTTAAGTCGTCAGAAGAATATACTCCTGATAAGCCACTTTCGCTCGCCGATTTACTGAGAATCAGATTTGATTCCGCATCATAGACTTCGATACCGATACCGAAGTTACCATACACCCCTTCTCCGAATGTTCCGACAGGTTCAATTCCTTCTGTATCAAAACGGAAAGGTACATTTGTTCGCTGTAGTTCGATGGAAATCAAGTATTCAGAAAGCCAATTGTTTTCATCATATTTAACTACATACGGACGTTCTACAATAGTGAAATAATCTCTTAAATCACCTTGCAACGAAGTGCTTTTGGGGGTTAAAGTGGCATCTTTCGATTTTTCTCCACCACAAGAATTCAAGGTTAGCATACCTGCAACCAAACCAATTAAAATAAATAATTTTTTCATAATAAATTAATGTTTATTAATTGTGCCTACTCTTTTAAGGATTTTCGGCATCTTCCGTTATATTTAAGATGTTAGCATTATCTGGTCCGCTCCGAATTGCAGTGCAAAGGTATAACCAAAAAATGAAAGGCGCAAAGGTTTTGCCCTTTGCGCCATAATTAGCCCTAATTTTATGTTTAGTACAGATGCGGGTAAATGAACAAAGGTAAGTCAAATTGTTAAGTGTAAAGTGCTTGTATTTTGCAGAATATAAGTAGGTTATGATGCATAGTAAAAGTTTATCCATCAGTAATATCCCACAATTATTGATACAGAAAAAGGTGTGTCAATTAATTTTGACACACCCTCTATATGCATGGGATAAAATCTATAACAACGTACGAAGACAGGTTGTCGCGAAAACACGACAAAAATGCACAAGGCCTATTTTACCTCCTGTCCCGTTAGGGTGTAAGTTTTATCACCACGGAGAATATATACATGATTTTCTCGAATGATTTTTCTTGTACGATCTTTTTGTGATGTTGGAAGTTGAGTTACAGATGAAGGATTGGATTCTTCTTTGAAGATTGCGATATATTTTACCGGCTCTAAATATGTAACAACACGTGGGTTCGATTTTTCTCCATCCGACCATTCTACAAAACGCGTGCCCGCATTGGGTGTTGCCATGACAAGTAGGTCCGCTTGTCCTAATGAACGGTCATTAACATCAACTTCTACGCATGACTCTTCGGCATTGGTAAAATATGCAACTAAGGTAGTGTCGCTTGTAAGAGTTACTTTACGACCTGCCAGTTGCACTCCGTCTGACCAATGGCTCCATTTATATCCTTCTTGGCATGCTGCCGCAATAACGTCGACTTCGGTGAATGCTTCATACTTTCCGCTCCCCATCACCATTCCTACTTGGTTATTTTCTGAAATAACATTGATTGTATAGATATTGATATCAAACGAAGCAGTATAGCAGACATTCTCCTTTACTGTTATAGTACGCGGATTTTGTGTATTGCCATCATTCCATTTGGTAAAATGGTATCCATAATTGGCATTTGCAGTAATTGTAATCTGATCCAAATATGCTGCCGTTTTACCACCGGTTACACTTCCTCGGGACGGATTAGATGAGGACGTTGAAATGGTATAGTTATTTTTTGCAAACGATGCTGTATAAGTAGCATCCTTTGTTACCGTTATAGTACGCGGATTTTGTGTATTGCCATCATTCCATTTGGTAAAATGGTATCCATAATTGGCATTTGCAGTAATTGTAATCTGATCCGAATATGCTGCTGTTTTACCACCGGTTGCATTTCCCCATGACGGATTAGAGGAGGTCGTTGTAACGATATAATTATTTTTTGCAAACGTTGCAGTATAAGTAGCATCCTTTGTTACCGTTATAGTACGCGGATTCTGTGTATTACCATCATTCCATTTGGTAAAATAGTAACCGGAGTTGGCATTAGCAGTAATTGTTATCTGATCCAAATATGCCGCCGTTTTACCACCAGTTGCATTTCCCCATGACGGATTAGAGGATGTTGTTGAAATGGTATAGTTGTTTTTTGCGAACGATGCAGTATAAGTAGCATCTTTTGTTACCGTTATAGTACGCGGATTCTGCGTATTGGCATCATTCCATTTTGTAAAATGGTATCCGGGGTTGGCACTCGCAGAGATGGTTACTTGGGTCAAATAATCTACTGTTGTGTTACCGGATGCGCTTCCCCATGAGGGATTAGCAGAGCTGGTAGTAATGGTATATTTGGGTGTACTCTGACCTGAACCATTATAATACTGCCAATTGCCCGCATATTCTTGAACTAACATCAAATGCCAGGTACCGGCTTCTTTGCGTTGTAAATCTATGTAAATATATCCATTTAACTCATAGAGGTATGGTATAAACGCTTCATCACTGGTAGTACTATACAAATCCGGCGAATATAAAATAGACTCAAGTCCACTTGGAGACTGAATAACGATGCAATTCATTGGCCATCCACATGAATTTTTCTCAAATGCGAGATAGGTCATCGGGATATTTATGTTGTTGTCATTAGAGAATACTTTTACTATTCCATTATCTGTATATTGACTGATGTCAGTTGGCCCTGAAAATGAACTGTTATTGTCACTAACATATTTTATTTGAACACGGTTCCTGAAATTGCTGAGACCGACACTACCATTTTCTGAACCACCAAAATATAATGGACGATCTACCGAAAAGACTATTTTCTTCTTACTATCTGTTGTGCTTTGAATCTTGTCTATCAGCTTGAATGTATATACTGTTCCTTCGTCAGAGGTAATAACCTTAGTATCACCTATGTTCATGTTGTTATACGCGTATTTGAAGTCAAATGATTTTGAAGAACCTTCTCCTAAACTTACCTTATACCAATCCCAGCAAAAATTAAATTGACCTATTTGTTTCAGAGAAGTATTTTTATAAACATCAAAATCAGCATAACTCTGTCCCTCACTTAAACCATAAAATTTTTCTACGCAGAAAACATTTGCTTTCAGCATGCCTAAACTTGGATTTTGAGTAGAACTAAAACCGCCTTTGCCATTAGATGAAATCAAATCACTTGCATAGGTGAATTCGTTGATGTACTTAAACCCTTCTGAATCAGAAGAAGCTTTGGTAGGTTGTGAATTACCATCATTCAAATACACCGTAATCGTATTCATTCGTGCCTGCGATGTCATCGTAGAGTGCCATTGATAACCATTCACTGCAACATTCTCGCTTAGATTTCCATTATAGTAGATGTCATTTAACGTAATGAATTCAAAGCTAATGTTGGTGATTTGATGCGAAGAAGACGAAATGGTTACATTTGCATTTTTGTAACACCGTACTCCGTATTGGTCGCCAAACCCTTTATCGCAAGAGAAAGTTACACCATTTTTTGTAGCACTCACGGCACTGCCTGTCCCTGATGTACCTTGACCGTTAAAATCAGAACTGGTAAATGTAACCGTTGTTACTGCTATAGCACTATGTGTGCATAGCATCACCATTAACAAAAAGAAAAAGATTTTTGTTTTCATAATAATAATTTTTTTGTTTTGCCTACTCTGTTTGGGATTTTCGGCATCTTCCGTTATATTTCAGATGTTAGCATTATCTGGTTCGCTCCGAATTGCAGTGCAAAGGTATAACCAAAAAACGAAAGGCGCAAAGGTTTGCCCCTTTACGCCCTAATTAGCCCTAAATTAATTGTTGTAAGTAAAAAACGAGGAGGAGGAAAGTTATTCCTGGAGGGATTTGCGGGGAATGAATATTG
Source organism: Paludibacteraceae bacterium (assembly GCA_017417025.1). GTDB lineage: Bacteria > Bacteroidota > Bacteroidia > Bacteroidales > Paludibacteraceae > Colicola. Next base: position 69,415 of record JAFPZY010000042.1, on the reverse strand, counting down.
TGTCGCCTTTGGGTGTAACAGAGATATACGGGTAATCCTGTGAAATGGCACTCAAACGCTTGAAGTCACGGCAATAAACAAAGAGATGCTGGTTGAAGAGTTGCTCCTCGTATTGGGGATACGCGCTGACCAGTTTGTCCCTCGTCTGAATCATTTTAGCAGCATAGCGGTTGTTCATCTTAATTGCATCATTAAAGTTCTTGCTCGGCATGTTTTTGAGCGAGTCTGCATATGCCCGATACAAAACGCCATAACGCTTTTCGGCATTGTTTTTCAGATTCAGCCAAACAGAATCAACCTCCGGCTGGGGTGCTTGTATTACCACAACCGTATCTGTCTGTGTTTCAGCTGGTAGCGTCGTTTGCATCCATTGAGGAAAATAGTATATTGTTGCTGCAATTAAGATGGTCAGAAGCAGAATGAGCGGCAGCAGCCATCTTACGAGTCTCAACCGTCGTATAGCAGCGCGCACATGTCGCACAGAGTGGTACCGACGGGTAATTAACGGAATGATGAAATGATGAAATGACGGGAATAGTAGCGCCAACATTTTGCCGAGCGCATAGATGTCCCTATCGGGTTTCAGTACATCGTTCGGCAGTTGTTCCGGAAAGCTGACCGACGGCGAAGTACCGATGTTTTTAGCAATGAACGCCTCGTTGTCGGCAAAGCCGAAATCAATCAGCCGCACATGATTGCCGGAGTCGGTAATAAGAATATTGCTCGGTTTCAGATCGCCGTGTACTATTTGGCGTTCATGCAGAAAAATCAAGGCCTCCATCAGTTCATCAGCCACGCGCCGGCGTTCGGCTAAGGACGGTTTCTCTGCCAGAAACTTGTCCAATGGACGTCCGTTCACATACTCCATGAGGATAGCACGCCCCAGCTGCGGGTCATCGACCAACGCAATCGTCTGAACCATATAAATGCAATCCAGGCGGTTCATGATTTCGAACTCACGCTCCAAGAGGATGCAGTTTAGTGTGCGTTCACCCTCATCAGGTTTGGCTGCCTTCAAAACCACCCATTTGCCGCCCATCTGCGCACGGTAAACCAAGTTGTGCCCGGAGTCGGACAGCAACTCATAATCCGTCAAACGATTTACCCCAAATTCTTGCAAACCAAGTGGACGAACAGGACCCGATGTGAAGGAATTCGTATCCATTAACGCTGCAAAAGTACAAATAAATTTGCGTATATGCAAATGATTTTATAATTTTGCACAAATTTTCAAACTATGGAGACTTCTTATCAAACAGATAGTATCGTTATCAGCCAGCTTAAAAAGGCGGTTGAAGTACGTTTCGGTCGCACGCCGGCAGGCCCTGCCGACTTTGGAGAGTTGAGTATCACCGTATTGCGTACTACCGGCGAGCGCATCAGTGCGGACACATTGAGCCGTATATGGGGCTACAAAAAGGGCTATTCCTCCATCCGCCAGAGCACCGTGCACGTGCTGGAACTCTATGCGAAAGCTAACGAAGAATCGGATTTCATCCATACGACTGCTGTCCATGCAGACGAATGTCAGGTCGGCGACCGCGTGCGTATTGCATGGCTGCCGAACCGTATTTGTGTGCTGAGTTATCAGGGGGACTACAGGTGGCGCGTTGAGGAGGTGACTAATAGCAAGTTGCACATAGGAGATACCTTCTCATGCCGTGTGATGGCACAAGACCAAGTCTTGATAGTGGATCGCTTGCATACCGGCGATGCCGATTACGATGGATACGCAATCGGTGGCAGGAATGGTCTGACATTAGTTGCCAGAAGCTAATGGTTATTGAGTGCTATTGTCGCTCTTGATGATGCTGAGAAGCTGTGCAACGGCTTCTTCTTGCGGAATGTTTTTGAGTACGCACTCCTTGCCGCGATAGAGGGAGATACGGTCTCTTCCTGCTCCCACATAGCCGTAGTCGGCATCCGCCATCTCGCCCGGACCGTTCACAATACAGCCCATAACTGCTATCTTCAAGCCCTTCAGGTGAGCCGTGGCTTTCTTGACCTCGGCAATGGTCTTCTGGAGGTCAAACATCGTTCTTCCGCAACCCGGACAGGAGATATATTCCGTTTTATATATACGCACGCGCGCGGCTTGCATAATGTCCTTGCTCAGGAATTTCAGCTTGTCCTCCGGAAAGTGGGTGTTTGCGAGCGACAGTTCGGTCGCTTTATATTCCCACAAGAGTCGTCCGCATTCGGCGGCGGCTTGCAGGCAGAACTGTTCCCAGTTGTCCTCAAACGAGTAATATCTGATTTCCGCATTGCCGCCTGTGTCCTCTTGTACTTCGACGCGGATGGAACCGTCGTAGCGGGGCGAGTCTTTGTCTGCGAAATATGCCACCAAGTCTTGTGCCACTGGAATCTCGTTCTCCGGCTCTTCGCTTAGGCTCACTCTTATGGTGTCGCCTATGCCGTCCGCCAACAGTGCGCCTATACCCACCGCCGACTTTATGCGGCCGTCTTCACCTTCGCCGGCTTCGGTCACACCGAGATGAAGTGGAAAATGCATGTCCTCGGCGTCCATAGTCTTCACAAGCAGTCGCACCGTCTCCACCATCACTCGTGTGTTCGATGCCTTGATACTCAACACTATATCTTCAAATTTCTGCTCCGTGGCTATGCGAAGAAACTCCATGCAGCTTTCCACCATGCCTTCCGGCGTATCCCCGTATTTCTCCATTATGCGCTGCGACAGACTCCCATGGTTCACGCCTATGCGCAGTGCTGTCTTGTGTGCCTTGCAAATGTCTAACAGATGCACGAAACGCGCTTTTGTCTGCTCGGGGTCGTTTGCGTAGTTGCCGGGGTTGATGCGCACTTTCTCTACGGTCTTTGCCGCCTCGTCTGCCACATCCGAGCGGAAATGTATGTCTGCCACCAGCGGCACATGCACAAGCCTCTGCTTTCCTCCAACTCCATGTTGCCCTCCTTCTTCACAATCCTGCAACAGCCTGTGAATCGTTTTCAAGGACTCCACTTCGCGGATTCCTTGTGTGGTGAACCTCACTAACTCCGCACCGGCCTCAATGCACCGCCGGGCTTGTGCCACGGATGCCTCTATGTCGTTGGTGCTGACGTTAGCCATTGTTTGCAGCCGCACGGGGTTGTCTCCGCCTATTGCGAGGCCCCCTGCGTATGTGACTGTCGTCTTCCTCCGTTGATATTTTAGTAGTATATTCATGTTTTTTCCTCTTATCCTCTGCAAAGATACAGCTTTCTCCTGAAATCGGCAATATTCATTCTCATTTTTTCTGCAGCGCGTTCACCAGCATGCCGCACGCTGCCAGTATGTCCTCGCCTCGGCTCCGTCTTATGGTGGCGGTTATGCCGTGCGCGCTCAGGTAGTCCCGCAGCCACACCATCTGCTGCTCGTCCGACGGCGGAAACTGTCTCCCGTCTGCATCCGGCGAGGCGTGGAAGCGTATCAGATTGACGCGGCACGGTATGCCGTGCAGTATGCGCACCAGCTCGCGAGCATGGCGCGGAGTGTCGTTCAGCCCACCGAAACAAATGTACTCGAAGCTCACACGCCGCTGCCGGCTGAAATCGTACTGCCTGACCAGTTCCAGCACATCGGCGATGGGGTAGGCTTTCTCTGCGGGCATTATCTCCTGGCGCTCTTCGTGGAACGGGTTGTGCAGCGATATGGCCAAATGGCAGTCGCTTTCCTCTAAAAAACGGCGCATCCCGGGTATGAACCCCACTGTGCTCACTGTCAGTCTCTTGGGCGACCATGCGCAGCCCCAATCGGCGGTCATCACCTGCAGCGACTTTAGCACTTCTTCTATATTGTCCATCGGCTCCCCTTCGCCCATATAGACTATGTTCGTCAGTTTGCCTCCGTGCAGTGCGTTGATCTCGAATATCTGGTTCAGTATCTCTGCCGCCGTCAGTTGTGCATGAAATCCGAGTGTCCCTGTCATGCAGAATCTGCACCCCATCTTGCAGCCGGCCTGTGTGCTCACGCATGCCGTGGCGCGCTCGTCTTCGGGCAGATATACTGCCTCCACATACTGTCCTTTTCCTGCTTCAAACAGGTATTTCACCGTCCCGTCCTCCGACACGGCCTGCGCTACAGGCTTGTGCCGCCCGACAACATACATCTTCGCAAGCGTCTCGCGACCGCGAAGCGAAATGTTCGTCATCTCCTCAAACGACCGCACACGCTTCGCATAAAGCCAGTCCGCTATCTGCTTGCCTACAAACCGCGGCAGGCCGGCGGCGGTTGCCGCTGCCTGCAGTTCGTCCGGTGTCTTGCCTAATAGTGCTTCCATCTCATTTGCAGCCGGCCGTGGGGTCGAACCAGTCTGGTATGTCAAACTGCTCCGTCGGTGAGTAGCCGAGTTCCGTGTCGGCGTATATTTTCTGCATGTACAGCGCAAAGATGGGCAGTGCCATGCTTGCTCCCTGGCCGTCAGCCATGCTGTCAAAGTGTATGCCTCGGTCTTCACCGCCTACCCAGCAGCCGCTCACAAGCGAAGGAGTGAAACCTACGAACCAGCCGTCGCTGTTGTTCTGTGTTGTCCCTGTCTTTCCGCCCATCGGAGCCTGAATGTTGTACCTGAAACGCAGGCGCACGCCGGTGCCGTGGTCCACCACGGCGCGAAGCATCGTTATCATCTTGTACGAGGTCAACTCGCTTATTATCTCGTGCGACTTGGGGGTGAAACTTGCCAGCACGTTACCCGTATTGTCCTCTATACGTGTCACATACATCGGCTCCGTCCTTATGCCCTTGCATGGAAAGGCTGTGTATGCGTCCACCATTTCCTGGACGCTCACTTCGCAGGGCCCTAAGCAGATGCTCACCACGGGGTCAAGCTGCCCCTGTATGCCGAATGACTGCATCAGCCTCACTAACTGTTCGGGCGTGAACAGCGACATCAGGTAGGCGGATATCCAGTTGCTCGACTGTTGCAGACCCCATTGCAGTGTCACCGAGTCGCCTCTGTTCTTCGTGTGGTCGTCGTGCGGGGTCCACGGATTCCCGTTGCCGTCTATCAGCGTCACTGCGTCGTTCACTGTCTTGTCGCAGGGCCACATCCCCTCGTCCATGGCAAGGGTGTAGAGGTAGGGCTTCACGGTCGAGCCTACCTGCCGCCGGCCCATCGTGGCCATGTCATATTGGAAATGGGCGAAGTTTGGCCCGCCTACGTAGGCTTTCACATGACCGTTCTGCGGATTCATCGACAGGAAACCGCAACGCAGGAAGTATTTGTTCCACCTTATTGAGTCTAACGGCGACATCATCGTGTCTATCGGGCCGTCGTATGAGAACACCTCCATCTCCACCGGCGTGTTGAATGCCTTTTTTATCTCCGCCTCGCTGTGTCCTTCTTTTTTCATGTTGCGGTAGCGGTCGGTCTGCCTCATCGAGCGTGTCATTATCCCGTCTATCTCCTCCTGGCTCAGGTTGCGGGCGAAGGGGGCGTAACTCTTCTTCTTTTTCTCCTTGAAGAAGCGTTTTTGCAGGTCTGTTATGTGTTCGTGCACGGCTTCTTCCGCGTATCCTTGCATGCGCGAGTCTATGGTGGTGTATATGCGCAGTCCGTCCTGATACAGGTCATAGTGGGTGCCGTCGGGCTTCTTGTTCTTGTTGCAGAAACCGTACAGCGGGTTCTCGTCCCATTGTTTTTTGTCTATCGTGTACTGCTGTTTGTTCCATTCCGGATACTGGCTCTCTTTCGGTTCTTTGGCGGTCAGCACCTGTCTCAGGAACTCGCGGAAGTAGGGGGCCTGGCCTTTCTTGTGGTCCACCGACCTGAACTTCGTCACAAGCGGCAGGGCCTTCAGCGAGTCGCATTCGGTTTCTGTTATGTAGTCGTACTTGCACATCTGGTTCAGCACCGTGTTGCGCCGGTTGGTCGCGCGTTCCGGACGGCGGATGGGGTTGTAGAGCGACGGGTTTTTGCACATGCCTACTAAGGTCGCGGCCTGTTCCGCGGTCAGCTTGTCCGGAGTGGTGGAGAAATACACGTTGGCTGCTGTCCGTATTCCCACTGCATTGTACAGGAAATCAAACTGGTTCAGGTACATCGTCATTATCTCCTCTTTCGAGTACAGCTTCTCCAGTTGTGTCGCTATCACCCATTCGTTGGCTTTCTGGGTCACGCGCTCTAATCTGCTCCCTGCGCGGGGCGACCATATCTGTTTGGCCAGCTGCTGTGTCAGTGTCGAGCCGCCGCCGGCCTGGCCCAAGGTCAGCAGTGCGCGGAACAGCGACTTGAAGTCCACGCCAGTATGTTGCTCAAAACGTGCATCTTCCGTCGCAAGCAGTGCCTTTTTCACCCACGGTGATATATCCGTGTACTGTGCACTCACGCGGTTCTCATAGCGGTAGTAGCGGCCTAACGACTGCATGTCCGAGCTGAATACCTCGCTCGCAAACCGGTTCTGCGGGTTCTGGAGCTCGTCCAATGGGGGCAGATAGCCTATTTTCCCGTTGGATATCAGCACGAATAGCAACCACACTGACAATGTTCCGGCAACAAACAGCACCCAGAACCACAGGGCGAACTTGCCCTTGAAACTCCATTCTTTATAACTTTTCATATCATCATATCTTCTATTATCATGTTCAGTATATGCAGCCCCTCTCTTGTGGCGGCTATCTGTCCGCCTTGCTGCCGTAGCAGGCCGCGCTGCAGGTATTTCTCGGCGGCGGCAATGCTCTCGGGGCGCAGTTCTTCTCTTTGCACTCCTTCGGCGGTGCGCAGTGCGAGCATCACGCGCTCGTTGTATATGTCCGTGTCTGTCAGCCTCTCCGCGGTATAGGCTTCGGCAGGAGCTGCCATGTATTTGTTCAGGTCGCATACATTGGCGCGTCTTGTCCTCTCCCCGTCGTAGCTGTGTGCCCCTGCGCCCAATCCCGTGTAGGCGGTCCGCGTCCAGTAGGCGGAGTTGTGTCTTGAGCGGAATCCCGGTTTTGCGAAGTTGCTCACCTCGTAATGCTCGTATCCCTTCGCCTCCGCCAGGTCGCACAGCATGTCGTGCATCATGTTCTCCGTATCCTCGTCTGTCTCAGTCACTTCCCCGCGTTCAAGCATTCTCTGCAGCGGGGTCCCATCCTCATAGCTCAGGCAGTAGCACGACAGGTGCTGCACACCCATGTCCGCTGTTTCTCTTATGTCCTCTGCCCAGTCCTCGGTGCTCTGTGTCGGCAGGCCGTATATCAGGTCCACGGATATATTGTCTATTCCCGCTTTCTGTGCGGCTTCCACGGCTTTTCTTGCTTCGTCTGCCGTGTGTCTGCGTCCGGTCAGTGTCAGCAGTCTGTCGTGCAGCGACTGCACACCTATGCTCACTCTGTTCACACCCGCCTTGCGCAGTTCTTCCAGTCCCTCTCTGCTTATGTCGCCCGGGTTGGCTTCTATTGTCACTTCCTCCGCTCTGTCTGCGTGTACGGCTTCAAGCAGACTCTCTATCTGCCTACAGGTCAGCAGGCTCGGTGTCCCTCCGCCCAAGTACACGGTGCGCACGTCCGTCATCTCCTTCTGCCTTGCTTCCGCCTCTTTCAGCACTGCCGCCACATACTTTTCTCTTTGGTCAAGCAAGGTGGTGGAGAAGAAGTCGCAGTACTTGCACCTGCTCTTGCAGAATGGAATATGTATATACACTCCCGCCAATTGTCAATTGTCAATTTTTTTCTCTTCGTTATGTTCGCGGAGCTTCAGCTCCGTGTTTTGTGTATCAATTGCCCGCCCACCGTGTCCGTAGGCTTCCGGCCTGCGATAATTTGCAGCAGCGTTGCAATATCAATTATCAATTATCAACTCCCCCACAGGTGTCTCATCCATTCCGCCATTCTCTGTTCCTGTGGACTCCCCTGTGCCTCCCAGAACCTTGTCCCTGCCAGTTCGTCAGGCATGTATTGCTGCTTCACAAAGTGGTTCTCATAGTCGTGAGCGTACTTGTATTCTTCGCCGTACCCCAGTTCTTTCATCAGGCTGGTCGGAGCGTTCCGCAGGTGCAGAGGCACGGGCAGGTTCCCTGTCTCTTTCACTTTCTGCAGGGCGTTGTCTATTGCCAGATACGCCGAGTTCGACTTCTGCGAGGTCGCCAGATACACCGTCGCCATGGCTAACGGTATCCTCCCTTCCGGCCAGCCTATTTTCTGCAGTGTGTCGAAGCAGGCGTTGGCTACCAGCATCGCATTCGGGTTGGCGAGGCCTATGTCCTCGCTCGCCGATATGACGAGCCTTCGTGCTATGAACTTCGGGTCTTCGCCGGCCTCCACCATGCGTGCTAACCAGTATATCGCCGCGTCGGGATCGCTGCCGCGTATCGACTTGATGAAGGCGGATATGATGTCGTAGTGCAGTTCCCCGTCTTTGTCGTAGGCCACGGGGTTCTGCTGCAGCTGCCGTGTCACGGTCTCGTTGTCTATCACTTTCGCGCCCGAGTTCGCCACCAACTCTATTATGTTCAGCAGTTTGCGTGCGTCTCCGCCTGCGTAGCGCAGTATGCTCTCCCTCTCTTTTATCTCTATCCCCATCGCGCTTATCGCCTCGTCCTCTTTCAGCGCCCTGTCTGTCAGCTCGTTGAGGTCGTCTTTGCCTAACGGCTGCAGCACATACACCTGGCATCTCGACAGCAGCGGGTTTATCACCTCGAAGCTCGGGTTCTCCGTCGTCGCGCCTATCAGCGTTATCGTCCCTTCCTCCACTGCTCCGAGCAGACTGTCCTGCTGCGATTTCGAGAACCGGTGTATCTCGTCTATGAAGAGGATAGGGGGGCGCTGGTCCTGCTGGGCGGCAAACAGACCGCTCTTCAGTCTGTTCTCGCGCTTGGCTTTCTCTATCACTTCCCGCACTTCTTTCACACCGCTCGTCACCGCCGACAGCGTGTAGAAGGGCCGCTCCAGTTCGCGCGCTATTATCTTCGCAAGCGTCGTCTTACCCACACCCGGAGGTCCCCACAATATGAACGACGACAGGTTGCCGCTCTCTATCATCTGACGGAGCACGGCTCCTTTGCCTACCAGATGTTTTTGTCCTATGTATTGGTCCAGGGTGCGCGGGCGCATCCGCTCTGCTAATGGTAACATGCTCTCTTATCTGCTCCTCTGTTGTTCTATCAGTTGTCGGGCGGCGGCGGTCGAAGCCTCGCTCACTTTGTCGCCGGCCAGCATTGCCGCTATCTCCTCCACGCGCTCTTCCGCGTTCAGACGGCGGATATGGGTCTCCGTGCGTGTCGCAGTGTCCTGCTTATACACTTTGTAGTGGGCGTTCCCGCATGCTGCCGTCTGCGGCAGGTGGGTGATGGCTATCACCTGCCTCTTCTTGCCCATTTCCTGCATTATCCGTCCCGTCTTTGCGGCTACGGCTCCGCTCACGCCCGTATCTATCTCGTCGAATATCAGTGTCTGCAGGCCGTTCTCGGTCGCCGTCAGGGCTTTTATGCACAGCATCAGCCGGCTTGTTTCTCCGCCGCTGGCCACTTCGCTCACGCGTCGCGGCTGCTGGTTCAGGTTCGCGGCGAACAGCAGTTGCACTTTGTCGTGTCCGCTCTCCGTATATTCCTCTGCCTCAGTCATCTCCATCTCCACGTGCGCATGTGCCACTCCCAATTCCGCCAGGTCTTTCGTCAGCTGCTCTGAAGCGGGTTGCAGCACTGCCTTGCGGCTTTTGCTCAGCGTCTGTGCCGCCTTGTCTGCTTTCTTGAACAGTGCTTCCGTCTCTTTTTTCTTCTCCTCTGTCTCCGCGTCAAACGAGTCGATGCGTTGCAGCAGTTCCGCCCATTGGTCGCGCAGGTCTTTCAGTTCTTGCAGTGTCTGTACGCCGTGCTTGCGCATTAGGCTGTTCAGCTGTTCCTGCCTTTCCTGCACTGCCTGCAGGCGCTCGGGGTCGGCTTCGGTCATCTCTGCCTGACGGCTTATCTCGGCTGCTATGTCCTTCAGTTCTATTTCCGCGCTCCCTAAACGGCCCCCCAGTTCTTCGTCATCGCCCATTGCCTCCTCTGCCTGTCTCACAAGGTGTATCGCGCCACCCTCGTCCCCGTCTAAGGCCTGCAGTGCTGTCTGCAGTGCCGCCTGCAGCTGCTCCACATGGCTCAGCCTGTATTCCTCCGTCTCCAGTTGCTGCAGCTCGTCTGTGTCGCTTATCTGCGCCTCCTCTAATTGCTTGTATTGAAAGGCTGTGTAGTCCTGGTCTTTCCTGCTTTTGGCTGCCAGTGCCTCCAGCTCATGCAGTTCTTTCTCGCTCTCCCGCCATGCTGTGTAGGCCGCCGTATATGCCTCTCTTTCCTGCTTGTTCTTCGCCAGCATGTCTGTCATCTGCAGCTGGAAGTTGTCGTCTCCAAGCAGCAGGTTCTCGTTCTGCGAGTGTATGTCAAGCAGTCTCCCCGACAGTTCTTTCAGTTCCGCCTGTGTCACCACTTCGTCATTCACAAACGACCTTGACCGCCCGCTCCTGTTCAGTTCCCGTCTCACTATCAACTCCCCGTCTCCCGTCCCCGTCATGCTGCCGTCCTCTCCCTGTTTGTTTTCTCCCGCAGTGCTATCTTCTCCTTGCTTGATTATCCCTGTGCCGTCCTCTCCTTGTTTGTCCTCTCCCGCAGTGCTATCTCCTCCTTGCTTGATTATCCCTGTGCCGTCCTCCCCCTGCTTGTTTTCTCCCGCAGTGCTATCATCCCCCTGCTTTATCCCTGTCACGCTGCTGTTTTCGTCAAACACGGCCTCTATTATGCACCGTTCTTCGCCCTCCGTGATGGCTTTGGTGTCGGCTCTGCCCCCCATCACGAGGTTCAGCGCCCCTAATATGATGCTTTTGCCGGCACCGGTCTCACCTGTCAGCACCGAAAAACCGCTGCCGAACTCTATGTCAAGTTCAGTTATCAGCGCGTAATTCCTTATGTGTAGCCTCTTTAGCATAACCCCTCATCTCTCATCTTTCAACTTTCAACTCTCAACTCTCAGCCTTCAACTTTCTGCCTTCATTTCTCAACTCTCAACCTTCAACTTTCTATAGTTTCTACCCTCGCAGTACCCTTGCAGTACCCTCACAGCGGCTGTCTTTTTTGCTGTCCCGTACCGTCACACTACCGTATCACTACCGTATCACGCCGTCCCTTTTCTTATTCCCTTTTCTTATTCCCTTTTCTTATTCCCTTCTCTTATTCCGGTTTCTTTGCCGTTCCTCCTGTCTAATTAGGCTTTCGACTTTCGACTTTTGACTTTCGACTAATAATCAGACTTTCGACTCAAAACCTACTCACTTATCTTCTCATACTGCTCGCTCCTTGTCGGGTCCACCTCTGTCAGCACGCCCACCACAGTCTTCTTCTCCGCGTCGGTCCCCTGTTTGAACAGTTGCACCAGCTCATCGTTCTTCGCATCGAGGAACACACCTGTTATGTATGTCCCGGGGCGCGCTTTGTATGCGCTCTTCAGCACTTCTATGCCGCCTGCTATGCGTGCTCTGCCGTTGCCCGCATTGGCAGCCATCTCGTCCAAACCGAGGCGGTGGTACTCGTAAAAATACCCCCTGAAATCTTTGAATGCCTCGTCAAGCAGGTTGTTTATCAGCGCGAAGCGGTTCTTGTTGTTCCCGAAGGCTTTCCAGCCTGCCGCCTCTGCCTGTTCTATCGACGCGCCTTGCGCCATGTTGCATATCTCCTCGCACTTCTGGAAGCACGGAGTGCCGCCGAGTCTGCTGTAGCTGTCCATGTCGAAGCCTATTATCAGGTAGCTGTAGTAGGCTATCAGGGCTGCAAGGTTGCTGGTGAACTGTGTCGCCTGTATCTCCACGCGGTCAAACTCCTTGTAGGTGAAGGCGAAGTTGTTGTCGCTTATGTTCAGCAGGGGGGTGGAGTAGTTTGTGTTATATACGGGCCGCCGGCTTTGCAGCTGCATGGTCGCGTCCATCAAGCCTTCGGGGCTCACGCTGTTCACTATCAGCATCAGTGTGCATTCTATCCGCTCCTGCTCGGCAAACACCATGTTTGTCCACCTTGTGTTGTTCATCAGTTCGGTCAGGCTCTGCTGAAGGGCTTCAAACATGCTCTTGCTGCTGCCTTCTATCTTGTCCGAGTTCACTGTCACAGTGCACTTCAGTTCCTGCGCGCACATCCATTGCACGCAGCATAACAGCATTATTGCCAGTGTCTTTAGTCTCATATCGTTGTCCTCTGCTTTTGTTTCCCGCGTGGAGGAATCTCTTGTTTCTTCAGTGTCCTCTGCTCTTGTTTCTTCAGTGCCCGGGACTCTTGTTTCTTCAGTGCCGGAGCTCTTATTTCTTCAGCGTCCGCTGCAGCAGTTTGTGTCCGTCGTATTCCACTGTTATCTTCATCTCTTTCACTTCCTGCTCTGCCTGTTCGTTTTTCTTTTTCTTCTTTCCGCCGTCTTCTTTCGGCCCTATGACCCTCGTTATTTTCAGATATACGGGTTCTCCGCTCAGGTCGTCTGCGTCCACCGGACCTGCATGTTTCGAGAAGCGCATCAGCACCTCTTCGCTCTCTGCCTCCAGACTTTCCTCAATTTCATAGCGTATGTTTATGTGCTGTGCGGAGGTCCTTGTTGAGCCGGTGAACAGCTCTGTCAGTTGTTTTTCCATCTCTTTCAGTTCGCGCAGTGACACCTCCATTGCCATGCCGTCGGCAGGTGCATGTTCTGCCTCGCCGCTCACTATGCTCACTCGCGCCTCGCGCAGGCGGTATATCTGTTTTGCCACGCCTTCGGCTTTCTTGGCGGTGTTGGTGGCGGTCAGAGTCTCCTCGTTCAGCGGGGCGGGCAGTTGGAGTCTTCTCTTCTCTCTGCCGCCTATTTTGATATCCTTCCCCTTGCCGCCTATATTGCCGCTCTTCCCTTCGCCGCCGCCATTGATATTCTTCCCGTTACCGCCGTTGCCGCTCTTGGCGGCATCAGGAGACTGCCTCATGTCTATGCTCAGCAGCCTGTAGCTGGTCCCGTCTTCTTTTATCACGTCCGATGTGCCCAAATAGCGCTCGCTGTACTGGTACAACTCCCCTCTCTTGGTCTCTTCCTCGGTGTAGCTCACATGAAAACTGAGTGCCCCATTGCTGGTCACTTTCGCTTCCTGACTTGCCGTCGCTTTCGCTTCCTGGCCTGCTGCCGTAGCTTTCGTCTCTTGGCTCTTTATTGCCGGCATGCAGCATATCGCCGCTGCCAGCAGTATCAATATCTTCTTGTTCATTTTCGTAGTGTTTTATATGTGTTCATTGTGTTATTTTGTTTCAGGCTGCAAAGTTAAACAATAAATCCCGCATACGCAAATGCACACAGGCTTTTTTTCATAAAGTGTCATTTTATTTCATTCCTTTGCTGCGCTCCATAGTTCCCATGCTGCCTTTGCCTGGCCTGTCAGCATGCCTAACCCGTTTTCCGTCCGTGCTCCGCGTTGCCGTCCTTCGCGCAGGAAAAGTGTCTCCTCGGGGTTGTAGATGCAGTCATACAGCACATGCCCTGCGCCTATTCCCTCGTATGGAATCTGTGGCTTGCCCTCTGTCTGCGGGTACATGCCCAGCGGCGTGCAGTTCACTATTAGCCTGTGCTCGGCTATTGTCTCCTCTGTCAGAGCGGAGTAGGGGAGTCCCCTCTGCGCATTCCGGCTCACCGTTGTTGCTTCCACGCCGAGCTTTTCAAGCGCATAAACCACTGCTTTGGCGGCTCCTCCCGTGCCCAGCACTATTGCGCGCATGTCCTTTTGCAGCAGCGGTCTCACGGCGGCAGTAAACCCTTTCCAGTCCGTGTTGTATCCTTTCAGCCGCCCCGAAGCGAGTCGCACCACCGTGTTCACCGCACCTATCTCCGCCGCTGTCGCGTCTGCCTCGTCAAGCAGCGGTATCACCGCCTCCTTGTAAGGGCAGGTGACATTGAAACCGTCAAGCGGGACCGGCGGCAGGATGGTGTCCGCCTCTGTCTCAAAAGCTTTGTAGTCTGCGTCTATGCCTTCGCGCCGGAACATTTCTGTGAACCACCGTGCCGACCACGAGTGTTCAAGAGGCTTGCCTATTATGCCGTAGTGCTTCATCTCTCCTGCCGTCCTGTCTCATTTCTTCTGCCGTTGAGCCTCATATTCTTTTGCTTCCCGCGCCTGTATTGAGTCCTTGCCTTCCATCATATCCAGGTACCCCTGCATGTAGCGTGCCGTAGCCGCGATGTGCTCTATTTCCGCTTTGCTGTAGCCGCCTATCTCGGCGCGAATGGAGTTGCGCCTGAATTTGCAGTCGCTGTTCGTACTGTCCTCCACCCAGTCTATATGCCTTATATCCAGCAGGTAATGTTTTATGTAGTCATGCGTGGTGCACAGCAGTGGACGTATCACCGGTATTCTGCTTTCCGCACACGGATTTGGGCTTTTCGGGCGCATACCGCATAGCCCTCTTATGCCGGCTCCGCGTCGCAGGTTCATCAGCACAGTCTCCGCTTGGTCGTTCTGGTGATGGGCGACGGCTATGGCGCTGCAATTTTCCTCTTCTCCCACTTGCGCGAACCACTCGTACCGCAGTCTCCGCGCTGTCAGTTCTATGCTCTTGCCGTCTTTTTCCGCGGCGGCGTGCGTATCGAAGTGTTGCACGAGCAGTCGCACGTTCCGCTTCGCACACAATTCGCGCACAAATGCCTCGTCGCGGTCTGACTCTTCACCGCGCAGATGGAAATTGCAATGGGCAACTACGCACTCATAGCCGCCGCGAAGCAGAACGTCAAGCAAAGCTACACTGTCGGCTCCGCCGCTCACACAGACTAACACGCGCCCGTTGCGTTCCAGCAGACCGTTGTCACGGATATATTTAAGTACACGGCGCAGCATCCTCTCTAAGCCTTACAAGTCCGCTAAGCCGTTCACTAACGCATAGATGGTGAGTCCGGCTACGGAGTGAATATCCAGTTTGCGGGTGATGTTCTTGCGGTGCGATATTACGGTGTGTGTCGAGATGTTCAGTTTGTTGGCTATCTCTTTGTTGCTCAAGCCGTTCACCACTTCTTTCAGCACTTCTTTCTCTCTTGCGCTCAGTTCTTCGTCGTTTTCATGCTGCGTGTGTTCGGGCTCCTCGCCGTGTCCATGTTTGCCGAGAGCGGGTATAAGCAGGTCTTCCTCTATGGCGCAGTGTATTTTCAGTTCCTCTTCAATCTCGCTGATGTCGTGCAGGGCTGTAAACAGTTCTTTGTCGGCCTTCCCTGGGTAGAACTTGATTATCAGGTTCTTCAGTTCGCTCAGTTTGTCGGCTATATGCCGGTCGTCTGTCTTGTGCAGGTGGAAGGCGTTCTGGTTCTCGTGTTCTATGTGTGTTTGTATTTCCTCCACATATTCGTCGTAGAAGCGTATGATGAGCACAGCCACCTTGCTTGTCGCCAGAATTGGTCCGAGGGCTGAAATCAGTTCCTGCCTTATGCGTGGCAGCTGGAAATCAAGGAAATAGGTATGCCCGTTCTTGATGTACCTCATCACGGTCTCTATGTCTGTTGGCTCTTTGTGGTTTGCATTGTCTATTTTCTGCCATATCTCTGCACGGCTCATGTCGCGGCAGAGGCGCGCGGAGCATGTGGATATGTAGTTTGCCATTTTTATGAAGGTGTGCGGGTCTATGCCTTCTTCTTCGCACACTTGCGCAATGGTCTTTTCTCCAACGCCGAGTGGCAGGTGGAGGCGGTTTATCAACTGTATCGCCTCATGCTCGTTCTGCAGAAAGAGGCTCATTTTGTCATTAACCGTGTATGTCATAACTATCAACAATCATTTATTTATTCCTCTCATTGTCAGTTTTATACGGCCGCGGTCGTGTTCCACTTCAAGCACTCTGACACGCACTTTCTGGTGCAGTCTCACCACTTCGTCCGGCGAGCTGACGCGGCGGTCGGCAAGTTGCGAGATGTGCACCAGCCCGTCTTTGTGCACGCCTATGTCCACAAACACGCCGAAGGCGGCTATGTTGGTCACTATGCCCGGCAGTTCCATGCCTTCGCGCAGGTCGTCTATGGTGTGGACGCTGTTGTCGAAACTGAACTCTTCAGCCTGTGTCCTCGGGTCCCGTCCGGGTTTCTCCAGTTCGTGCATGATGTCGGTCAGGGTGGGGAGGCCCGCTTCGTCTGACACATACTTCTCTATATCAATCTGTTCCCGCTTCTGCTTGTCCTGTATCAGCTCTGCTAAAGTACAGCCTGCATCGCGCGCCATGCGCTCCACAAGCGCGTATCTCTCCGGATGTACCGCCGAGTTGTCAAGCGGGTTGCCGGAACCGCTCACGCGCAGGAAACCGGCGGCCTGCTCAAAGGTCTTGGCTCCGAGTTTGGGCACTTTTTTCAGCTGCTCGCGGCTGCTGAACGGACCGTTGGCGGAGCGGTAGTCCACTATGTTCTGTGCCAGCGAAGGACCAACGCCTGATATATATGTCAGCAGGTAGCGGCTGGCGGTGTTCACGTCCACACCCACCTGGTTTACAACCGATTCCACTGTCTGCTCCAAACTCTCGCGCAGTCTCTTCTGGTCCACATCGTGCTGGTATTGTCCCACGCCGATTGACTTGGGGTCTATCTTCACCAACTCCGCAAGCGGGTCCATCAGCCGGCGGCCTATCGACACCGCCCCCCTCACTGTCACGTCTTCGTCCGGAAATTCCTCCCTTGCCGTCTGGCTTGCAGAGTACACCGATGCTCCGTTCTCGCTCACTACGAACACTTGCGGCCGTTTGTCCGCCTCTATCCCTGCTATCACTGTGCGCACAAACTCCTCCGTCTCGCGGCTTGCTGTGCCGTTGCCTATGGCTATGGCCTCTGTCGCGTACTGCCGTATGAGCTCGCAGAGCAGTCGGGCGGAGTTCATCATGCGCAGGTGCAGCACCTCGTGCCGGAGAAGGTCGCCTTGTGCGCTGAGCACAACGGTCTTGCAGCCGGTGCGGAAACCCGGGTCTATGGCTATCACTCTTTTCTGTCCGAGGGGCGAGTCCATGAGCAACTGCCTGAGGTTCTGCGCGAAAATCTGTATCGCGGCGGTGTCGGCACGTTCCTTGCTCAATGCGGCAAACTCTGTTTCTATTGCGGGCTTCAGCAGTCTGCGGTAGCTGTCTTCCACTGCCGCCTGCACCTGGTGTGCAGCCTCGCTGCCGTTCTTGACGAACAGGGAGCATAGTTTCTCTATGCACTTCTCTTTGTCCGGCGATATGTCGGCACGCAGGAAGCCCTCTTTTTCGGCGCGGCGTATGGCGAGCAGTCTGTGGCTGCTGATGCGCCGCAGTGGTTCGTTCACGGCGAAATAGTCCCTGTAGTTCTGGGCTTCAGGTGTGTCCTCTTTCTCTTTTACCGGCTTGGTTGTCAGTGTGGCTGAGTAGGTGAACTCCCGTCTCACCGCCTGCCTTGCCCGCGTGTCCTGTGCCACTGTCTCCGCTATTATGTCGCGTGCCCCTTCAAGGTCGCTTTCCGTGGCCGTTAGTCGGCCGTACTGCTGCCTCATCAGCATGTCGGCAAGGGGCTGTAGCCCGTGTTCGCGGGCCACATCTGCGCGGGTCTTGCGGTGCGGCTTGTAGGGCAGGTAGATGTCCTCCAGCTCCGCATTGTCCGTGCATTCGTCTATCCGCCGCCGCAACTGGTTGCTCATTTTCCCTTGCTCCTCTATGCTGCGGATGACGGTCTTTTTGCGCTCTTCAAGCTCGCGCAGGCGCGCGTATTCCTCATTTATACTGGCTATCTCCACTTCGTCCAGGCCGCCGGTACGCTCTTTCCTGTAGCGGGCGATAAAGGGGATGGTCGCTTTGTCGTCAAGAAGCCGTATTGTGGCATCCACCTGTTTGGCGGCGATGCCGGTACGCGATGATATTATGTCTGGATAATTCATGTTTTGTGACATATTGCCGTTCCGGCGTGGCACATATCATGTTTCCGGGGTCTTTTTCGCTAACGGTTTGTAGCGTTTCTGCCGTTGTTTCCATCTTTCGCGGGCGTACTGCTGCATGTCTGTCACTTCGTCGTTTTCGTCTATGATCTCTAACCCGAATATGGTCTCTATCACGTCCTCCAACGTCAGTATCCCCTGGAAGCAGCCGTACTCGTCAATCACTATGCTGATTTGCGATTTCTGCTTCAGCAGCTGGTCAAAGATGTCGCCTACTGTCATTTCCTCGTTGAACTGCGGCAGCGGGCGTTTTATCTCTTTCAGCGTCTTCTTGAAGTGGTCTTCGGCAAGGTCTTCGAGCACGTCGTTCCTTAATACATAGCCTGTTATGTACTCCGGTGAGTCGGCATAGACAGGTATGCGCGAGAAGTGGTCGTACTTGTCGGTGTCGTAGAACTCCTTGAGCGTCATCTGCTCGGGTGCGATGCTTGCCACGACGCGCGGCGTCATTACGTCATAAGCCTTGATGTCGTCAAGCCGCATCACGTTGCGGATTATCTTGTTCTCGTCTTCTTCTATCACGCCTTCCTCTTCGCCCACATTGGCCATGGCAATGACCTCTTCGCGGCTGACGGCAGCCTCTTCCGGCTCGGGGAAACGGCTTGTCACCCAGCGTATTAGCAGAACAAAGGGGTAGAGCACTGCTATTAGCAGGCGTATAGCGTGTGCCGTAAAGCCCATGAGGTGCTTCCAGTAGGTGGTCCCGATGGTCTTCGGGATTATCTCCGCAAATATCAGTATCAGCAGTGTCATTATGGCACTCACAACGCCGAACCACACCTCGCCGAACACTGCCACGGCCTGCCTGCCCACACCGGCGGCGCCAACGGTGTTGGCTATCGTGTTGAGCGACAGAATAGCCGCAAGGGCTTTTTCCGGCTCGGTCTTGTAGGCTTTCATCAGGGTGGCGGGCTTGTAGCCTTCGTTCTCACGGAGGGTGATGTAGCTCAGCGTGGTGCTCATCAGCACCGACTCAAGCGTCGAACACAGGAACGACACCATTAGCGCAAGCAGCAGAAAGAATATCAGCAGAATCATAGCAGTGCAAAATCTATTACTTCCTTTATCTCCCTGACAAAGTGTATATCTAATCCTTTCAGATATACGGCTGGTATCTCAGCCACGTCCTTGCGGTTGTCTTCGCACATCACTATGTCTGTTATTCCGGCGCGTTTGGCTGCCAGCAGTTTCTCTTTCACACCGCCTATGGGCAGCACTTTCCCCCGCAGAGTCATTTCGCCGGTCATTGCCACTTTCGGGCGCACTTTCCTGCCTGTGAATGCGGACACAAGTGCCGTCGTTATGGTGATGCCCGCGCTCGGGCCGTCTTTCGGTATCGCTCCTTCCGGAACGTGTATATGGACTGAGTGCGTCTCTATGTCCTTGTTCTTGATGCCGAACTCTTTGGCATGCGCTTTTATGTAGCCCAGAGCCAGCGTTGCCGACTCTTTCATCACGTCGCCGAGGTTGCCTGTCAGCGTCAGGGTGGGGGTTTTGGCGGGCGAGAGGCTTGTCTCTATGAAGAGTATCTCGCCGCCCACCTGTGTCCATGCCAGACCTGTCACAACGCCTGTATAGCGGTTGTTCTCGTAGCTGTCGCGGCTGTAGCGGGGCTGCCCTAAGTACGTTATCAGGTCTTCTTTGGTCACCGACACATTGTACTCCTCTTCGAGGGCTATGCGTGTCACCACTTTCCTGCACACTTTCGCTATCTGCCTCTCTAACGCGCGCACGCCTGACTCGCGCGTGTAATCATCTATTATATGCTCCGTCACTTCCTTCTTCAGCCTCAGTTGTGAGGGCTTCAGGCCGTGCTGCTCCAGTTCTTTCGGCAGAAGGTGGCGCTTGGCTATTTCCTCTTTTTCCTCTATCGAGTAGCCGGTCATCTCTATGAGCTCTAAGCGGTCTAAAAGAGGGCGGGGGATACTCTCTAAGCTGTTGGCTGTGGCTATGAACAGCACCTTGCTCAGGTCGTAGTCGATGTCGAGGTAGTTGTCGTGGAAGGTGTTGTTCTGCTCGGGGTCCAGCACTTCCAGCAGGGCCGATGTCGGGTCGCCTTTGTAGTCTGCGCCGGTCTTGTCTATCTCGTCGAGGACGAACACGGTGTTCGAGCTTTTCACCTTCTTCAGGTTCTCTATTATGCGTCCTGGCATGGCTCCTATGTAGGTCCGCCGGTGTCCGCGTATCTCCGCCTCGTCATGCAGGCCGCCGAGCGAGATGCGGGCGTATTTGCGCCCTAACGCTGTCGCCACCGATTTGCCCAGACTGGTCTTACCCACGCCCGGAGGGCCGTACAGACATAGTATGGGGGCCTTGAAATCCTGCGGCTTGCGACCTTCCGACTCCGCTTTTGCCATCTGTTTGAGCACGGCGAGATACTCTATTATGCGCTCCTTCACTTTCTCCATGCCGTAGTGGTCATGGTCCAGCACCTCCTGCGCATGACGTATGTCGAAGTTGTCCTCGGTGCAGTCGTCCCACGGCAGTTCGAGCAGGGTCTCCAGGTAGGTCTGCTGGAGACTGTATTCGGGCGAGTGGGCTTGGGTGCGCTGAAGACGCTTCAGCTCCTCGCGGAACAGGGTCTCTACGCGCTCGGGCCAGTGCTTGCCTTTCGCTTTTTCCTCAAGGTCTTTGGCTATCTGCGCACCCGTGTCGCCAAGCTCTTTCTGAATCGTCTCAAGTTGCTGGTGAAGGTAGTATTCGCGTTGCTCTTTGTCTATCTCCTCACGCGTCTTGGTCTGTATATCTGCCTTCATCTCAAGCATTTGCACCTCCTTGTTCAGTATCTCGAGCAGGTGCAGCGACCGGGCCTCTATCGACGTGTCCATCAGCAGTTGCTGCTTGTCGGCTATCTTGATGCCGAAGTTCACGCAGATGTAGTTCACAAGGGTGGGGGGATTGTCTATGCTGCGGAGCATCATTCCCGCCTCCTGCGACATGTTCTCCGTGTGTTTGAGCACCTGTATCGCCTGGTCTTTTATGTTGCTCACAACGGCCAGAAAATGCTTGTCACCGCGTTTCGGAAACTGCTCCGGAACTACGGTCACGCGGGCTTTTATCACATTGCTGCGGGTGGCGCTGAACTCCTCAACCTGCACTCTGTCAATGCCTTCCAGTATCACCATCAGGCTCGAGTCGGGTAGTTCTATCACGCGCACTATGCGGGCTGCCGTCCCGAAGTCGTACAGGTCTTCCGCGGTCGGTTCCTGAGTGTCGCGTTCTTTCTGGCAGAGGACGGCTATCGCCTTTTCCTGCTCGTAGGCTTTCACCACCAGTTTCTGCGATTTCGGCCGGCTCACTGTCACCGGCAGCAGCACGCCGGGGAATAGCACCATGTTACGCAGCGGCAGTACACCGAGTACGTCGCCGGTGTGCAGACTGAAACCGTGAGGCGCATCGTTCCCGTCAAGGAGGGATATCATTTGTGCGTTCTCGGTCCCGTCTTCTTCAAAATTATCTTCAAAATTATATGTCATTCGGTTTTTTCCTTTGTTTTTAGTTTTTTCTTTGTTTTAAGTTTTTTCCTTTGTTATTAAGGGTCTTTCCTTTGTTTTTTCCTTTGTTATTAAGGGTCTTTCCTTTGTTTTTAAGGGGCTTGCCTTTGTTTTCTTTCTATTTTTTTTAGGTCTTCCTCGTTTTTTAGGCTTTTTCTTTAGGGGTTTCTCATAGTTTCCTTACTCTCCCAAAATACTATTGTTTTTTTAGGTTTTCCTCGTTTTTTAGGCTTTTTCTTTAGGGGGAAGTTCCATTGTTCCTTAAGTTTTTTATTCCTTATAGTCCCTTATGGGAGCCTTGTTCCTTAGTTTTTTTTTACTTTGCTTTTAAGGGGCTTTCCTTTGTTTTTTACTTTCCTTGTATTTTTTTTAGGTCTTCCTCGTTTTTTAGGCTTTTTTTAGGTTTTTCCCTTGTTCCTAAAGTTTTTTATTCCTTATAGTCCCTTATGGGAGCCTTGTTTATTCCTTATAGTCCTTATGGGAGCCTTGTTCCTTAGTTTTTTTCTCCTGTTTTTATTTTTTTTCTCCTGTATTTATTTTTTTTAGTTTTTCGTACTTTCTCAGAGTATCCTTACTCTCCCAAAATGCTATTTTACATAATCACAATTATAAAATACTTGTGCCTTGATAATGGTCTTGCAATTTCACAATTATAAAATACCTGTGCCTTGATAATGGTCTTGCAATTTATACATTAAAATTTATGCCTCACTTCTTCCTTATATCTATCTGCAGCTCGTCCAATTGCACCTGGTCTATCACGCCAGGAGCGCCAAGCATCACGTCTTTGCCCTGGTTGTTCTTCGGGAACGCTATGCAGTCGCGGATGCTGTCCAAGCCCGCAAACAGACTCACAAAGCGGTCCAAGCCGTATGCCAGACCTCCGTGAGGCGGTGCTCCGTACTTGAACGCGTTCATCAGGAAGCCGAACTTCTGCTGGGCCTGTTCTGGTGTGAAGCCAAGCACCTCGAATATCTTTTCCTGCAGCTGTGCATCGTGGATACGGATGCTGCCGCCGCCGACCTCTACGCCGTTAATCACCATATCATACGCATTCGCGCGCACGGACGCGGGGTCTGTGTCAAGCAGAGGTATATCTTCCGGTTTCGGACTGGTGAACGGATGATGCATCGCCATCAGACGCTGCTCCTCGTCCGACCATTCGTACATCGGGAAGTCTATCACCCACAGACAGCTGAACTTCTTCGGGTCGCGCAGACCGAGCTGCCGTCCCATCTCTAAACGCAACTCACTCAGCTGTTTACGGGTCTTCATCGCGTCCTCGCCGCTCAGTATCAGTATCAGGTCGCCCGCTTCGGCCTCCATTGCTTTGGCTGCTTCGCCGAGCACTTCCGGCCCGTAGAACTTGTCCACGCTCGATTTCACGCTGCCGTCCTGCTCCACCCTCGCATAAACCATGCCTTTGGCGCCTATCTGCGGACGGCGCACATATTCAGTCAGTTGGTCTATCTGCTTGCGGGTGTATGAGGCGGCACCTTTGGCGCATATCCCGCCTATGTAAGCGGCCTGGTCGAACACGCTGAAGCCGGGGTGCGCATGGAAGATGTCTTGCAGTTCCACAAAGCGCATGCCGAAACGCGTGTCTGGCTTGTCGCTGCCGTAGTACTTCATCGCGTCGGCCCAAGTCATGCGAGGCAGTGCCGGAAGGTCGATGCCGAGTATCGTCTTGAACAGATGACGGCTCATACCCTCGAACATCTGAAGTATATCTTCCTGTTCCACAAACGACATCTCGCAGTCTATCTGGGTGAACTCCGGCTGACGGTCGGCGCGAAGGTCCTCGTCGCGGAAGCACTTCACTATCTGGAAGTAACGGTCAAAACCGCTCACCATCAGCAGCTGTTTCAGTATCTGCGGACTCTGTGGTAGGGCGTAGAACTGTCCGGGGTTCATGCGGCTCGGCACTACAAAGTCGCGTGCGCCCTCGGGGGTCGAGTTCACCAGCACTGGTGTCTCCACCTCAAGGAAGCCTTGCTGGTCAAGGTACCGCCTGACTTCAAACGCCATTTTGTGCCTCAGTTCCAGGTTCTTGCGCACACAATTGCGCCGCAGGTCCAGATACCTGTATTTCATTCTCAGGTCGTCCCCGCCGTCGCTTTCGTCCTCTATGGTGAATGGAGGGGTCAGAGCCGGATTCAGCACGCGCAGTTCCGACACTTCTATCTCTATTTCGCCTGTGGGCAGTTGAGGGTTTTTGCTCTGTCTTTCAATCACTTTACCCGTTGCCTGCAGCACATACTCGCGTCCGGCGCTGTTGGCTTTCTCAAAGGCCTCGGTGCCCTGGTTGAAAGCCAGCTGTGTTATCCCGTATCGGTCGCGCAGGTCTATAAAGGTCATTCCCCCCATTTTTCTTATCCGCTGAACCCAGCCGGCAAGAGTCACCGTCTGGTTCACATCGGCGAGTCGCAACTCGCCGCAAGTCTTTGTTCTGTACATAGTTATGTTGTTGTTTTATTATTTTGCTTTTCTATCTTGCTGTTTTCATGTCTTTTCCGCAGGTTTCTACCGTCACACTACCGTATCAGTACCGTGTCACGCCCTGTCTCTTTAGGTGCGCCGATGGCTTGTCCCATTCCTCATTCCTAACTCCTCATTCCTCATTCCTCATTCCTCTCATCCCACTGTCACTTCCGGAGCAATCTTCCTTATCAGTCCTTTCAGCACGTCGCCCGGACCGAACTCGTAGAACTCTGTCGCGCCGTCCACCACCATGTTCCTTATCGTCTGCGTCCATCTCACCGGAGCGGTCAGTTGCAGCAGCAGGTTCTGTCTTATGCTCTCCTCGTCGGTCTGCGGATAGGCGTTCACGTTCTGATAAACAGGGCATTCGGGGTGATGGAACTCGGTGGCGAGTATAGCCTCTTTCAGTTCCTCTGCGGCGGGTTCCATCAGCGGACTGTGGAAGGCTCCGCCCACCTGCAGCTTCAGCGCGCGTTTCGCACCGGCCTCTTTCAGCCGTCTGCAGGCTTCGTCCACGCCCGCTGTCGTCCCGCTTATCACCACCTGCCCGGGGCAGTTGAAGTTGGCGGCCACCACCACTTCACCGCTCACGTTGCGGCACACCTCGTCCACGTCCTCGTCCGCCATGCCCAATATGGCAGCCATCGTGCTATCCTGACGCTCGCACGCTTTCTGCATCGCGGCTGCGCGCTTGCTCACAAGCATCAGAGCGTCTTCATAGCGAAGCGCACCGCAGGCCACCAATGCCGAGTATTCGCCCAAACTGTGTCCTGCCACCATGTCAGGCTGCATTATCGTCATCACGCGGCTCGCTATCACCGAGTGGATGAACACTGCAGGCTGTGTCACGCGTGTCTGTTTCAGGGCTTCGCTGTCATCGCCGAACATCACATCGGTGATGCGGAAACCGAGTATCTCGTTTGCCTGTTCAAACATCTCTTTGGCCACGGGATAGGCGTCATACAGGTCTTTTCCCATTCCCGCGTATTGTGCTCCCTGTCCGGGAAATACAAATGCTTTCATATATCCATTATCAATTTTCAACTGTCAATTGTTCTGTTAGATAGCGAGGTTCGCGGCGAGTGTCCCAAATAGCCACTATTTCCACCGCATCACCACTAACATAATACACAATCTTGTTCAACTTATTAATGACAAGACTTCTATACTCAACCTCACATCCCTCCAACAGCGGCTCCACACGTCCTATATAAGGAGTCTGTTCCAGAAGTTGTGAAGTTCTGGCTACTTCCTGCAGCAGTTCCTGCCTGGCATGCAAACCGAATTTGCTGTGTACGTATACTGCAATGCCGCGCAGGGTTTTGCTTGCTTGTTCTGACCATACAGTTTTCATACCGTCTGCCCGTTGCTGCACATGCGCAGTACTTCTTCTGTAGTGTATGAAAGCCCTTCGGCTATCTGCCTGCGACCCGCTTCCGCTATTTCTGCCAATTCGGCGCGGGTGTATGGTTTTGCCATATCCTCCGATTCGGCATCATTCCATAGCTGTTCTGCCAGCCAGCGTTTGTTATCCGTGGTCAGGTTATAGGCAAGCAGACCGTTCCACACATCCTGTAATCTCTCTGCTTTCATATATCAATTATCAATTATCAATTGTCAATCCCCCTGTATCTCCGCTTGGGTTCTGCGTCATCTCCAAGCCGGAGTTTCTTGTTGGCTTCGTAGTCGCTGTAGCCGCCTTCGAACCACCATACTTGCCCGTCGCCCTCGTAGGCGAGGATATGCGTGCAGATGCGGTCAAGGAACCAGCGGTCGTGGCTTATCACCACTGCGCAGCCCGCGAAGTTCTCCAGACCTTCCTCCAGTGCGCGCAGGGTGTTCACGTCGATGTCGTTGGTCGGCTCGTCAAGCAGCAGTACGTTGGCTTCGCTCTTCAGCGTCAGAGCCAGGTGCAGACGGTTTCTTTCGCCGCCCGACAGAACGCCGCATTTCTTCTCCTGGTCGGCTCCGGTGAAGTTGAAGCGGCTCAGGTAGGCACGGGCATTCACTTCCCTCCCGCCGACGCGGATATACTCCGTACCGCCGCTGATGGTCTCATAAACGGTCTTCTGCGGGTCTATGTTGCTGTGCACCTGGTCCACATAACCCACGCGCACCGTCTCGCCAACCTCGAAGTGCCCCGAGTCGGCGCTCTCCATGCCCATTATCATCCTGAACAGCGTCGTCTTGCCTGCGCCGTTGGGACCTATCACGCCCACTATGCCGTTGGGCGGAAGCATGAAGTTCAGGTCGTCCATCAGCACTTTCTCGCCGAAGGCTTTCCTCACGTGCTCCGCGTTTATCACCTTGTTGCCTAAGCGCGGACCGTTGGGGATGAATATCTCCAGTTTCTCCTCCCTCTCTTTCTGTTCCTCGTTCAGCATGCGGTCGTAGGCGGCGAGACGCGCCTTGCCTTTGGCTTGACGGGCTTTAGGGGCCATTCTCACCCATTCCAGTTCCCGCTCAAGGGTCTTGCGACGTTTGCTCGCCTGTTTCTCTTCCATCGCCATACGCGCCGTCTTCTGCTCGAGCCAGCCCGTGTAGTTGCCCTGCCACGGAATGCCTTCCCCGCGGTCCAGCTCCAGTATCCAGCCGGCCACATGGTCAAGGAAGTAGCGGTCGTGCGTTATGCATATCACTGTACCCGCATACTGCTGCAGGTGCTGTTCAAGCCAGTCGATGCTCTCCGCGTCAAGGTGGTTGGTGGGCTCGTCAAGCAGCAGTATGTCAGGCTTCTGCAGCAGCAGGCGGCATAGTGCCACGCGCCTTCTTTCGCCGCCGGACAGGTTCTTCACCTGTGCATCGTCCGGCGGACAGCGCAGAGCATCCATCGCACGCTCCAGACGGCTGTCTATGTTCCATGCGTCTGCCGCATCCAGCTTGTCCTGCAGCTCTGCCTGCCGTGCCAGCAGCTTCTCGTAGTCCGCATCGGGGTCGGCAAAGGCGTTGTTCACCTCGTCGTACTCGCGCAGCATGTCCATAACGGGCTGAACGCCTTCCTGAACGCATTCTTTCACGGTCTTCTCGGGGTCAAGCTTGGGGTCCTGCTCAAGGTACCCGACGCTGTAGCCGGGCGAGAACACCACTTCACCGTCGTATTCCTTCTCCACGCCTGCTATTATCTTCATCAGCGTGCTCTTGCCGGCGCCGTTCAGACCTATAATGCCTATCTTTGCGCCGTAGAAGAAACTCAGGTAGATATTGTTCAGCACCCGTTTCTGCGGGCCGAACTGTTTTCCGACCCCCACCATCGAGAATATTATCTTCTTGTCGTCTGCCATAATTATCAATTCTCAATTATCAATTATCAACTGCCTTGCCTGCGGTTGTTGTGCCCGCTATGAAATATCAATTATCATCACTTGTCATCATAATGCCCGTATGCAGCAAGCACCAACACTATAACTTGCTGTTCGCGAATCTCATACACTAACCTGTGCTTCTTGGTGATGCTTCGTGCCCATTGTCCCGCTCTGTCGCCCGACAACTGGTGCGGGTGTCCCGTACCTGTTGTCGGATGTTCAGTCAGTTCGTCAAGCAAGGCTCGCACTTTCTTGAAAGCCGCCGGTTCGCTCCGTTTCAGTTTCAAGAGGTCTCCTTCCGCTTCAGGAAGGTATTTGATAGCGTATATCATAGAGAATCCAGCCAAGCGTGCATATCTTCCTTGTTTGTAAATACTATCCCCTCACCACGTTCTGCTTGAGCGCGGGCACGGTCGATTTTTGCAAAATACTCCTCTTTGCTCATCCGTGTCGGGTCATTCTTCCATTTCTCGGCAAGTTTGCGCACATATTTCATGGCCTTCACAAGGCTGCTTTCGTCCTCGGCTATCACTCCGAGATTGCGGTAAATCTCCGCGTTTATCTGTAATGCGTCCATAGTCATACACGTTTCACGCTGCAAAATTACTAAATCTCGCGCACATACGCAAATATAAAGTCATAAAAAATGCAAACAGAGCCATAATACCTTATGACCCTGCAAGATAACATTGCCCGCACAATCTGCGCCAGCGGACCGCGGCTCCGGTTTCCGCCGCCCTGTCACTCTCAAAGCACTGCACTCCTACCGTTCCTCAGAAGCGTTGCCGCTCTACCGCTCCTCAGAAGCGTTGCCGCTCTACCGCTCCTCGAAAGTGCCGTCGTCGTACATGAGCACTATGCGCACCAGACGGCGGCACGCCTGCGGCTGCTCCACTGCGGCAGAAGGCTGGCGCGGCTGACGGCGGACACGCTGCACAGGCACTGAGGCTGTGCCGCCTGCTGCACCCAAGCCTGCACTCTCCTGTGTTTCCGCTCTTGCCGGCACTACGGGCACCACATCGTCGTCACCAAACAGGCTCGGCTCCCTGAACATCGGGCGCGGCGCTGACTGCAGAGGCTGCGCCGCCTGCTGCTGCAACGGCTGCGCAACGGCTTCTGCCACAGACTCTTCCTGAGCCAACGCCTCTTCCTGCGCCTGCTGCGGACGGTCGGCCTGACCGTAGTGCATGCTGCCCGAACCCAGTATCAGCCAGTCCGACCGCACCTGACGGAAGCGGTAAAGAACTGCCTGCATAACGTCCAGACTCGGACGGTTGCGGCCGCTCAGTATGTTCGACAACGTGCCGGCACTTATTCCGACCTCCATAGCAAACTGCTTCGCGTTCATGCCCTCCGAATCCATTACGGCCTTCAGACGCTCACGCTCATTCTGTATATCCATCGCTTTTCACTTCAAAATCGGCTGCAAAGATATGAAAACTTTTTCATTTGTGCAAATAATTCACAAATGTTTTTGTTTTATATTGCAAATTCACATTGCAAAACACAACACCATGCACACCGCTTTGCCCGTCTGAACCCAACTGCCGCATTTACAGGCGGGCAGACGTATTCATCAAGCCTGCATTATTACTTTAAGCAAATGCACTTTGCTGCTGATTAAGTGCGTATTACTGCAAACATATTAAACACATGCACGTTTATATGAGCGTTTCGGGCGGTTTTATGTCCGAATATCTGTTGTTGCACTACAGGCAAACTGCACAAAATGCTTATACAGCGCATTTTATGCACACACGATTGCACATTTTTCTAACTGATTTCTCCCCCACTCTTCACTCTTGAATGCAATTCACATAGTGCGGTGTGAGTCCTGCTGTGAGTCTTGTTTTTGCGACAAACATTGTGAATTTAATGCGGTTTTGAATGCGATTATTTTTCATTTGTGTACACATTTCAGTTCACATTTGTGTAGGCATTTTTCTTGAAATTTATTCTCCATTTTCTTTGCTCATGTCCGAATATATTATTACCTTTGCACGAGTGAAAAGCAATCTTCAAGTTCCACCCTTATCTAATAACAACATCCTGTATGAACATGAATATATTCGGCGGCATCTTCATCATGGTGCACAACAGCCAAGAGGCTGAAAGTCTGCTCAAAGCCTCAGGTCAGTACAGTGGCGGACAGATAGTGACAAACAGGTCTGAAGAACAGGCGGACTGCGACAAGGGCGAAGGCACAGGCAAAGCTGCAGAGCCTCCGGAGAGATTTATATATATATCCGAGACGGCGGTGAAGAACAACGTGGCGGACATCGTGGAGCGCTCGCTCGCCACGGCCGCAAAAGGCACGGCGACTGAGCTGAAGAACTGTATTCAACAGGAGGAGAACAGAGGCAACCTCACAACGCAGAACATCTCATCAAGAAGGCTGTACCGCGAACTAAAAAAGCACTTCCACATCACCTACAAATACCGCAACTTCGTCAATGCCAGGCATTAAAGTCACATGCGGCGGGCGGGACAGATACGGCATCGGAGCCCGCCCGCTGCATAGTGCACTTTATTGAACAAGCCCCCACCGTGCAGTGTACATATATTGCACATCCATTGCACATCCATTGCACATTCATTGCACATCCATTGCACATTATTGCACATTCATTGCACATCCATTGCACATCCATTGCACATCCATTGCACATCCATTGCACATTCATTGCACATCCATTGCACATTCATTGCACATTATTGCACATTCATTGCACATTCATTGCACATCCATTGCACATTATTGCGCATCCATTGCACATTATTGCGCATCCATTGCACATTATTGCACATTATTGCACATCCATTGCACATCCATTGCACATCCATTGCACATTATTGCACATTTTTGCACATTATTGCACATTTTAGTGCACATTTATTGCACATTTTTGCACTAATGCAGCATTTAGTGCACATTTATTGCACATTTTTGCTCCGTTCCGCAGGTCTCCATACCTTTGCAGCGACAAAATCGCAAAGCCATGAAGACCATCTACGAAATGCTTAGCGAGGCGCGCATCTGCGCCTCCACCGAAGTCCCCAAGCGGGAGTTCCTCTTCACCTGGAACGGCACGCCGTGCTTCCCACGCGGCGAGTTAGTGGCGCTTACAGGCAAAGCCAAGTCCGGCAAAACCTACGTCTGCTCCATCCTCATGTCACTCATGTTCCGCGAGCAGATACTCTGCTTCCGCCGGAACAACAGCACAACCAACAGCACAACCAACAGCACAACCAACAGCACAACCAACAGACCTACAGGCTGCGCAGACGGGCTGCAGGACGGCGCTATGACAAAAGTGCTATGGCTGGACACAGAGCAGAGCGAGGACTCAACGCACGAAATCCTCACCGCCCGAATAGGCACACTCTGCGGAGGCGTGCCCGACGACACCGAGCTGATTGCCTACAACTTGCGCCGCTACAACTGGGAGGACCGCCTCTCGCTCGTCACCGACTCCATCGCCCTGCACAAGCCAGAACTGGTCGTCTTCGACGGCATACGCGACGTGGTGGGAGACATCAACGACTACAACGCCGCACAGACCGTCATCTCGCGCATGCTCTCTGTCGCATCATGGAGCAACGCCTGCATAGTCTGCGTCCTGCACCAGAACAAGGCCATAGAGGACCGCACGCTGCGTGGTGCACTCGGCACTGAGCTGCAGAACAAAGCCTTCGAGACCTACGAATGCCGCAAGGACTCCGACACGCGCATCTTCACACTCACGCAGACCGCAACACGCAAGTACGACATCTCATCGCGCCTCAACTTCACCGTCACCTCCGACGGACTCCCCACCGACACCTTCACAGCCGAACCGGACAACACCTCAGCCACCACCTCCGGCACCACGACCGCCCCTGCCGGCATGCCTCCGACACGGGCGGACGCAGTGGAGGCGATGAAGCAGATATTAGCCAACGGCAGGCAGCGCACATGGCTGCAACTGCGGAGCGAACTGATGAGCCGTTGCGGGATAAAAAGCCAGCTGTACGCCGAGCAGTGCATACGCTTCGCCCACAGCAACAACTACATCAGCCGCACCGCCAAAGAGAACGGCATAGCCCTTTACATGCTTGGTCCGGTTCAGGAGACGAC
Source organism: Paludibacteraceae bacterium (assembly GCA_017417025.1). Classification (GTDB taxonomy): domain Bacteria; phylum Bacteroidota; class Bacteroidia; order Bacteroidales; family Paludibacteraceae; genus Colicola. Next base: position 38,175 of record JAFPZY010000042.1, on the reverse strand, counting down.
ACTGTTTTCCGGATAGCCTGTGGCATGTTAGTACTGCATACGTTCCCCATAAGGGGAAGTATGCGTACGTACTAAATGTCACAACGGCCTATCCGGAACGCCGCCGGAAAATGAGTGCGTGAAGACAGGGCGTGAGACGGTAGTGATACGGTAGTGTGACGGTACGAAGCAAAGAAAAAGATGCCCCAGGGCGGGCTGAACAACAAAGCAACGGCCTGCTAAAACCAACCAAAACAACCAATAAACCAACCAAAAACAACCAATAAACCCACCAAAACAACCAACTAAAACAACCAAAACAACCAATAAACCAACCAAAAACCAAATCAACCAAAACAACCAACAAAATCAAATTATTATGGGAAAAGTTAAATTTATCAGCCCGATAAAGCAGATATTGGGCAAGTTGAGCAAACGCGACAGCGTCTATTACCGCCGTTTGACGAGCGGTTCGGACGTAGTGTTCAGTGTAAAACGCGAGCAGAGCAAAGTGAGCGGTCTGTCACCCCGCCGCCGTCTGACCTGCGACCTGATGACCTTTGTGAGTCAGGCAGTCAGCGACGAGATCCGTCAGCGGCGGCAGGTGTGGGAGGACGACTTCGAGTACTACAAGAAAGACTGCGAGCTGTTTGCGGGCATGCGCAGTTTTGCCCGTCTGCGCGACTATGTGTTCCACATCCTCTACCTCGCCGTGATTGAGTATTTCCGCGACGAGATAGGCAAGGAGGAGGAAGACGGGTCCGGCGAGATGTCAGACGACAACCCTGAAAACGAGTGAGTTATGAAACGCTCAATGTTCAAGTACGAGCTTGCAGCGGCGGCGGGAGTGTCGCGCCAGACTCTCCGCCGCTGGCTCAAGAGCGACCGCGAAGTGCTGGCGCGCATGGGGGTCGGCGGGCGCACCAAGCTGCTTACTCCGGCGGCCGTGCGCTACCTGTGCGACAAGTACGACATCAGTGTTAGTTGATGATTGTCCTCGTTCCGGTGAAGGTGAGCGGTTTGCCTCCGAAGAGTGCGCTGAAGGCCATTGTCCTGCCGTCGGAAGTGCCGCTCACCTCCGTCGCCATCCGCGAGGGGAACTCTGTATTTCCGACCCGCGGAATGACGCTGTCGCAGCTGACCTTGAGGACCTGCCTCCCGCTGCTGCCGGTGGCTGCAGTTATAGGCAGATTGGGGATGACGGCTGTCACTTTGACGGGCATCATTCTTGCGAACCGGACCTTGTGCAGAGTGACATCGCCATTCGCAGACAGGGTGACGCGCACCTGTTTCTGCGTGAAGTCGCTGCCAATGAGCATGTTGCCGACATAGTCGCCTGTGAAGAGTGCAAGTGTTTCGGGCGACAGAGCCTGCGGCTGCGCCTGTGTCATCTGAGGCTTTTGTGCCTGCGCCGCCTGAGGCTTTTGCCCCGATACGGGAGCCGTCAGCATGGCAAGCATGAGCAGCGGAAAAAGAAAAGAACTTGAGTGCATGTCAATAAAAAACAAAATTATTGTTTCCGGCTGCAAAGGTAGTGCTTTTTCGCGGAGTGTGCAAGCGTAAAATGCGGAAAAGAGTGCCAAAACGCACCAAATAGGCAATGAAAGTTCCAAACAGGCCCCGAAACGCGCAGTACAGGTGGCAGTCCGCCGTATCTTTGCAGCGTCAAAAGCAATTGACAGCTGACAGTTGATAATTGATATTTGTTTCAGGCCTGAAGCAGACAAAACCAACCAAAACAAACAAACCTAAACAAACCAACCTAAACACACACAATTATGGCAAAAGTATTTTATCTTGACCCGATAGAGCATCTCTCGGGCAAAATCGCGAAGAAACACCGCACCATCTACTGCTTCCGCAAAGCATCCGGTGCGAAGTACACCAGCAACCAGGGTCTCCGCTCCACCGCCGTGACAAGCGACGAACTGGCAGCCCGCAACAAGTTCCGCATCTGCACCGACGCCGCCCGTCTGCGCATGCAGGACAGCACGCACAGCGCCGCCGACCTGGCACTGTTCCGCGCCCAGAAGAAGTACAGCACCATCCTCGGCTTCCTCGTGGCCCGCGCCTACAGCAAGTACGACGACAGCACACAAACCGTAATCTGGGATTGAGCACCATGCTGATGTACCTGATACGCGAACAGCCTAAAGGCGAGGCAATTAGGGGCACGCTGACTGCCGACGGGCAGCCGGTGTGCACCACCCTTGAGCGGACCGGCAAAGCTATTCCGGAAGGTATATACCGCATCCGCGTCAATCACTCCCCCCACTTCCACCGCGTGCTCCCACTGCTCTATTTCGTGCCCGGCCGCAGCGGCATACGCATCCACCGCGGCACACGCCCGAAACACTCCGAAGGCTGCATACTGGTGCCGCCAGACCAAGAGGAGAAAGTGACACGCCTGCTCCTCGACGCAGAGAAAAGCGGCGAAGAGAATTATATAGAGGTACGCGCGCGCGATACCTATAATATAATTGACAATTGATAATTGACATTAGCTCTATGAACACCGAACAGAAACGCTCACTGACAGGCATCGTATGCCTCGTGCTGCGCCTGCTCTACGCCATAGGCAGCAAACACCTGCGCCAATGGCTCGACAGCAAGCGAAAAGACAAGAAAATTGACAATGGATAATTGACAATTGACAGTTGCGGCTATCGCAGGCAGAGAGTGCCTGCGGTGGCCGCTGTGGTGACTCAACCACATCATTCGCACCGGATAGCGGCGAATGACATTAAGAGAGGTCAGTCTGGTGTTTTTATACATTTTGCGCACTTTTTTCGCAAAAAGTTTGCAGGAATAAAATAAAAGTCGTAAATTTGCAGCAGAAATGACAAAAAGAAGAAAGACCGCTCCGCTCAAAAGCGGAAAACCGGAAGGCTGATATGCCTTGTGCAGCGAGTTATAGAGCGGGCAGATGTCTTTTAGAGGAGCGGTCTTTCGGGATTTACTAATCATCAAAAAAACACCACATTTATGAAACACTTTTCACTCTTTCTTCTGACGCTTCTGTTTGCGTCGCTGACCCTGCTCCCGTCCTGCACGGGGAACGACGACACCGGCACCGTTTCGCTGACCATCACCGCCGACCACTGGGAGAGGGTGAACCTCTACGCCTGGTTTGACGACGGCATCCAGCCGCTCGGCAACTGGCCCGGCCGCGCGCTAACCGCCGACAAGAACGGCCGCTACACCTTCACCTTCCCCAAGGAGGTGACCGATGTGAACATCGTGCTGAACAACTGCAATGCCGACGGCGGCGAACAGACCCCCGACCTGCTGCACCTGACCGGCAAGCGGACAATACACGTGCTCGACAACAACGAGTGCGAGATAAAGTAGTTTTTGAGTCGAAAGCCGTTTTCGAGTCGAAAGTCGAGAGACCGAGATATCGAAATATCGAGATATAGAAAGGGCGGGAGCCGGAAAAAACATATCAGGAGCGATGGCTCCTGATATGTTTTGTTCCCGAAGACGGGAGGAAGGGGATTCGTTGGTCTATTTGGAGGGGACTTGTTACTCTATTTCCGTGCCGAGAAGGGTGTAGCGGACGCCGTCGCGAAGGATGACGACACGGCCGTTCTCAACGGTCTTCACAGCCTGCGATGCCGGTGCAGCAATGTTCTCCATGCCGCTGATGATGCCGTTCTTGGGGGCGATGGTCACTTTCTGCGTGGTGGCGGCATAGCCGTCGGTGGTGATGCCGAAGACCATGTTAGTGCAGTTGAACTGGAACGACGCCCCTGCCGGCTCCATAATCTGCATGTCCGTGCCGAGTTCGAGGTCCAGTATGTCGCTGACGGCAGCCATCGATGTGGGTGCAATGGTTATCTGTGCGTTATCGACAGCTACAACCGGCGCATAGTCATCCAGACCTTCCATGCAGTTGATTTCCCTTTCAGCGGGGTCGCAGTGTATGCCGTAGCTGTCGGCATTGATGTTCAGTCTGGCACCTTTTTTCACTTCGAGCCTTGCGTTCTTGTTGTGGAAGGTTATTCCGTCGTTAGTGCTGTTGATGTTGAGTGTGCCGTTGCCGCTGATGACGAGTTTGGTGCCAATGATGTCAATGACGCGGTCGTTGGAGACGAGTGTGCTGGTGCCGGCGAGTGCGATAGTGAGTTCAAATTTGTCGGGCACCTCGATGGCATAGGGGTTGTCGGTGAGTGCCGAGCCGTCGAAGTTGTTGAGAGTGAGTGTTCTTGTTTTGTTGTCGTAGGCAGCCTTGCCGGTTGTTCCGGGAACGATGATGTTGTCGCAGTTCTGTCCGGTTATCTCCACGTCGCAGAAGTTGATGTTGTAGCTTGCGAAGCTCATTTGGAGGTTGGTGACGGGTGTTCCGATGAACATCTCGTCCATGATGACGTAGCTGTGTTCCACCTCGCTGAACTCGGCTTCTGCGGGAGTGAGGAGCATGCGTTCAGGCATGAAGACCTGCCAGAAGCCGTCCAGAGCCTTGTAGTCGGACTGAATGTCGATGTTGGTGTATCCGACGGTGAGTGAGGCGTTGCCGTCCATGCCTCCGTCAATGCCAGTGCCGACGGAGTTGATTTCGAGTTTGGCGAAGCCGTTGACGGTGATGTTCCCTTCAGCCCGTATGCCTTCTCCCACCGTTCCGTTGCCTTTAAGCGTGAGTGTGGCGTCGGCTTCGCCTGTAATGATGAGGTTGGAGCCATTGACGCAAATCACATCGCCGGAAGTGCCGTCCGCCGTAATGAAGTTGTCTCCTTTGAGGCTGATGGTGAGGTTGTCCGTTTCGGCTTTTATGCCGCCGTTGATTGTCACTCCTTCAAGTGTGAGGATGTTTTTCTCGGGGTCGTAGCTGACCGAGCCGTTTTTGAGGATAGTGCTGCCGGGATTGAAAGCGGTGCAGTTGTTTTTGTTGATATATACTCCTCCTATTGTCAGTGGGAAGGGAGGCTCGATGGTGAGCGTTTTGCCTGTGAACTCTGTTTCGCCCTGACAGAGTGCGCCGGATTTGAAAGTGACATCAGGTGTGAACGCCGCTCCGGGGAAGACCCTGTCAAAAGTGCCTACAATCAGTTTGTCATTTGCCTCCAGAACGATTTTTGCCTGTCTGAGCAAGACGCTGCTGCTGTTGATACCATCAGCCAGCATAGCAGGCATATTATACTCGGTTTTGACATATACATCAAGCAGTCCGAGGTCGGTTCTTTCAGAGCCGAAAACGACTTCGGCATTGTTCAGATAACAGGCTCCGATAAAGGAAATTTTACTGTCAGGCTGCGACTGCTGCACAATAACCCTGCCTGTTCCTGCAACCAAAGCAGTAGCGGCATCCTCCGTCTTATTGACAATCGAACAAACGCCAGCCACATCAATGCGGAGTGTGTTGTATTCGTTGTCTCCCCCAAAAACAACGACAGCCGCTTGCGGTAAATTATCCTGAATAACAGCCCCATTGAGACTGAGGATTATTTCTTTCGCCGAGGGTCTGAACGTGACAGCGACCTTGCCGTCGCCAAAGAGGTCGGCATTTGATTCGGTAATTTCCGTACTTTTCACATAAAAATCGAAAGCGTTGGCTCCCGCCGTCCACAGGCATGCCAGAGCCAGAATGAAGATTGATTTTTTCATAACGGTTTATTTTAATTGTTGTTTGTTGTTCGTTTTCATTCGCCCTGCACCATGAACCGAGGGTCAGTGAAGTGGAGCGGATAGTCGGCGCGGCGGACAGTGTCGCCCAAGTGACGAAGGTAGGTGACAAGCATCTCCGTGTCCTTCATGTCCGGACAATAGAGCGGCTCGGCATAGCGGAACATACCCGACGCTCCACGATTGACCAGCGTGTAGTCGAGTCCGCCTACAGTGTAAACAGCCTGCGGGTCAATGGGTTGCCACCCTGCCCCGTCGCTGCTCTGCACCTCCATGAGCACAATCCTCCTGGTGTCTCCGATGCCGCAGAAGAAGTTGTCGTCGCCAAAGCGCACAGACGACGGCACAGACGCGTCGATGGTATATCTGAGTCCGCTGAAGATGTGGAAGTCGCCGTTCTCCTCGGGCCATCGCGCCACCGCCACCTCCGCCGCGTCAAGCAGCTGCTGCCCCGTCATGCTGACCACAGCCCCGTGGTTGTTGAACGGCAGCAGGGCGATGATGTTCCCCATAGTGATGCCGCCTTCCGGCACGGCAGCACGGAGACTGCCGCCGTGTATGGCACCTATCTGCGCTCCTGTGGCATAGCGCATAGCGTCCGCCACAAAGCGGCTGAGGTTGGTCTCTCCGCGTCTGACGAGTCGGTTGCCGTTGCAGTCCTTGTCGGTGAGTGTGACCTCTGCATATCCGACCACCGCTTCGGTCTGCCTCCTGACGTTCCGGCGCACCTGCTCCACCTTGTCAGCCACAGCGGAGTCCGCCGCGAGCGTGTCGCAAAGGAGGAATTCGGGCAGCAGCCGGCAGTCGGGCATGACAGTGAGGCGACCTATATATGCCCCGCGCGCGCCCGTGGAAAGGAGCATCACCGTGTCGCCGTCGGCATTGGGGATACGCATGTCAAGAAAATGGTGCGCATGTCCGTCGAGCACCGCGTCGATGCCGGTTGTGGCGCGAATCATGTCGCCGCTGCGTGCCAGCTGTGTGTCGTCGCCGAGGTGGCTGAGCACGATGACGATGTCCGCCCCCTCGCGCCTTGCCTCGTCCGCCGCCTGCTGTATGCGGGCGAAGGTGTCCGCGGCGTGGAAGTCATAGACGAGCCTGCCTGTCTCGTCGCAGAAGAACGAGGGTGTGGAGGATGTGTATGAAGTGGGGGTAGCCGCTCCGATGAAAGCAATGCGCAGTCTGCCGTAGCGCCTTATGGCGAAGGCGGGATAGAGGGAAGTGCCGTCCGCGCGGTTGAAGTTGCAGCACAGAGTCTGAGCCTTGAGTCTGTCCGCGAGTTTCCGCTGCTGCTTCATGCCGTAGTCAAACTCGTGGTTGCCTATGGTGACGTAGTCGTATGGCACGGCGTTCATCACCTCCACCACATATTCGCCGTTCGACAGGCTGCCTACGGCATCGCCCTGGACGAAGTCGCCCGCGCTCACCACGGCGACATTGGGGGTGCGAAGCAGGGCTTGTTTGCGCTGTTCCGCCATCTTCGGATAGAAATCCATTGCGCAGTGCACATCGTTGTCGAAGAGAATGACAATCTCTTTCTGCTCTCTCCGGCAGCCGGAAAAGAGGACGGAAAAAACAAGCAGAAGCAGGCTGTAACGTTTCATAAGCATAGGTTTTTGTGGTGACAAATTCCGTGCAAAGATACTATTAAATCCTCAAACGGACAAATAAATTTGCAAAAAGATGCAAAATTATCCTCAAAGGGACAAATAAATTTGGACGTATGCAAAAAAAAACGTAACTTTGCAGGCGTTTTATGGAGACCGGCAAGAGCATATACAAGGATCGCGGCTCCAAGTTCCTCGGATTCGCCGAGACGATAGAGACGGAGGACGAGGCCAAAGCCCGCATAGCGTGGTACAAAAAGAAGTACCACGACGCAAGGCACGTGTGCTACGCCTACCGCCTCGGCAGCGACCTATGGCGCACCAAAGACGACGGTGAGCCGCACGGGACGGCCGGTCTGCCGATACTGCGCGCCATAGATGCACAGAAGCGCGACAAAGTGCTGGTGGTGGTGGTCCGCTACTTCGGCGGAACGCTGCTCGGCACGGGCGGGCTGATGGTGGCCTACCGCGAAGCTGCCAAAGGCGCACTGAACAACTGAACAACCGACAAAACGATGCTTCAACATGGCAGACCAATATAAAGACATACGCGCATACAGGGCAGGCGGACTGCTGCAGGTGGCTGATTTCCTGCTTGTTATGCCATCGCTCTACTGTCTGTCGCTGCGCACATCCGACGGCGTAAGGCTCGACATGCAGTGCAGCAAGGACGACCTGAAGCACGGGGCGCTCTTCCTGAGCAACCACCGCGACATAGTGATGGACGCGGCCTGGCTGAGCATGCTGCTCCGCTACAGGCTCAACATACGCCCGTACATGGGCATAGGCAACAACCTGTACGGGCGCTGGTGGCTCCGCGTCTTCTTCCGCCTCAACCGCTGCTTCACCGTGGTGCGCGACGGCTCGCCGAGAGAACTACTGCAGCACTCGCAGCACCTGTCCGACTACATGCACCACCTGCGCAGCCGCGGCAAAAGCATCTGGCTCGCACAGCGCGAAGGCCGCGCCAAAGACGGCAACGACCGCACACAGGAGGCTGTGCTGAAGATGCTGACCCTGGGAGGCTCGTGCGGCAGCGTCATCGACGCTATAAGGCGCATGAACATCTGCCCGACCTCCATCAGCTACGAGTACGACCCATGCGACTACCTCAAAGCCGCCGAGATGCAGCTCAAACGCGACAATCCGGACTGGAAAAAGACCAAAGAAGACGACATCTTCAGCATGCGCACCGGCGTATTCGGGCGCAAAGGAAAAGTGATGTACCGCATCACGCCCTCCATCAACCACTGGCTCAACCTGCACCAGGCCGAACTGGAGACGCTGCCGCGCAACAGGCAGCTGCAGGAAATAGCGCGGCAGATAGACAGGCAGATCCATGCCGCATACGAAATCTATCCGCGCGGAAAAGCCTTCGACGACTACATAGAAAGCCGCCTTGCCCTCATCGACATACCGCGCAAAGACACCGCCTTCCTGCGCGAAAAACTATACGAAATGTACAACAATCCCGTCATCAACCATGAGAACTGCAATCTTTCCGGGGAGTTTTGACCCCTTCACCATAGGCCATTACGACATAGTCAAGCGCGGTCTGTGCCTCTTCGACCGCATCATCATCGGCATCGGCCGCAACAGCGTCAAGAAAGAGACTTTCCCCATCCGCGAGCGTCTGGCAGCCATACAGCGCATCTTCGCCGACGAGCCCGCAGTGGAGGTGGAGATATACGACTGTCTGACGGTGGACTTCGCCCGCGAACACGGCGTGAGCTTCATTCTGCGCGGCATTCGGTGCGTGGAGGACTTCGAGTACGAGCGCAACATGGCGGAGGCCAACAAGCAGCTCGGAGGCGTGGAGACCATACTGCTATACACGCGCCCCGAATACGCGCACATCAGCTCAACGCTCGTGCGCGACCTCTATTCATACAACAAGGATGTATCCGCCTACCTGCCCGCCTACCCCAAGACGGACAACAACGACCGGCAGCAATGAAAAGAACACTGACAGCCATACTTGCCGCCATGCTATGCCTTGAGGCGGCCAGCGCGCAGGAAAAGACGACGCGCATACAGAAAAGCCTCACCATCCTCACCGACGTGATGCGGCAGCTCGACATGAACTATGCCGACACCCTCAACTACGAAGACCTCACCGAAGAGGCGATACGACGCATGCTGATGCGCGTGGACCCCTACACCGTCTATATACCCAAGAAAGAGGACGACAACCTCCGCATCATGACCACCGGCAAGTACGGCGGCATAGGCGCGCTCATCATGCTGCGCGACAGTGCGGTGGTCATCTCCGAACCCTACGCAGGCATGCCGGCATGTGAGAACGACGTGCGAGCAGGCGACAAACTGCTCAAGGTGGACGGCTTCAGGTGCACCGGCAAGACTACCCGCGAAGTCAGCGAAAGACTGCGCGGAGAGGCAGGCACACAGGTGGAACTGCTCATCGAGCGCGAGGGAGAGGGCAAACCGCTGAAAAAGACCCTCACAAGGCGCGAGATACACCTCCCGCCAGTCAGCTGCAGCACAGCCCTCGGAGAGCCTTTCGGCACGGAGGAAGATGCCAAAACGGGCTACATACTCTTCTCCGAATTCACCACCGGCAGCGCCATGGAGTTCCTCAACACCGTCGAGCAGCTGCGCAGTGAGCACGGCATCGACCGCCTCATCATCGACCTGCGCGGCAACGGAGGCGGACTGATTGACGAAGCCATACAGCTGGTCGGACTCTTCGTGGACAAGGACACCGAAGTGGTCACCACCAAAGGCAAAGTCAAGAACTCCAACCGCTCATACCGCACCTCCGCCACCCCCCTCTATCCGGACATGCCGCTCGTAGTGCTCGTCAACGGGCAGTCGGCTTCGGCGGCGGAGATTGTCAGCGGAAGCCTCCAGGACCTGCACCGCGCAACCCTCATCGGGCAGCGCACTTTCGGCAAAGGGCTCGTGCAGAGCATACGCCCCATTGCCTACGACGGCCACCTCAAGGTCACCACTGCGCACTACTACCTCCCATCCGGACGCTGCATACAGGCCATCGACTATGCCGAGAGGCAGAAGGGCAACAAACTGCACAGGGACACTGCCGGAGGCATTCTGCCCGACATTGTCATGCCCGACTCCCAGAAGCTCGACATAGCCTACACCCTCTTCCGCTCGCATCTCTTCTTCGACTACGCCAACCGCTTCCGCCGCCTGCACGACACCATACCCGCGCCGCGGGACTTCTGCGTCACCGACGACATGCTCAACGACTTCCTCGACTTCCTCGACGAGCGCCGTTTCGTCTATGAAACAGAGACTTCGCGCTACTTCAAGGAGATGATGGAGATGGCGCGCGAGGAGGACATAGACAGCCTCACACTGCAGCTCATGGACACGCTGCAACTGCGTCTGCAGCCGTCTTTCCGAGAGGCGGTGATGCGCAACAAGCAGTCGGTCAAGCGCCTGCTCGGAGCCGAGATTGTCACGCGCTACTATTTCCAGGAAGGCCGCGTCACCTACCTGCTCAAGGACGACGAAGACCTCAGACGCGCCATGGAAGAGATACGCCGCAAATGAAACGCCGCCACGCATATCTGCTCGCCTGCCTGCTGCTCCTCGCCGCCGGCTGCGCCAACAGGGGCATAGGGCCGCAGGGAGGACCTAAGGATGTCACTCCGCCGGCCGTCAAAAAATCCAAGCCCGAGAACGGAGCCCTCAACTACAAAGAGCAGAAAGTCCGTATCGCCTTCAACGAGTATGTCATCCTGGAGAACATAGCCGACAACGTCGTCATCTCACCCCCGCAGAAACATCCGGCGGAGGTCTCTGCCATAGGCAAGAAGGTCATTGTCTCCTTCCCCGACACGCTGCGCGACAACACCACCTACACCATCAACTTCGGCTCCGCCATCAAGGACAACAACGAGCGCAACGCCCTCAACGGCTACAGCTTCTCCTTCGCCACCGGACCGGAGATGGACTCGCTTGAGATACACGGCATTCTGCTCGATGCGGAGAACCTCAACCCCGTTCAGGGAGTGGTGGTCGGCATACACGAGAACCACAGCGACACCGTCTTCGCAGCCGAACCTTTCACACGCATCGGCATCACCAACGACGACGGCACTTTCACCATACACAACATCCACCCGGGCACCTACCGGCTCTACGCGCTGCAGGACATCAGCCGCGACTTCGTCTATCAGACCGGCGAACCCCTGGCTTTCGCCGACACGCTCTTCACGCCCGAAGTGGTGGTGCAGACCACCACCGACACCATCTGGCGCGACACGCTGGTCAACGACTCGCTCCTTCACCTGCCCGACAGCATCATCACTGCCGAACTGCACCTCTTTGAGCCGTCCGGCATTCAGCTCATGCTCTTCCGCGAGGATAAGCAGCAGCACTATATCAGCCGCGTACTGCGCAAAGAGCGCAACGCCTTCTCGCTCGTCTTCAGCACCGCCGCAAGGCAGGAGCCGGAGGTGCTGCCGCTGCCGCTATACGACGACGCGCCTTTCTACGACTGGAACACAGCATACATCATGCAGACCGGCACACAGCGCGACACTTTCACCTACTGGCTCACCGACTCCGCCGTCATTGCTGCCGACTCGCTGCGCTTTGCCGTCACCTACCTCAAGTCCGACTCGCTCTTCAACCTGCAGCCGCAGACCGACACACTCTTTGCCGTCTTCAGGCAGACTATTGCCGACCGCAATGCCGCCAAAAAGCAGAAGAACGACACCCTGCCCCCGCGCCCGGATCCGCTCCTCGTCACCACCAACGCACGAGAGGCTTTCGAGGTCTTCGACACGCTGGTTCTCAGTTCCCCTCTTCCGGTCAGCCTTGTTCAGCAGGACTCCATGCGACTCGAAATCAAGCACGACACGCTCTGGCAGCCCCTGCCCTTCACGCTTATCCCGCGCGACTCCGCACACATGCGCTTCGCCGTCATCTTCGACATGCAGCAGAAGCAAACCTACAGACTGACAGCCGATTCGGCTGCCCTCGTCTCCGTCTATGGCAATGCCAACGACTCCGCCGCATGGACCTTCACCGTCAAATCCGACGAGGACTACGCCACGCTCATTCTGCATGTTGAGGACCACACCCCGGACATGGTTCTGCAGCTGCTCAACGACAAGGACGAACCGCTACGGCAATACCCCCTGCCCTCGCCGGACATCACCGTCACGCACCTTGCGCCCGTCACGTATTACCTGCGCATCTTCCGCGACACCAACGGCGACGGACAATGGACTACAGGCGACTGGATGTTGCACCGCCAGCCGGAACCGGTCTTCTACTTCCCGAAGAAGCTCGCGCTAAAGGAAAACTGGGACTTCGAGGAGACTTTCATCTGGAAAGACGTACCCCTCACCGGCCAAAAGCCCGCCGAACTGAAGTCCGCCGCCAACAAAAAGTGAGAGTATGGAACAACTGCAATAACCTCGAAATATCAATTGTCAATTATCTAAATGCTGATAAACAAAAGCAATCTGTTCACCCCTATTTTTCTCCTGACAGGCCTCCTCGTTCAGGTTGTCACTTTTGTCCTTGTTCCTGACAATCCCTGGTCGCTTGTCAGCGGACTTTTCGGTATTTGCTCGGTTGTTCTCTGCTCCGAGGGCAGTATCCTCACTTTCTTCTTCGGCTTCGGACAGATTATCACTTACACCTACCTCTGCTGGCTCGAGCGTTTTTATGCCGGCATTGCCATGAACTGCTTCTACTTTGTCAGCCAGCTTTACGGCATCTATGTCTGGCGCCGCAGGTGCACACATCCCGCCGCCGTCACCCCCAAAGCCGATACAGAGGCCTCACCCGCTGCCGACTCATCCGTCATTACTTCATTCAATAACTCCATCATCAAAACCCGCTCGTTGAGTTCTCAACTCTTTCTTTTGCTGTCAGTTGTGCTGGTTGTCAGCTCTGCCGCTACAGGCTTTATGCTCGCGCGTTTCACCGACGACACACAGCCCTGGTTCGATGCCTTCACCACTGTTCCTGCCATTGCCGCACAGGTCCTCATGGTCATGGCATACCGCCAGCACTGGTATATATGGTTTGCCATCGACATCCTTTATATCCTCCTGTGGGCGCAGGCGGGCAATGCCTGCATGCTCATGCAGTATGTTTTCTGGACGGCCAACTGCATCTACGGCTACATCGTCTGGCGCCGCCGCTCCGCCTGACACATTGTCACTTTTTCGCCTGTTTTGCTTACACTTTGCTTTTCGGTTTTTCTCGCATTTTCTTGCTTGTGTCTTGCTGTCGTCTCCGAGTCGTCTCCCTGTCATCTCCGTGTGACATAATGTCACAAAAACCGCTCAAATACTTACACTCCTTCTTTTTCCGGTTTCTTTCCGGTTTTTCTTCCGCCTTTCTCCCGTCTTTCTCATATTTTTCTCATATTTTTCTCATGTTTTCCTCATGTTTTTTTATATTTTTTCCCGTTTTTATTTGCATATTTCAATTTTATTTCGTACCTTTGCACACAAATTATAAAAACATGTCGGCACAAGAAAACGAACAGAGAGCAATGCAATATATTGCAGATTACTCAAGCCGTGTTATTGACTACAAATGGGAGATTCAGCACCACAGGCAAATGCACCAAGCCTACAACAGTCGCTCATAGGGCTTGACCGCTTCGCGCAGCACCCTGCTGCATACGATTGGGCTGTGGCAAATAGCCGTATCATAGACATGTTCGGCACCTTTGCTAAAGAAAGGCACCTGTTGCTCTTCCAAAGCGGGAATGAATGTGAAAATTGGATAGACCCGTTGCTGAATGTCGTTTATAAAATGAATACGCTTGTGCATACAGGCGGTGATATACTGAAACTGCTTGAGCGGATAGATTGCTACAATACCCTTTTCCGCGCAACACCGATGCGCTTTGTCGGCTTCCATGTGATGAGCAGAACCAATGTCTATCCTGTTTTTGCACAGCCGTTTGTACCCAATGCCGGTTTTGCAAAAGAGGAGGAAATAGCGGAATATATGCTTTCAAAAGGCTTCTGCCAAACAAAAGAGGATGGCGTATTTGAAAACGAAGAGTTTGTCCTGTCTGACATCAAGCCCAAGAATGTATTGAGTTCACCCGATGGAACAATATTCGTCATTGACGCGGAAATACAAAAGAAAAACCAATCCTAATAACTAAATTGTTTAATTTATGAAAAAAATTCTTTCATCTTTACTGCTGGCAGGCCTGCTCTTTATGCCTGCCAACGCGCAGTTCCTGAAGAAGCTCGGCAATGCCATCAGCGAGCAGGTGCAGACCTCAACGCAGGAGAAGCAGCAGTCTTCTACGCAGTCACAGCCGAAAACACAGCAGCAGGCTGCTCCGCAGCAGCAGAGTCAGTCGTCGGCTGCCGCAACACGCACTGCCAATCCCAACAACGGCAAAGTCTATTACGTCAGCAAGAATGGTGCCGCACGCGGTGCGGACGGACTCTCGCCCGCCACTGCCAAAAAAGACGTGCAGGCCGTCCTCAACACCATCAAAGAGAACAAGGAAGATGGTGCCATCGTGCGCATAAGCGAAGGTAACTTCCTCGGCTACACCAACCAGGGATACATCGAAATCAGCAACTTCATCACCATCGAAGGCGGCTGGAATGCCGACTTCACCGAGCGTGACCCGCTCAAGTACATCACACGCATACAGCCGGGAGAAGAGCAGCGGGGAACCAACGGCAGCAAGGCTTTGATTCATACAACACGCGACCTGGACGACGTGATGGCCAAAAAGCCAAAAGGCACTCTTATCATCGACGGCATAATGCTGGATATGGGTCTGGAGAACTTCTACAAACCCGCCAAACCGGAAGATGAGCGCTTCGGATGCCCGTCTGCTGCATTCGAAACAGGACGCATGGAAGATGCTATTCCGCCACAAATAGAACACAGCGGATTCCATTCTGACGGCTGGATTGCCGGTAATGTGATTATCCGTAACTGCCTGATTGCCAACTGCACACAGTTCGGAATACAGTTCGGCTCGCGTTGCGGGGAAGTCGAAATTTGCAACAACGTCTTTGTCTCCAACCGCTATGCAGGTTGTCGTGTGAGCGGGGGTGACAAAAACGGAGAAGCATCGCACATCAATTTCCACCACAACACCATCGCATTCAGCTGGTGCCGCGACAAATACATGGAAGACATGGGGTACGGATTCGAGTTTATGACGCTCATCAGTGCCGATGTACACCACAACCTCTTCGTGGGCAACAACTACGCGGCTGTGGCACGCACACACGCACTCTCGGGCCCCGACGCTCCTATCGAAGCCAAACGCATTACCAACCTCTACGACAACTATTATTTCCTCAACGCTGCCGACCTGCAGCTCCCCTCTAAGGGCGGAGGCAAGTGGACCAACGTCAAGTGCACCGACATTGAGGAGATGGTGGACGAAAAGACCCTCCCAAAGGCGGAAAACAACCTCGAACTGCCTGCCGGTGACGCGGTCATCAATGCTTTCGACAAGGACTACCTCGAGGCTTTCGCCAACCTGAAAGTCATTGCCCAGTCACAGAACTTCAACCCCAATTCGGCTTCTAACATGTTCCGCCAGGCAACAGGGCAGAACATGCAGGGCAGCGAGGTTCGCCGTGTCTCCATGTACGGCAACCGCTACAACTTCGACAAAGCCCTCAAGCTCTTCGGTGCAAAAGCCAACTACGGTGCCCAGCGCCCCTGATGCAGCAACCTTAATACTATGACCTGCAGCATGACTGCTGCCGGCATAACGAACAAATAACCAGCAGGATACTGCCTGACCGCAAAGTCAGGCAGTATCAAAATAATACACTTAAATACACAAAACTATGAAACAAAAACTTATCCCCTTCATTCTTGCCCTTTTTACAGGCATTCTCCCGCTTTACGCCATTGTTCCGAAACAAATGGCGGCTGTTGCTGACGGTGATATGGTGGAACTCTCCATCACCGGTTTCACTAATTTTGAAGACCAGACCAAGTCAGACCCTGCATACTGGTTTGTTGCAGGCACCGCTTCCGACAACTATTCGTTCCAGCTTGTGGCACCCGGCACATCTGTTTCCTCTACATTCAAAAGTGTTTATATCAGCACCGAGGAGCCCGGCTCGCTTACCTACCTTAAGAAAAACGGTGAGTTAATCCCTATTCAAGACGGCATGGGAAACGCTATCCTAAGTCAAGATGATTACCTCACCCTTGACTTCTATCTGCTCGGCACTGACAATACCATCTACCACATCACCAACTTCGATCCTTTCGCTTTTGACGAGACCACCTCATTCGCTGCTTCGTTAAAAGCAGGTGACTTCATCTTCAACACCGATTATTTCGATACCAAAAAATATATTTCTGTCTTCGGAAGCAGCACTGACAATAAATATATCGACCTTGTATTCTATGTCAATGCCATTGACCCTGACATCACTATTCCTGCGGGCACATACACTATCAACAACACCGATGCTGCCGGCACAATGCAGGCATCACCCGGTGAAGTAATGCAGGGTGGCAAATACAACTTTGTCCCATCGTTTGTTGCCACTCTCAATGATGCCAAAACTGAAATAGAACAAGAATGGTTCATCACCTCCGGCACTGCCACCGTCACCAACGAGAACGGCAAAGTCCGCATTGTCATCAATGCCACCAACTCCAAAGGTCAGTCTGTAACTGTTGAAATCGGTGCTGCAAAATCTTCAACTGCCATTGATGAAACCACCGCCATGCAGATAAAGAAAGTCATCAGCAACGGCACAATGCGCATCATCTCCGCCGACGGCAAGATTTATGACGCAACAGGCACACAAGTGCGCTAAAAGCAAGTGTGGAAGTGCACAAGTGCGCTGATACATAGATGCACAAGTGCGCTGATACATAGTTGCACAAGTGCACTAACCACCTGTTTTACAGACCAAAAACAATACGGACTCATCGCTGGTCCGTATTGTTTTTCTTATGTCCTTTGCGTTTGCCTGTCCGCTTTTGCAAGCTTGCCTGTTCGTCGTTGCCAAACGTTCAGCAGCTTTCGAACTGGCGGAGGAAGCGCACGTCGTTCTCCGAGAACAGACGCAGGTCTTTGACGCGGTATTTCAGGTTTGCAATGCGCTCAACGCCCATGCCGAAAGCGTAGCCGGAATAAACCTTGCTGTCTATGCCGCAGGCTTCCAGTACGTTGGGGTCCACCATGCCGCAACCCAGAATCTCCACCCAGCCTGTGCCTTTGCAGAACGCGCAGCCTTTGCCGCCGCAGATGTCGCACGATATGTCCATCTCCGCACTCGGCTCCGTAAAGGGGAAGTACGACGGACGCAGACGTATGTCAGTCCCCTCGCCGAACATCTCTTTGGCGAAGTACAGCAGCGCCTGCCTCAGGTCGGCGAAACTGACGTTCTTGTCGATATACAAGCCCTCCACCTGGTGGAAGAAGCAGTGCGCGCGTGCAGAGATAGCCTCGTTGCGATAAACGCGCCCCGGGCACAGCACACGAATAGCACCGTCCTCACCGTTGCGCAACCGCTTCGCAAACTCCGTCATCACCCTTGTCTGCACACTCGAAGTGTGTGTACGCAGCAGTATATCAGTGGGTTTCTGCACGCCGTCCTCCTTCTCGACGAAGAAAGTGTCCTGCATGTCGCGGGCAGGGTGCTCGGGTGCGAAATTCAGCATGCCGAACACGTGTTTGTCGTCCTCCACTTCGGGGCCGTCAGCCACCGTGAAGCCTATGCGCGAGAAGATGTCGATTATCTGCTCGCGTACAAGCGACAAGGGGTGTCTTGCTCCGAGTGCCATCGGGTCAGGAGTGCGTGTAAGGTCGTCGCGCACCACTGCCGATTCGGCAACGGCGGCAACAGCCTCTTTCAGCTCCGTCATGCGCTGCTCTGCCATCTGGCGGAGGCGGTTGAGGGGCTGCCCTAAAGCGGCTTTCTCCTCTTTGGAGACGGCACGGAACTCGTTGAACAGTTCGCTTATCTCCCCTTTCTTTGAAAGATATTTGATACGCAGAGCCTCCAGTTCTTCCTGATTGGCGGCTTTCATCTCTTCCACTTTTGCCGTAAGTTCGGCTATACGTTCATTCAGTGTCATTGCGATAAGGGGCTTTTGCGCCCCGCATTGTTGGTAAGTTGTAAAATTGCGTGCAAAGGTACGGAAAAGACGGGGAACATGCAAATTTATTTGCAAAAAAGCGCATAAAATTTGCATATATAAAAGAAAAGCAGTAATTTTGCAGGCTTTTTATACGGATGCACGCGCGTATGCGCACATATATATACGCACATATAACGATATTACTGCTTTTGGCAGCATGGCCGCTCTGCGGGTCGGCCGCCGTTACAGACACTATTGCCAACGGCACGGCGCGCACTACGGAAATCATGCGGAAGGACACTACTATGACAGACAGTTTGCGGACAGACATAACAAACACCACGCTGAAAGCGGACACTATTGCAGCTTCAGCAACGGACACGGCCGCCACGCAGACTGCGGACACGGCCGCCACGCAGACTGCTGACACTACCGCCACGCAGACTGCTGATACGGCTGCCATAGCAGCGGCAGAAGTCAAGCCTGCGCCAAAGCAGCAAAGCGCACTGGACGCGCCGGTATCATACACGGCAAAAGATTCGGTAGTGCTGCTGGCAAACGGCACGGTAATGCTCCACGGAGACGGCAAAGTCAATTACCAGAAGATGGAACTGACCTCCGCTTACATACGCGCCAACCTTGACAGCAGCCTCATCTACGCGCGCGGGAGATACGACGAGCAAGAGGAGGAAGTGAAGGGCAAACCCGTATTCAAGGACGGCAAAGACAGCTACGAGAGCAACGAAATAAACTACAACCTCAAGACCCGCAAAGGATATATACGCGGCGTTGTCACCGAGCAGGGCGAAGGCTACATAGTGGCCGACCGCACCAAAAAGACCGACGGCGACGTGCTCACCATGGCAGGCGGCAAATACACAACCTGCAACCAGCACGACCACCCGCACTTCTACCTCAAACTCACCAAAGCCAAAGTAAAGCCTGGCGACTACATAGCTTCCGGCCCTGCCTACATGGTGCTTGGCGACATCCCCACTCCGCTCTTCATCCCGTTTGGCTACTTCCCCTTCTCCACCAAGTATGCGAGCGGACTCATCATGCCGACCTTCGGCGACGACTATTCGCGCGGACTCTATCTGCGCGGTCTCGGCTACTACTTCGCCATCAACGACTACATTGACCTTGAGGTCACCGGCGACATCTATTCGCGCGGGACATGGGCGCTGTACGCCAATGCCAACTACGTGAAGCGCTACAAGTTCCGCGGCAGCATCAACATCAACTACCGCAACGACGTTACAGGTGACAAAGGTCTGCCCGACTACAGGGTCGGCACCAACCTGCGCATTGCATGGACCCACCAGCAGGACGCGAAAGCCAACCCTTACAACAACTTCTCCGCAAGCGTGAACCTCACCACAAGCGGATACAACCGAAGCAACATCAACAGCTACTACAACAGCCGCCTCAACTCGGAGAACACCAAATCAAGCAGCATAAACTACACGCAGCGCTTCCCCAACAGCCCGTGGACAGTCAGCCTGAGCGCACTGCTCAGCCAACAGACAAGAGACTCCACCATTACCGCCACCCTGCCCGACCTGAGCGTGAACATGAGTTCGGTATATCCGTTCAAGCGGAAAGTGAGGACGGGCAAAGAGCGCTGGTACGAGAAGATAAAACTCTCCTACTCCGGCAACGCAAAGATTTCGGTGAGCAACATCAAGGAGCGCCTGTTCTTCAAGTCGGACTTCCTGCGCGACTGGCGCACCGGGCTGAAGCACTCCGTGCCCATCAGCGCGACATGGACAGTGCTGAAGTACCTGAGCATCACGCCCACCTTCAGCATGACCGACCGCATGTACTTCAGCCGCATCGACCAGAGCTGGAACAACGAGACGCAAAGCCTGCAGCGCGACACGGTGAACGGGTTCTACAACGTCTTCGACTTCAATGCCAGCCTCCGCCTATCAACCAAGCTCTATGGTTTCTACACGCCCGTTCGCAAGCTGTTCGGCAACAAAGTGGACCGCTTCCGCCACGTTCTGACACCGGAACTGAGCGTGAACTACCACCCCGACTTCGGCAAGTCGTTCTGGGGCTACTACGGCAGCTACGACCAGCCGCTCTACAGCGACTCCATCGATGCCGCAACAGGACTGAAGATGCCGCGCCTGGACGCAGCAGGAGTGCCAATGTACCAGACCAACACCTACTCCCGCTTCAGCAACGGTCTGTACGGCAACGCGGCACGAGGACTGAACGCCAGCCTGCACTTCGGACTGCAGAACAACATAGAGGTCAAAGTGCGGAACGACAAAGACACCACAGGCAAGGCGGCATACAAAGTGTACAGCGTGATAGACAACTTCGGCATATCGGGCGGCTACAACTTCGCCGCCGACTCGATGAACTGGGAGAACTTCAACGTGCAACTAAGGCTGAAGATTCCGGTGGTGAACTACACCATCAACCTGAGCGGGCAGTTCGACCCGTACATGTACGAGCTGAACGCGGCCGGCCAGCCTGTGAGGACCAACAAGCAGTACTGGCACAACCACCGCTTTCCGCACTTCCTCGGCACAAGCTTCAGCATAAGCTACACGCTGAACAACCAGAAGATAAAACAATGGTTCAACCGCGACAAGAAAAAGAACGGCAAGCACGAAGAAGAAGAGGAGGACAACCTTGACCCGCTCGTGGTGAACGAGGACGGGACAATAAACAACGGCAAGCGGCACCGGCACACACACAGCCACGCCGAGGAAACCGACAGCCGCGACGAAGACTACGTGAAGACCGAAATCCCGTGGAACCTGAACATAGGCTACAGCATCTACTACACACAAGTGGGGGGCTTCGACTACGACAAGATGTACCCGAAGATGGGCATCAAGCACGCCATGTCGCTGTCGGGCACAATAGCGTTAGGCAGCGGGTGGAAGATGACCGCCTCCACCAACATCGACTTCACGGCAATGAAAGTGTCGTACACCAACTTCACAGTGAGCCGCGACCTGCACTGCTGGAACATGTCGGCAAGCTTTGTGCCTTTCGGCCCGTACAAGAGCTACACGTTCCACATCGGCGTGAACGCGAGCATGCTCAAAGACCTGAAGTACGACAAGAACTCCGCCGACAACACCAACAAACGAGTGACGTGGTGGTAATGGATAATGGATAATTGATATTGCAGCGCTACTGCATATTAACCGCAGGCTGGAAGCCTGCGTACCCGGTGGCGGAATTGATAATTGATAATTGACAATTTATATTATGAAAGCAGAAAAAGAACTGATGGTAAGCCTTGCTTACAAGATGTACGTAAAAGCCGATGACGGCACTGAAGAACTATGGGAAGAGGCGACAGAGAAACGCCCTCTGCTCTATTGCCACGGCACCGGCATGATGCTTCCCAGCTTCGAGGCCCATATAGAAGGCAAAGAGCCTGACGAGGAGTTCGACTTCGTCCTCAGCAAAGACGAGGCATACGGCGATTACGACCCCGCCGGGCAAATGACCTTCGCGAAAGAGATGTTCTACACCGCCGACGGCGTGTTTGACGATGAGCGCGTGATAGAAGGCAACATCATACAGATGCTGACAGAGGACAGGCAGCGCGTGAACGCACAGGTGATGGAAGTGAACGAGGACAACGTAGTTCTCGACCTGAACCACCCCCTTGCGGGCGAAGACCTGCACTTTGTGGGGAAAGTGGTGCGCGTGCGCTATCCGTCGATGAAAGAACTCAACGCCGCACGCCGCCGCGAGACAGGCTGCTGCGGAGGTTGCGGCGGCGGAGGCTGTGACAACGGCGGATGTGAAGGCGGCGGCTGCGAAGGCGGTTGCGGAGGTTGCGGTGAAGACGAAGAGTAACGACACGGTCTGTTACGGTACTGATACGGTACTGTGACGGTAGAAGCAGTAGATAATTGATAATTGATAATGGCAAATATATTGGCAATAGTAGGTCGTCCGAATGTGGGGAAATCGACACTGTTCAACCGTCTGACAAAGACTCGTCGCGCCATAGTGACGGACGAAGCCGGCACGACAAGAGACCGGCAATACGGTCACTCTGACTGGTGCGGGAAGGAGTTCAGCGTGATAGACACGGGCGGCTGGGTAGTGAACTCGGACGACATTTTCGAGGGCGAAATCAACCGCCAGGTCAATCTGGCGATACAGGAGGCAGACGTAGTTCTGCTGCTTGTGGACGTGAACGAAGGCGTGACCCGCTTCGACATGGAGGTGGCCCACCTGCTCCGCCAGTCGAAGAAAGAGTGCGTGCTCGCCGTGAACAAAGTGGACGCATTCGACCAGCAGTACGGCGCAGCGGAGTTCTACAAGTTAGGTTTGGGCGAACCATTCATAGTGAGCGCGGAGAACGGACTGGGGACAGGCGATCTGCTTGACGAGATATGCTCGCGCTTCAAGAAAGACGACAACGGCGAGGAGATAGACGACCTGCCGCGTTTCGCCATCGTAGGCCGGCCCAATGCCGGCAAATCGAGCATACTGAACGCCTTCATAGGCGAGGAACGCACCATAGTGACCGACATACCCGGGACCACGCGCGACAGCATATACACGCTGTACAACAAGTTCGGCAAGAACTTCTATTTAGTAGATACGGCCGGCATAAGGAAAAAGGCGAAGGTGAACGAGGACCTGGAGTATTACTCGGTAGTGCGTTCGATACGCGCAATAGAGAACTCGGACGTGTGCATACTGATGATTGACGCGACACGCGGCATCGAGGCACAGGACCTGAACATCTACCAGCTGATACAGAAAAACAAGAAGGGTCTGGTTGTGTGCGTGAACAAATGGGACCTCATAGAGAGCAAGACCAACGCCGACATCAAAGGCTATGAGCGGTCGATAAGGGAGCGAATGGCCCCGTTTGAGGACTTCCCGATCATCTTCACGTCTGCGACGACCAAGCAGAGGATATACAAAGTGATGGAAACGGCACTGCACGTATATGAGAACAAGCAGCGCAAAGTGGCGACCGCCCAACTGAACGAGCGCTTCCTGCCGCTGATAGAGAACTATCCGCCACCAGCAACAAAGGGCAAGTATATAAAGATAAAATACTGCACGCAGCTGCCCAACACGCAGATACCGACCTTCGTTTTCTTCGCGAACCTGCCCCAGTACGTTAAAGAGCCCTACCGCCGTTTCTTAGAGAACAAACTGCGGCAGTGGTGGGACTTCAACGGGACACCGGTGCAGATATTCTTCAGGAACAAATGAAGATAACAGGCATGACATATTACGGCGGCGGCTGGCACGCGGTGATGAAGAGCGACTCGTCGCTGCTCAACCAGCGCAAACCGTTCTTTCTGCCCGAGTTCAGCAGTGAGATAACGGCACGGGAGTGCGTCGTGGTGCGCATAGGGCGCATGGGCCGGCACATAGAACGCCGCTTTGCGAGCCGCTACACAGACGGGATAGCACTCGGTCTGAACTTCCGCGCGGAGGACAAACTGCGCGAAGGCGACAGCGCACAGGCCCTTGCCTTCGACAACGCCCTCGCCGTAGGGACATGGCTGCCGCCGGAAGAGTTTCCGGCAGAACTGCTCCCCACTCTGCCCACAGTGGAAGAGAGCATAGAGAGAATAAGCGGAATAATGACCCTGAGGACAGGGGACATGATATTTATAGACACAGGCGAGGGCGCGCCCGTAAAAAGGGAACAGGTGTTCAGCCTAAGTGTGAACGGAACAGAAAACCTATATTGCAAGATAAAATGAAGCGACTGACATACATATTGCTGACTTTGTGCGCCGCACTGCCACTGCATGCGGGAGTGCACAAGTATGCTTCAGGCTCCGTATTGGCAAGCGGCAACTTCGTGAAAATACAAGTGAGCAAATCGGGCATACACAGCATCAGTTACGAGGAGATAAAGTCATTGGGGCTTGACCCTGCCAAGACCGGCGTATTAGGCTACGGCGGCGCTCTGCTCAACCAGAACTTCAGCCTGTACAAGGCCGACGACCTGCCTCCCGTAGCCATCCACATGGAGACCGGCAGCGACGGCGTGTTCGGCAGCGGCGACTACATACTGTTCTACGCCCAAGGCCCTGTGGACTGGCAGTACAGCAACGGCAACTACGAACACACGCGCAACCACTACTCCGACTACGGGTACTACTTCCTGTCGGACGCAGACGGGGCACAGAAACTGATGGAGACCGGGGACGCACTGCCCGCAGAGAACACCCTGCGCGTGACCGACTATACAGACTACCGGCTGCACGAAAAAGAAGTGCTCAACCTCATTGACGCAGCCAAAGGTGCGGCAGGCGGAGGCAGGGATTTCTACGGCGAGCAGACAAACGCCGGCAGCAGCCTGAGCGTAAGTTTCGACTTGCCGCATGCAAACACCGCCCGCCCCTCAAGATGCAAAGCAGCCGTAGCGGCCGCGGCAATAAGCAAGAACCAGACACTGACCCTCATTTCAGGCGGGGCCGGCTCGCAGCACAAGCTGAACGCCATAGAGCAGAACGACTTCTACACCAAAGCCATCCCCGCGACATGCAGGCTGACCGAAATACCCACAAGCCGCAACACCACAGTGACATTGCGCTACACAAGCGACATCAAGAGCGACCGGCTATACCTCGACTACATAGAACTGACCGCCTACAGCCGCCTTCAGATGGACGGCGACGAACTGGCCTTCCGCTATGCGGACAACATAGGCAACAGCGCCAACAACCTGTACATGCTGACCGGCTGCGACACAAGCACGCAGATATGGAACATAAGCCGCAAGGACAGCATAGTGCGCATGCCGTCGTTCAGACGCGGCGACACCCTGTGCTTCGTCGGCACCAACAAGCAGGCAGAAGAATACATAGCCGTGCGCACGAAAGGCAGCGCATGGCAGAAGCCCGCAGTGAAAGGCAAGACAGCCAACCAGAACCTCCACGGTCTGCCACAGACCGACCTTGTGATAGTCACTCCCGCCGAATGGAAAGACGAGGCTCTGCGGTTAGGCGAAGCCCACCGGCAGAAGGACGGGACGAGCTACGCGGTAGTGACCGACGAAGAGGTGTACAACGAATTCTCGTCCGGCACCCCCGACGCTTCCGCCATCCGGTGGCTGATGAAGATGCTGTACGACCGTGCGGGCGACGACGAGCAGAAGCGTCCGAAGAGCCTGCTTCTGTTCGGCGACGGGACCTTCGACAACCGCAAGCTGCTTGCCACTTCGGGCAACAACACCCTGATAACCTACCAGGCCTTCAACTCCACAGGGGAGACACAGGCCTACGCCACCGACGACTACTTCGCTTTTCTGGAAGACAAAGACGGCATGGCAGGCAACATGTTCTTCGACACCTACGGCGTGATGCGCATAGGCGTGGGACGACTGCCCGTGAACACCAAAGAGGAGGCGCGGCAAGTGACCGACAAACTGACCGCCTTCATTGAAGACAACAACAAAGGCGCATGGAAACAGCAGCTGTGCTTCCTTGCCGACGACGGCGACCACAACCAGCACACGCAGATAACCGACCATGCAGCCGAAAACGTGCGGCTGAAAGCCCCCGACTTTGTGACCAACAAGATATACCTGGACGCTTATCCGCAGGTGAAGACGGCCTCGTCGGAGAGTTATCCGCTGGCCTACAACCGCTACACCAACCTGCTTCGCACGGGCGTTCTGCTGATGGACTACACCGGTCACGGCGGTCCGAACAACATCTGCAACGAGATGTTCCTCACCCTGAACAGCGTGGAACAGATGACCAACCGCAACCAGGGTTTCTGGATGCTGGCCACATGCAGCTATGCGCACTTCGACCAGGCTGCAACCAGCAGCGCGGAAGCCGCAGTGCTGAACCCCAAAGGCGGCGCAATAGGCGTGCTGTCGGCATGCCGCACCGTTTATGCCACCGACAACGACATACTGAACAACTACTTCTGCGACACCCTGATGGGGCACAAAGACGCATTCACCTACCCCATGACCCTCGGCGAAGCGGCACGCATAGCCAAGAACAGGACGGGGCGCAAAGAGAACAAACTGCCGTACATACTGCTCGGCGACCCCGCCCTGCGGCTGAACTACCCGACACAGCACCAGGTGGTGACAACAGCAGCGGAGGACACGATACGCGCGCTGTCGGAAGTGACGATAGGCGGCGAGATACGTACAGCAGCCGGCACCCGCGCGGAGACTTTCAACGGGACAGTGCATGTGTCAGTATATGACAAACTGCAGCAGACGACCACCCGCGACAACGACGAGCTGAACCCAGATTACAAACGCACCTTCACCTACAACGACTACCCCAACCTGCTCTTCTCGGGCAGCACGGCCGTGACCGAAGGGCGGTTCAGCATCAGCTTCCGCATACCCAAAGACATACGCTACAACTACGGCAACGGGCGCATAGTGTACTACGCCCTTGACAACGAGAGCGGCGAAGAAGCAGTGGGACACGACCACGGCATCATCATAGGCGGCAGCGACAGCAAAGCAGTGCTGCTGAACGACACGACAGGCCCCGAACTGACCGTGTATCTGGACAACCCATCGTTCCGCAGCGGCGACAAGACAAGCGAGAAGCCGCACTTCTACGCCAATGTGTATGACGAGAACGGCATCAACACCGTGGGCAGCGGCATAGGACACGACCTGACACTGGTGTTAGACGACGACCCCAAGCAGACCTACAGCCTGAACGACTATTTCACCGCGCACAACGGCAGCTACAAAGAGGGAACCGTGAGCTACACCTTCCCCGAACTTGCCGAAGGCGGGCACCGACTGATGTTCCGCGCATGGGACCTGCTGAACAACAGCAGCTCGTCTGCACTCGACTTCACCGTGGTGAAAGGACTCAGCCCCGTGCTCTACTCCGTGACCATCGCCCCCAACCCCTGCCCTGCGGCACAGACGGCAAGCATAACCATATCCACCGACAGGCCGGACGAAATGCTGGAGAGCGAAATAAGCATATACAGCCTGAACGGCGAGCGCATATTCTGCCGGACATGGACCGAGGACAGGACACTGCTGTTCACACCGACAGAGCTCAACATGAAAGGAGGAATATACATAATACGAATTAACTGCAAGACAGACGCTTCCGGAACATCCACGGCAACGGGGAAACTGGTTGTGCTCTGACCAAAAAAAATAAAACTGCCTATGAAACACCTTTAACGGGGAAGACAGCCCCTTATTAAAAAGAAAAAAAAGTATAACCAAAAACAATAAAAACAAACAACATGAAAAAACACTTTTTCTGCATTGCAGCCGTTGCAATAATGACCGGCTCAATGCCCGTGATGGCAGACCAGATGCCTGAGGACTACATCAACCCCATCATCACTGCGATGCCGTCGCTGACAATCGCGCCAGACGCACATGCCGCCGGTATGGGCGACATAGGCGCCGCCACCACTCCGGACATGAACTCGCAGCACTGGAACGCCGCCAAGTACGCCTTCATCGAGGAGCGCGGAGGTATAACCGCCTCATACACGCCGTGGCTGCGCAAACTTGTCGGGGACATCGACCTCGCCTATCTGGCAGGCTTCTACCGCTTTGACGACCTGCAGGCCATCTCCGCCACCTTCACCTACTTCTCGATGGGCAAGGTGCAGCTGATGGGAGCCGACCAGCAGTGGCTCAGCGAAGCACACCCCAACGAGTGGGCACTTGACGTGGCTTATTCGCGCAAGCTGCACGAATATGTCAGCATGGCCGCCACACTGCGCTTCATGTACAGCGACCTGAACAACGGCATCAACATCAACGCCGGCAACAACAGCTCGGAGATGTACCCCGCATGGACGATGGCAGCCGACATCTCGCTCTACTACCGCCAACCGATAGAGCTGCCGATGGGCACAAGCCACTTCGCACTCGGCTTCAACCTGAGCAACCTGGGCGGCAAGATGTCGTATGACAAGGGGCTGCACTCCAACTTCATCCCCGCCAACCTGCGTCTGGGTGTGAGCTACGAAGTGGCCTTCGACAACTACAACCGCCTGATGGCATCCGTGGAGTGCAACCGCTACCTCGTGCCCAGCCAGAAGTCGAAATATGCCACCGGCAAAGACTACATGTGGGACGCGACAAGCGAAGAGTTCTCGAGCGTGACCTCGCCCAACGGCTGGTGGCAGTCGTTTGCCGACGCGCCTTACGGAGCGAAAGAGGAGTTTGACGAGATGCTGTGGGGCGTAGGTCTGGAGTACAGCTACAACCGCCAGTTCTTCGGGCGCGTGGGTTACAGCCACGAAGCAAAGTACAAAGGCAACCGCCGCTACGTGACTGTCGGTGCCGGCTTCAAGCTGAGCATCGTGCGCCTTGACGTGAGCTACTGCATCGCCACCGCTCCCACCAACCCTCTGGACCAGACCATGCGCTTCACGCTCGGTTTCGACCTCTACGGCATCAAAGACCTGGTTAATAACAAAAAGTAATTAATAATTAATAGTTAATAATTAATATTGCACAGTATGCCAGATGCTGCTATATATAATCCCTATCCTGTAGAAAGACAAAATAATATCGGATTATTAGGCGACAAGAGCCATCATTTCGCTTTGAGAGTCATCAAGGCATACAAGTATCTGCGTAAGAAGAAAGAACTTGTGCTTTCCAATCAATTATTAAGAGCCGGAACCTCAATCGGAGCCAATTGCCGCGAAGCAATTTATGCTCAAAGCAAAGCGGATTTTGTCAATAAACTGAGTATATCGCTGAAAGAGGCAAGCGAAACGGCATATTGGCTTGAATTGCTTCACGACTCACAATATATTGACACAGAAAGTTTCAACTCGATATATTCAGATTGTATGGAAATAATAAAGTTATTGACCTGCATTATAACCACGACAAAAGAAAAATATCAGTTGACCTAACTTTGATTCACGTTGAAATATTAATTATTAATTATTAACTATTAACTAATTATGAGAATCGGTTTCGGCTATGACGTGCACGCCTTCTCTCCCGACCGCGAACTGTGGTTGGGAGGGGTGCGGGTGCCGTCGGAGAAAGGACTGCTCGGTCATTCGGACGCGGACGTGCTGATACACGCCCTGTGCGACGCACTGCTCGGAGCAGCAGCCATGCGCGACATAGGCTACCACTTCCCCGACACCAAAGGCAATGAATATGAGGGCATTGACTCGAAGATACTGCTGCGCCGCGTGATGCAGATGCTTCGCGACAATGGCTACGAACTCGGCAACTGCGACTGCACCATCTGTGCCCAGACACCCAAACTGAGTCCGCACATTGAGTCTATGCGCGCATGCCTGAGCGAAGTGATGGAGGTGGACCTGAGCCAAGTGTCAGTGAAAGCCACCACCACCGAGCACCTCGGCTTCGTGGGCAGAGAAGAAGGGATAGCCGCTTACGCCATTGTGCTGATTAACAACAGAGAAGAGAGATGAACCACCTGAAGACACTGCTGCCTGCCGTTGCATTTGCCTGCTGCCTGCCTGCCGCCGCCGACTCATACGTCAAGCGCGACACGCTTGCCACAGGCGACAGCATCATAGTCATTGAGACGGCATGCGCGCCAATATGTTCCTCGCGCGCGCGCGTATATAATAAGGAAGGGAAAGAAATAGGCATCTTGCGACCGCCATTCGCACATGCCGTTTTTCCCGAAGCCTATATAGAGGACGACAAAATACGCTGGCGCGACAACACGCCGGCTGACAAACTGCAATGAAAGGACCAGTATATCTTGTCGGCTACATGGGAGCCGGCAAAACAACAACCGGCCGCCTGCTTGCCGACATGCTCGGCTGGCGCTTTGTGGACCTTGATGCGGCCTTCGCCGAGATTCACGGCATCACTCCGGCTGACTACATCCGCCGGCACGGCATAGAGGATTTCCGCCGGAAAGAGAAGTACGTGCTCGAGGACATAGCCGACATGGCCCCCTTCAGCGAGGTGGTCTATGCCACAGGCGGCGGCTATCCATGCTGGGAGGACAACATGGAGTGCCTGCGTGAACTGGGCACGAGCATCTATCTGAAATGGAGCGCGGAGGACCTCGCCAAGCGGCTTATGCTGACCGACCTGAGCGAGCGCCCTGTCCTGCAAGGACGTACCGAGAATGAGTTGCTGGAGTTTATCCGTCCGCAACTCGAAGCCCGCGAAGAATATTACGCACAGGCCGACCATGTTGTTCGCGCACAGCAGGCCACCGAAGATGCCGACCTGAGAATGGCGGAAGAGATTTGCAGGTTACTGACCAACATATAAAAACACAAATTATGTCTATCAACGAAACACAAGACGAGATAATCGAGGAGTTCAGCGGTTTTGACGACTGGATGGACCGCTACAGCCTGCTCATCGACATGGGCAACAGCCTACAACCCATGCCGGCAGAGGACAAGAACGACAAGAACCTGATTGACGGCTGCCAGTCGAAAGTATGGTTCACAGCCGCACTGGAGGAGGAAAACGGCGAAAAACGCGTCGTCTATCACGGCGACTCGGACGCTATACTCGTCAAAGGCATCGTGGCACTGCTCATACGCGTGCTGAGCGGCCACACTCCAAAAGAAATAGCCGATGCAGATTTATACTTCATCGACCAAATCAATCTGCGCGAGCACCTCTCGCCTACGCGCAGCAACGGACTTGCCGCCATGCTGAAGCAGATGAGGCTATTCGCCCTCGCTTACCTTGCTGTCGGCAAATAAGAGTTTGCGCCCTACATAGCGCTCCGGCCATGCCGGATTATGAGTGGACATGATTACGGTTATGCCCACTTTGCTTATCCCGTAAAGCAGTTCCATGATGTCGGTGCCTGTCTCGCGGTCAAGGTTGCCGGTAGGCTCGTCGGCAAGAATCACGTCCGGCGAGTTGAGCAGTGCACGAGCCACTGCCACACGCTGCTGCTCTCCCCCGCTCAATTCGAAGGGCATCTTGTACGTTTTGTCAGCCATTCCCACCTGCGACAACACGTCCTGCACCTGCGTCTTCATTGCGTTCTTGTCCTTCCAGCCGGTGGCTTTCAGCACGAACAGCAGGTTCTCTTCCACCGTCCGGTCGGGCAGCAGCTGGAAATCCTGGAACACTATGCCCATCTTGCGCCGCAGATACGGAATCTGCCGTGGGCGTATGGTGCGCAGGTCAAATCCGAGAAACGAGGCTTCACCGCTATAAACGGGCACCTCTGCATAAAGCGACTTCATCAGCGTGGACTTGCCGCTGCCTACCCTGCCGAGCAGATAGACAAACTCGCCACGGTCAATCTGCAGATTTACATCGCGCAGCACTATCTGCTCGCGCTGGCGCAACTCTACGTTTTTGTAATCAACCAACGCCATTTTTACTCTGCTTCCTCGCTGTCAAGTGCGGCTATCTTGGTTTCAAGCTCTTTCTGCTGGTTCTTCAGTGCGTCTATCTTCTTTTGCATGTCGTCCACCAGTTTGTTGGCTGTTTTCGACTTGCCGGTGAAGAACAATATGTTGTTTTCGGCTGTCTTAATCTCCTGCGTGAGGTTCTCGTAGAGACGCATCAGCCGTCCGCGGTCGCCCGACTGCATAGCTTTCTCTCCGCGTGCTGCACGGCGCTCGTCGCGCTGTTGCTTGTCGCTCTCGCGTTTGCGGTTGAAGAAGCTGTCGCACACCGATGTGAACTGCTGCCAAAGCTCGTCCGACAGTTTGCGCGGAACCGCGCCTATGGTCTTCCACTCTTTCTGGAGGGCTATCATTGCTTCTGTAGCCGACTGCCAGTCCTCGCTGTCAACTATCTCTTTCGCCTTGTCTATCAGCGAGCGTTTGGCTTTCATGTTGGCGTTCAGGCTGTCGCGCATCTCGCGGAAATAGGCGGTGCGGGCTTTGAAGAAGCGGTTGCACATCTCGCGGTATTCCTCATAAATGCTCTGGTTGAACTTCTTCGGAGCGAAGCCTATAGTGCGCCACTCGGTCTGAATCTCCTGAACCAGCTTGTGAGCCTCGTCCCAGGCTTTTGTCGTCTTCAGTTCCTCGGGATTGATAGTGCGCAGACGCTCCAGCAGGGCCTGCTTTTTCTCGAGGTTTTCCTGCTCTTTCTTGTGCAGTTCGTCGAAATATGCCTGGTGTTTTTTGTTGATTACGGTGCTGGCCTCTTTGAAGCGTGCCCACAGTTCTTCGCGCAGTTCGCGTGCCACGGGGCCTATCTCCGCCCACTCGTCATGCAGCTGCTGCAGAGCGCGGCTGGCCTCCACTATGTTGGGGTTCTCCTGCAGTTTTTCTGCCGCCTCGCAAAGCAGGGTCTTCATCTCGAGGTTCTTCTTGAAGTCGAGGTCGCGAAGTTCTATGTTTATCTTCACCAGGTCGTAGAACTGCTCCTGGTACTGCTGATAGAGTTTCCATATCTCCTGCGCCTTGGGAGCGGGCACAGGCCCTATGGTCTTCCACTCTGCCTGCAAATCGCGCATTTTCTGCAGATTGCCCATCACGTCGGCAGTTTCCGACTGTGCCATCTCTTTCATCTGGTTCAGGATGTTTTCTTTGCGCATCAGGTTCTGTTCCATCTCTGCTTCCAGCTGGCGTGCGGCTTCCTGGCGTTTCTGCTTGTAGGCGTTCAGCAGATCGCGCATCTGCTGTTCGGCGGCATCAACGGCGGGCATCCAGTTCTCCAGGGTCTCGCCTGCGGCTTCCGCGGCTTCCGCGGCGGCTTTCTTGGCGGCCTCAAGTTCTTGGTGATAAAGGCGGTAGAACTGGTTCTTTATCTGCTCCACGCGCTCTTTCACCTCGCTGACGTTTTCGCCGAGCAGGGTACGCAACTCGGCCACAAGAGCCTCCTTGTCGTCTGCGGCGGCAGCTTCCGCCGCTACCGGTGCCTGTTCTGCCTGAACTTCTGCTGTTTCCACCTGTGTTTGTGTTGTTGCCTCAACAGCTGTCTGCTGTTCTTCTGCAAGTGTTTGCTTTTCGTTTTCCATAGTCATAATGTGCGCCGTTTTCGGCTTTTCGCCGCTTTTTGTTGGCTGTTTTGTTGCCGTTTGACGGCAGAGTTTTCATTTTTCCGCGCAAAGATACGGCTTTTTATTTACATGCGCAAATAAAAATCCCTTTTTCTTGAAAAAAGTTTATTCTCTCCCTCTCTTTTTCCATGAACATGCCCCATTCCCCGCCCTCAATCACTCATCTTCCCCGTCACAACCGCAAGATGACACTTGTCACAAATCCGCAAGTTTCTGCATAAAACGCTCCGCCGTCACCTGCGCCCGCACATGTGTCGCCGATGCCACAACCTCTTCGCGGGCATTATATATCTTTATATCAAACACATAACGCCTCCCCTCGTGCTCCGTCAGTTCGGCTTTGCAGGTCAGGCGCTCGCCGATGGCGGACGGTTTCAGGTGCTGTATATCTAACCTTGTGCCCACTGTCGTCTCTCCGTCCGGCAGGTCATCGGTGCACATACACGCCGTCTCCTCCATCAGTGCCGCCGCCATAGGCGTGGCATAGACGGGCAGCAGCCCTGACCCAACCCTCTCGGCAGTCATTGCCGGGGTTACTGTTATCTCTTTTGTCGCGTTTTTCATTGCCTTACACCAGTTTTCTCACATTGGCCTCGTCCTCGCCTTCAAGCATGTATATTGGCGGAATCTCAATCATGGTGAACGCCCCGCAACGCCCTTCCCCGCGCATCCTGACGGCCGCCCGCGCGCAAGATGTCATAACCTGCCCCGTAAGTGCCGGATTGTTGATTGTCATGTTGAACTCCATCCGCTGGTTGTGGGTCTCGCCGCTGACTCCGTTGCGCACGAGGTTCACTCCGTGCGCCACGTTGTTCAGTGCCTGCACGTCGTCCACCTGAATGACATGCGTCTCGTCATGAGCGAAATAGTCGTCTGCTAACAGCCTGCTGCGCACATCTGCAAAATCGGCCCCCTCTTTCAGTTTCACATAAACCATCCTCCTGTGGACTCCGGTGCCGAGCGGAATAGTCATGGACAGTGCATCTTCCACTCCCTCAATGGCTTTGGCTGCCACTGTGTGTCCCATCGAGCGTCCGGGGCCGAAGTTGGTATAGGTCAGCCCCTGCGGAGCCAATGCCTGCATGAGGCAGCGTATAACGGAGTCCGACCCTGGGTCCCAGCCGGCTGCAACCACCGCCACCGACTGTCCGTCACGGGCGGTGGCGGTCAGCTCGCGCCGCAAATCCGCTATCCGGCAGTGTATGTCGAAACTGTCCACCGTGCAGAGTCCCGCCTCAAGGAACATCTTCGCATATTCAGGCACTTCGCGCGTAGGAGTGCACACCAGCACTACGTCGGTCTCTCCGCGGGCAGCCGCCTCTTTCAGTCTGTCTGCCTCCTGATGGTGATACACTCCGGCAAACTCCATGTCTTTTGCCGATTTTACAGCCTGCTCCGCCGCACGGCCTATGTTGCCGTAGCCGAAAATTGCAACTTTGATTTTGTCTTCTGGTTTCATAAAATCACTCTGTTTTTTTGTGCATGTCTTTTTTGTTACGGCTGCATAGCGCATTTCTTATGCATGGTCCACCGGTACAAATTCCTATACACCTCTTTATATATATAATTCTGCTTCTGCCGTCCTCAAGGCCAGGCCTCTGCTGCCAAAAAGCGTGCAAAGATAAGTCAATTCTGCCTTTTTCGCAAACAAAATGCACTTTTTTTTCAAAAAAAAAGAAATATGTGCCCCGGGGCTTGTATATTACAAAAAAAAGCATTACTTTTGCATGCTCATTCCTGTATGCTTTAAGCGGCATCTGTTTGGGCGGGAAAAACACTGCATAATTTATTTATACGGCAATGAACATTTACGGACTGATACTCGGCGCAGGAGCGTTTTTGTGTATAGGGCTTTTCCATCCGCTTGTAATCAAGGCTGAATACTATTTCGGTGTGCGTTCCTGGTGGGCGTTTTTTGCCGTCGGTCTTGCTGCTGCAACAGGGTCGTTGTTTGTGGAAAACATGTATGTTTCCATTTTCCTCGGCATTTTCGCCTTTTCCGCCTTTTGGGGCATAGGCGAAGTGTTCCAGCAGCGCGAGCGTGTCCGCAAGGGCTGGTTCCCCAAGAACCCCAAGCGCCGGTACGATTATCAGGACAGCAAAGATAACAGCAACATTGCCGGCAAAGACAAATGATATTTTGCCAGAATAACTCGACTGCAAACAGATATTGAGATACAGATTTACCTGCAACAATAGCAAACCATATTAAACGACACGGCAATATGAATAAATTTTTTGACGAATCAGGGTCTCTGAATATGGACGAACTGATTATGGAGCGCCCTTCTTTTCAACGTCTCATGGCAGACGGTGTTGTAACCGACGAAAAAATCGAAGAACAAGGTCAGCATGTGAAGGACATGATTCTTAAGATGGAAGCTGATTTCACGCCGGAACAAATGGATAAAATCCATGATCTGGTTGCCGAAGTCAGTGTTCTGCTCACTCTTGCAGCCATATCCGACCAGCAAGGCTGAAAGAATAAACTAACAAAGTTCCTGCACTTATTTTGCAAATAAGATTTGCATATATGGAAAGAATGCAGTAACTTTGCAAATTGAATTGGATTTTTGTGCACAAAACAAGCAATATATATAATTAACATTAACCAAATGGAACAGAAAAAACGCGTTTACACTTTCGGTAACGGCAAGGCCGAAGGTAATGCCCAGATGCGGGAGCAACTGGGTGGCAAGGGTGCAAACTGCGCCGAAATGAACCTCGTTGGTGTTCCCGTTCCTCCGGGATTCACTATCACCACCGATGTCTGCAACGAGTACTACCAGGTTGGGCAGGAGAAGATTATGGAACTCCTCAACAACGATGTCATGGCTGCCGTTCACCACATCGAGAACCTTATGAACAGCAAGTTCGGTGACCCCAAAAACCCGCTCCTCGTGTCGGTTCGCTCCGGTGCACGCGCATCCATGCCGGGTATGATGGACACCATACTTAACCTCGGTCTGAACGACACTGTAGCCGAGGGCATGGTCGCAAAAACCAACAACCCGCACTTCGTCTATGACTCCTACCGCCGCTTCGTACAGATGTACGGCGATGTTGTGCTCGGAATGAAGCCGGTGAACAAAACCGACATCGACCCCTTCGAGAAAATCATCGACGAGGTGAAAGAAATCCGCCATATCAAGCTCGACAAAGACCTCAACGTAGAAGAGCTCAAACTCCTCGTTGCCCGCTTCAAAACAGCCATCAAAGAGCAGACCGGAAAGGAGTTCCCCAACGACCCGATTGAACAGCTCTGGGGAGCCATCTGCGCTGTATTCCGCAGCTGGATGAACGAGCGCGCTATCCTCTATCGTAAGATGGAAGGCATACCCGATGAATGGGGAACGGCCGTCAGCGTTATGGCTATGGTCTTCGGCAACATGGGCGACACTTCGGCTACCGGCGTTTGCTTCAGCCGCGATGCCGCTACAGGCGAGAACCTCTTCAACGGTGAGTACCTCGTGAATGCACAGGGCGAAGACGTGGTGGCAGGTATCCGCACACCGCAGCAAATTACACTTGAAGGCAGCCGCCGCTGGGCCAAACTGCAAGGTATCAGCGAAGAAGAGCGCGCTACCAAGTACCCCTCTATGGAAGAGGCTATGCCCGAACTCTACAAAGAGCTCTACGCTATCCAGGCCAAACTGCAGGCTCACTACCGCGACATGCAGGATATGGAGTTCACCGTTCAGGAAGGCAAACTCTGGTTCCTCCAGACCCGCAACGGCAAACGCACCGGCACCGCCATGGTAAAAATCGCAATGGACCTCTGCCGCGAAGGTGTTATCAGCGAAAAAGAAGCTGTTCTTCGCTGCGAACCGCAGAAACTCGATGAACTGCTCCACCCCGTCTTCGACAAGGACGCTCTGAAGAAAGCCAAAGTCATCACACAGGGTCTGCCCGCTTCTCCGGGTGCTGCCTGCGGACAGATTGTCTTCCACGCTGACGATGCACAGGAGTGGCACGCCAACGGTCATAAGGTCATCATGGTCCGTATTGAGACCAGCCCCGAAGACCTCGCAGGCATGTCGGCCGCTGAAGGTATCCTCACTGCTCGCGGCGGTATGACCTCACACGCTGCTGTTGTGGCTCGCGGCATGGGTAAGTGCTGCGTTTCCGGAGCAGGTGCCATCCTCGTTGACTACAAAGCCAAGACTGTCACCATCGAAGGTGTCACATACCACGAGGGCGACTACATCTCGCTCAACGGTTCCACAGGTCAAGTCTATGCAGGCGAAATTCCGACAAAGGCGGCCGAACTCAGCGGCGACTTCAAAGCCCTCATGGACCTCTGCGACAAATATACCAAACTGCAGGTTCGCACCAATGCCGACACTCCGCACGATGCACGCGTCGCTCGCGCTTTCGGTGCCAAAGGTATCGGTCTGACACGTACAGAGCACATGTTCTTCGACGACCAGAAGATCATCGCCATGCGCGAAATGATTCTCGCCAAGGACGCTGAAGGCCGCGAGAAAGCTCTTGCCAAACTTCTGCCCTATCAGAAAGCCGACTTCAAGGGTATCCTTGAGGCTATGGACGGACTGCCTGTCAATATCCGTCTGCTCGATCCTCCTTTACACGAGTTCGTTCCTCACGATATTAAAGGTCAGGAGCAGATGGCAAAGGAGATGGGCGTTTCGGTGCAGGAGATTCAGAACCGCGTTGCCCAGCTCGCAGAGAACAACCCGATGCTTGGTCACCGTGGCTGCCGTCTGGGTATCACCTTCCCTGAGATCACTGCTATGCAGACCCGCGCTATCCTCTCCGCCGCTTGCGAACTGAAGAAGGAGGGCAAGAACCCGATGCCGGAGATCATGGTGCCGCTGATTGGTATTCTCTATGAGCTCAAACAGCAGAAAGAGATCATCCAGCGCGTAGCTAAGGAAGTCTTCGCTGAGTACGGAGTAGAGGTAGAGTACGAGATTGGTACGATGATTGACATTCCTCGTGCCGCCCTGACT
>JAFPZY010000001.1 GCA_017417025.1 Paludibacteraceae bacterium | reverse complement strand
CAAGAACACATATAGGCAAAATCAGCACGAGCAAGCGTACTTGGATTCGCTTCCGACGGACGAACCGGTAGCGGAGGATAATACTCCTTTGCAATTAGATGCCGCCGCATTTGATAGTGCCTTGCAACAAGAACTCTCCCTGCTGAATGAGGCACAGCAGATGCTGTTTGAACTGCGCTTCACGCAAGAACTGACTGTGCCGGAGATAGCTGCCATTATTGGCATTCCGGAAGGGACGGTCAAATCGCGGCTCAATACACTAACTAATTATTTACGGCTAAAACTAAAAGATTATGAGTAAGAATAAGAAATACAGAGTACAGAGTATAGAAAATAAAGTGCAGAGTACGGACTCTTTTGAGAGCCAACTTTCTGCTTCTGCGCGTCGGCTGCGCACGCAATCGGAGAAAAGTCTCTCCACCCCTGCAACGATGGTTGTTCCACAAAAGCGCACCCGCTACTGGGGATGGATAGCTACGCCTGCTGCGGCTGCCGTGGGGCTGTTGATAGGGCTATTCTTCTCTCAGTTCACGCAAACGACATCTTTCGTTCAGCGTCAGGCGGGGGGGGCTGATAATAATGATATTCCAGTTGTGGTCGCTGCGGAGATGTCCGGTCATAGCATTGCTGATGACGGCGCAGATTACAGTTTGTTAGTGCAGCTGTAGTGTATGTTTGTCAGGCATACTAAAAACAAAAACGTGGAGAAACTGACTCCATGTTTTTGTTTTGTCGGGAAGACAGGATTCGAACCTGCGACCTCCTGCTCCCAAAGCAGGCATTCCACCGGGCTGAACTACTTCCCGAAGATTATTGTTTGCTTTGAGCCACTGGCCGGACTCGAACCGGCGACCCACGCATTACGAATGCGTTGCTCTACCAACTGAGCCACAGTGGCGGTCGCGTTTTAGCGAAAAGCGGGTGCAAAGGTAATGCAATTTTCCGGATTGTGCAAATTTTTTTCAAGAAAAATAAGAATATCCGGCATTTTCCTTTGGAAAAATTTGGAGAGAGAGATAATTTTAGCTATCTTTGCAGCATAATTTCAGATTATGGCAAAATGAGAGCCTTGCAGATGCGGAAAATATGTATGTTGTGGCTGTGTATAGCGGTGCCGTTTTGCTGTGCGAGTAGTGCCGGTTGTGCGGGCGGCAGGGGGGGCGCAGGAGTGCGGGCATGCAAGGCGGAAGTAAAGACGCTGCGTGTGAGGACGGCGGCACAAGCGGAGCAGAGCGGGGCAGTGTCAGGACATACGGCCGTGTTGGTGCTGCCGCAAGGCGGCGTGATAGACGGCAGCGAGGCGGGGAACACACTGGAGTTTTCGTTTGACTGCCTCGGACACGAGATGCACAACTACAGCTACGAGCTGAAGCACCTGAACCGCGACATGCAGCAAAGCGACCTGCTGCCGACAGACTACATAGACGGCTTCACGACAGGCGAGATAAGCGACTACGAGCTGTCGGTGAACACCCAGCAGCTTTATACGCACTACAGTTTTGTCTTCCCCAACGAGGATATGCACATAAAAGCAAGCGGAAACTACCTGTTGTGCGTATATGAAGACGGGGACAGGGAAAACAGGGTGGCGGAATTCCGCTTTGCGGTGACGGAGCAGTTAGCGGGAGTGACGGGGTCGGTGAAAGCCAGCACGACAAGAGAACTGAACGGACGTTACCAGCAGACAGACGTGGCGGTGGATATGCGGCATATAGGGACATTCAGCCAGGATGAGGTGACGCTGGTGGTGATGCAGAATGACAGGGAGGATAATGCCGCCATAGTGACGCGCCCCACCTTTGCCGAGCCGCAGAGACTGAGATACGAGAACCAGGACGCGCTCATCTTCGAGGGCGGCAACGAATACAGGCACTTTGACCTGTTCTCCGTGTATTTTGCGGGCTGGAACGTGGACAGGGTGCGTTATGAAGGAGGGAGTTATCATGCCTTTCTTGAGCCGGACGAGAACAGGGGAGTGACAGACGAGACAGGCAAATGCGGCACGCCGTACATCGCCGAGAACGACAATGACGGCGGCTTTGTAATCAACGCAGAGAAGACCGACGACGAGGATACGGAAGGCGACTATATGCATGTGCACTGGACTCTGCCAATGGCTGTGCCTTTCTTTGACGGGACGGTGTATGTGAGCGGGGGGCTGTTCGGCAACAACCTCGGGACGGAGAACAGAATGGTGTATGACAACGAGCAACACTGCTACTACCTGAACGCCCTGCTGAAGCAGGGGGCATACGACTACCAGTACCTGTTCAGGGCAAAGAACGGAGAGACAACCCTGCTGAGGACGGAAGGGTCGCACTGGGAGACAGGCAACACATACTCGGTTTACGTGTGGTTCCGCCCATTCGGGGCGCGTGCGGACAGACTGATAGGATATGGGAGACTGCCACGGCCGTAGGAGGATGACGGCGGCAAGACGGACTGGAAACGAGAGGGCGTGATACGGTAGTGATACGGTAGTGTGACGGTAGAAACCAGCAAAGAGAGAGGCTGCGGCAGTGAGGGTACTGCGAGGGTACTGCGAGGGTAGAAGCAGCAGACAAGAGACAGACGGCGGACTGCAGATGAAAAGAACTGAAGCAGGGGCCGAGAAACAGAGACATAACAAAGACATAATATGAAAATCAACATCACAGGCGAGAGTGTGCGCGCTTTTATGCGCAAATACCTCAGCGTGGGCGGATATACAGACATAGATGCCGCCATCAAAAACATTAGAAGCAATATCCCGTTCAAGGGACCGACGGTGTATATACTGTTCGTGGCCGTGATAATAGCCAGCGTAGGTTTGAACGTGAACTCAATACCGGTCATCATCGGCGCGATGCTCATTTCGCCGCTGATGGGACCTATAATGGGTTTCGGTCTGGGGCTTGGGATGAACGACCGCAAACTGCTGTTCGCCTCGCTGAAACACCTCGGTATAATGGTGGGAATCAGCCTGTTGGCAGCGACATTGTACTTCCTGCTGACCCCTCTTGAGGCAGACAATCCGACCGAGCTGCTGGCGAGGACCAATCCGTCGGTGTATGATGTGCTGATAGCCTTTTTCGGCGGTCTGGCAGGCGTGTTGGAGATAACCCGCAAGGACAAAGGGACTGTGATGTCGGGTGTGGCTATCGCGACCGCCCTGATGCCCCCTTTGTGCACGGTGGGTTACGGTCTGGCCAACCTGAACTGGCACTACGCCGGCGGCGCGCTGTACCTGTTTTTCATCAACAGCGTGTTCATCGCCCTTGCCACATATCTGATGGCGCGCTTCCTGAAGTTCCCGCAGGTGGAGGAGAAGGTTGGCAAATACCGCCAGCGGCTTATCACATCGTCGGTGCTTATCCTCATAATAATTGTGCCGAGTGTGTTCTCCGCTTACTCGATAGTGCGCGAGAACCAATTTCTGAAAGACGCGCGGCATTTTGTGAAAGACAACCAGTCGGTGGGGAAAACCTATATTTATGACTACACGACCGACATCACGAAGAAGCCTTACACGGTGTCGTTGCGCTTAGCGGGCGAGTCGCTGACCGACGCTTCACGGGAGGAGCTGTACGCCGCCGCCGAGCAATACGGGCTGATGCGCTCGCAACTTATATTCCACGAAGACGCGACGATGCGCTTCGAGAAGCTGAACGAGAAAGAGATGCTGAAAGACTGGATAGCCGCGAATGAGAAGCAGCTTCAGCAGCGCGACGACAGCATCCGCGCCCTCTCGGCGCGCGTGGCCGAATATGAGGCAGCCGAACTGCCTTCAGCCCAGATAACGGCGGAGCTGCGGCAACAATGGGAGGCCGTGAAAAGCGTGACGATAGCGCGCGGCACGATGGTGTCGGCCGAGGACAAGGAGACAGAGCAGGTGCTGGTGCTGATAGACAGCGAAGGCAATCTCGGCGAGGAGGAAAGCGTGCGGATGGAGAACTGGCTGCGCGTGCGGCTGCAGACAAAAGAGGTGCGGGTAGTGGTGCTGTAAGAGAAAAAAAGAACACAACTAAAAACAACATATTTGTCCCCGAAGGCGGTTGTGAGCCTGACGGACGTAAACATTTGTAGGTTTATAACAATATGATCAAAATCACTTTTCCGGACGGGAGCGTCCGTGAGTACGAAAGCGGCGTAACGCCGTTGCAGGTGGCCGAATCCATCAGTTCGCGGCTTGCACAAGAAGTGCTGGTGGCTTCGACAGCCAAAAACAAAGACAGCGAGTTTGTAATAACCGAGCTTAATGCCCCGCTGACAGAGGACTGCGCTCTGAAACTCCACAAATGGGAGGACGCAGAGGCCAAACATGCGTTCTGGCACACATCGTCGCACCTGATGGCGGAGGCACTGCAGGAACTTTATCCGGGAATCCAGTTCGGCATAGGCCCCGCAATCGAGAACGGCTTCTACTATGACGTATATCCTGCAGAGGGCCAGGTTATTAAAGAGGCCGATTTCCCCGCAATAGAAGCGAAAATGATGGAGTTGCGCGCGAAGAAAGAAGTGCTGCAGAAACGCTCAATCAGCAAAGCAGACGCGCTGCACGACTTTGAGGGCAGAGGACAGCACTACAAGTGCGAACTCATCAACGACCTTGAGGACGGCACCATAACGACCTATACACAAGGCGCTTTCACCGACCTCTGCCGCGGACCGCACCTGCTGACCACCGAGCCAATCAAGGCCGTGAAAGTGCTGAGTTGCGCCGCCGCTTACTGGCGCGGAGACGAGAAACGGCCGATGATGACGCGCATCTATGCCGTGTCCTTCCCCAAAAAATCGATGCTGGACGAGCACCTCGCCCTGCTGGAAGAGGCGAAGAAGCGCGACCACCGCAAGATAGGCAAAGAACTGGACCTGTTCATGTTCTCGGAGATGGTGGGCAAGGGACTCCCCATCTGGCTGCCGAAAGGGACGGCACTGCGTCTGCGCCTGGAGGACTTCCTGAAAAAGATACAGAAACGCTATGGTTATCAGCAGGTTATCACTCCGCATATAGGCAGCAAGAACCTCTATATCACTTCCGGTCACTGGGACCACTACGGGAAAGACTCCTTCCAGCCCATTACTACGCCGGAAGAGGGTGAGGTGTATCTGCTCAAGCCGATGAACTGCCCTCACCACTGCGCCATCTTCAAGAACAGTCCGCGCAGTTACAAGGACCTCCCGCTCCGCATTGCCGAGTTCGGAACGGTCTATCGCTATGAGCAGAGCGGCGAGCTGCACGGCCTGACACGCGTGCGCAGTTTTACACAGG
Organism: Paludibacteraceae bacterium; assembly: GCA_017417025.1. Lineage (GTDB taxonomy): Bacteria > Bacteroidota > Bacteroidia > Bacteroidales > Paludibacteraceae > Colicola. Next base: position 4,423 of record JAFPZY010000001.1, on the reverse strand, counting down.
ACGACGCGCACATATTCTGCCGTCAGGACCAGGTGAAACAGGAGTTCATCCGTGTTATGGAAATAATAGAGATAATCTTCAAGGCTCTGGATTTCAAGAACTTCGAGGCTCAAATTTCGTTGCGCGACCCGAACAACCACACCAAATATGTGGGCAGTGACGAGGTTTGGGAAAAGGCAGAGCAGGCAATAATAGAAGCCTGCCGCGAGAAGAACCTGCCCGCGCGCGTAGAGTACGGCGAGGCCGCGTTCTACGGACCGAAATTAGACTTCATGGTGAAGGATGCCATCGGCCGCCGCTGGCAGCTGGGGACTATTCAAGTGGACTACAACCTGCCAGAGCGCTTTGACCTGGAGTATGTAGGCGAGGACAACCAGAAACACCGCCCTGTGATGATTCACCGCGCGCCGTTTGGCAGCATGGAGCGTTTTGTGGCCGTGCTGATTGAGCATACAGCCGGCAAGTTCCCGCTGTGGCTGACTCCCGACCAGGCAGTGGTGCTGCCAATATCCGAGAAATCAAACGATTACGCCTGGAAAGTGCAGCAGATGCTTGAGCAGCAGAACGTGCGCGCCATAGTGGACGACCGCAACGAGAAACTGGGCCGCAAGATTCGTGACAACGAACTCAAGCGCATCCCCTTCATGCTTGTAGTTGGCGAGAAGGAGGCCGAAGAAGGACTGGTTTCGGTACGTCAGCAAGGAGCGGAAGACAAAGGCCAGATGACAATCCAGGCTTTTGCCGACTTTGTGAACGAGACTGTTGACCGGCAGATGAATGCGTACTAACCGGCTGATTCAGGCAATATTGCATAAGAAAAACAGAGAGGTGAAACTCTCTGTTTTTTCTTGTTGTTGTCTCACTTATCGGGAGACGGCCTGACCGTTTGAATCGTAGATTCTGCCGTTATGGAGGAGGAGCAACCGGCCGTTGAGGAGTATCTTCCGGCTTTTTGCTTCCGTGGTCTGACTTTCCATTTCCCCGAAAGAGGTCGTGTTATGAGAGGCCTCGGGATTGAAGGGGACGACAGGCGGAGTGGGGGTCACTTCGTCGCCACCGCCCTGCAGTTCGCCGTCATAGCCCGTTGTGGCGAAATCGCCGATATAGACATGCAGCGGCGTGCCGTTTTCGTCCAAAGTGGAGAGTACGTAGTTGTAGCGCGAAGCGGCATCCAGGCCTGTCACTTTGAAGGACAAAGTATAGGCTCTCTTGTCTTCTTCTGCGGCATTGTTGTTTTGCCCAGACGCTTGGTTTTCGGGCATGTGCCTCTTTTCAGGAGCGGAGAGTTTAATGCCGAGCAGCTGGCCGCGGTTGCCAAGTGTCAGACGGCAGAAAACGTCTCCGTCCTTGTAAATATCAATCTGATATGAGTCAGCCGCTTCGTCGGTCGGCCAGGTGAAGTCAGCAGTTGTTTCGGCGGCATCGACAGTAACTGATTTTTGTATGATTTTTTCGCCGTCGAGAGCTACGATGCGGAAACGGGACCAGTATTGAGCCGCCTTGTATGCCGCCACACTGCCGGACAACACATGCACCACCGCTGTATCCGGCACGCCGTCAAAAGTCGCGTCATAGGTGAGGGGCGGCTGTGCGGCATAGCAGGTGATGTCCTTCACCAGCGAGTCACCCAAGAAACAGTCCTGACCTAAAATAGCTACGTTTTTACCAATGACGACCGTCTCCAAATCGCTCCAGTTGGCAAAAGTAGCCATACCTGTTGCCACTAACTTGTCGTTCAATACCAGATGTTTCGGGCTGGATGTCAGAAGCAGTTGGTTGAACACGCCGTCGCCTAACACATTGAGCAAAGCAGGAAAAATCACTGTATCCAACGGACAATTACTGAACGCACTATTGCCAATGTTGGTCACCGAATTGGGTATTTTGACCGACCGCAAAGCCGAGCAGCCGTTAAACGCTTTCTGGGGAATGACGGTCAGTCCTGCGGGCAGTTTGACGGAGTCCAATGCTTCGCATAAGTTGCACAGTTGCTCCGGAATCTCCTGCAATCCTGATGGCAGGACCAGTTGTTTCAACTTCTTGCACCCCTCAAAAGCACTTGTTCCGATACTTGTTACACCTTCGGGGATGTTGATACTCTGCAACTTGGAGCAATTTGTAAAAGCACTTGCTCCAATCGTTTTGACCGTTTCCGGCAGCGTAATGGTGTCGTTGTACATAAACTTGCATAACAGGTTGGGGATATATTCCACGGAGTCGCCGAAGATGACATAGCTGAAATGGTTCTCTCCCGGCACGTCCGATTCATACCGGACGAAATCATCCGCATGAATAGCTTCCCAAACCATCACTTTGGAATCGCTGTTGTAGTTCTCCGACCCGAAAGCGCCCCAGCCCATCGTCTTGAAGGTCTTCGGGAAGAAGACCGTGTCGCCGATGTTGGTGCAATTATAGAATGCCATATCTCCGATGGATTTGAGACAATCAGACCATCTGACCTTTCTTAAAGCGGAGCAATAAATGAAAGCCTGTGTGTCAATCGTCTTGATGCCTTTGCCCAGATTGGCAGTGGTTAGTTTGGTACATTCCTGAAAGGCATAAGCACCGATGGAGACCACGCTGTCCGGCAGAACGATCGACTGCAGGTTATAGCACCCATGGAAGGCATTGGCGCAGATGGAAGTGAGCCCTTCCGGGAAGGAGATGGTCTTCACATACTCCCTTTTCGGATAGTAACTCAAATCGTCCGATGTCATTGCTCCGCGGCCTTCGATTACTACATGCCCCGTACCCGAATCCAGCGTGTACGTCAGCTCCGGTCCCAGACTGCCTGTATAGACCGTTGCATAATTCTTGCCAGCAAACAAAGCCAGACCAATAATGAGAAAGAAGATTCTTTTCATAATTATATGGGTTTTACAAATTTTCAATTTTCCTCCCCTGTACATCGTATATCTGTCCTTCGTACATCAGATAAACTTGTCTGTTATGAAGAATCTTTTGTACATTGAGTGTTTCTCTGTTTTCCTTGATGCAATCAACAGAAGTCGGAGTTTTCGCTTCTGTTGTGTGAAAAGTTCCATCTATAAGCTGCCGCGTTTGATTATGAGTATCTTCACAGGAGATGGCGTACCAGTAATCCGTATTTGCCTGTAACCCCTGCAGCGTATAGAAGAAGAGTTGGTCAGTGTACGGACTATCTGCTTCGTGTTTGCGCGCTTGAGTGTGGGAAGCAAAATGCAGTCCTGTAACACATCCGTCACGGTCAAAAGTGATATATACGATTTCTTCCGTTTTGGCACTATTGCCATACACATGTAGAGTATAGGTTTCTGCATTGGGGACTGATGTCCATCGAAACAGGGCGTTATCCGCTCCAGGCATCACAGGAAACAATTCGCTCCCGTCGTGATTTTGCACCAGACGCACCGCTTTGCCAACATAGCGGTTGTCTTGATATATTCCTGGAGTGCCTATCGGAATATAATAATATGCGCCATTGGTCCCCCATGGTGTGGAGGCCCAATAACGGGCAGTATTTTCTACATATACAGCGGTGCAGTACTCCTGCCGCTGCCAGTCCATTGTCCGCTCATAGGTAAGCGGCAGGAATACTGCACCTGCCATCTCCATCAATATCCATTCATCCTCCGTATATACGTTTGGTCCAACTTGCGGATCTGTGTTATTGTTAGCTTTGAAACTCAGTCCGGCAGGAATCACCCAATTATCAGGAAGCAGAATAGAACCATTCACACCGTTAACCGTGCCGTTGGCGTAGAGTGAGGCGGCATTTTCCCGTCCGTTATAGAGATAGTCCCATTCATCTTTTGTCATGGTACGCCATAGGTTGGCCTGGTTGCCTCCGTTGGTAATGGCATTTCTGCCCCAGTCGGTGAAAGAACTGTAGTTACTATTGGTGGTACTATTGGCAGTGGGGTTGTTACCTGTTCCCCATCCGAAGAGGTCCAGCCATCCTTCATAGGTCCATACCCATCCGTTTGCCGAGAACTGGTAACTGCGGATACGCCCGTTATCGGAACGCAAACCGTCCTGATAGACGTTGCCGCCTTTGTTGTCATACGTACCTCCGCCGACAAAGTTCCATTGGTTCTCTGCGAAACGCCATGTGTTCGTACTCGGTTGGTATTGCAGATTCCCGCGCGAGAAAGCCACCGTATCGGTTGCGCTGATGGCAAACTTGCCGCGCAAAGCGCCTTCCGTTGCAAACATGCTGCTTGCCACCCCTATCAGGCAAGCAAGGATAATCGATACTTTCGTTTTCATGACTGTAGATTATTTTATTTGGTTTCCTTGAATCGTATATGCCTTGCCATTGCGGAGAATAATGATTTGTCCGTTCCGCCAGATCTTGCACGTCTGCTGATTAGTACCGATGAAATCGACACTTTCTATGCCTTCGCCTTCATCTTTCGTGCTGAATGAACCGTGCGTGCTCTCT
>JAFPZY010000041.1 GCA_017417025.1 Paludibacteraceae bacterium | reverse complement strand
CGCCCAAAAGGAAGAAGGCGAGACGCTTCATATGGTTTATACCCGCGAAAGTGTCTGCGCGGCGGATGATTATATCAACAAGAGTTTGAATATCGATTGGGCGGATTTTGCAACACTCGAAGACCTTGTGAGTTATATCAACAACTATCACGAGGACGGCGGTTTTGCTGCCATCCCTTATACCGGCGGAGATGCCAAATGGCGTATCCTGTCCGGAGATACGCCACTTGCGGAAGTGAGCGACGACGGACGGATTATCTCCTTCTGCGGCAATGACCCGCGCACTCCGCTCAGCCGACTCAAACCCACGAAACTACGTGGTGAACGACTATAAAAGGGGCGACCGCGGTAAGGAACTCGTGAACGCAAAACGGGAATACTAAGCAATGAACAAACTTCTCACATATCTCCTGCCGGTAGCCATCGTCATCGTGGCGGTGTTGCTGTATCTCTTCATCCCGGCGATCAACGCCTGGGTCCTCCGGATGTCACGAGGCTGGCAAGGTGCGTTGTACCTCACGGGTGCAGGCGTCCTGCTGGCTATCTATTACGCCTGGGTCATGCGTTTTCGCGGCAAAGCTCTGCTTTACGCCATCGGGGTCATTCTCTTTACCGCCGGATGCATCTGGCTCTTGGCGAACTGGGAGTGGTTCACGGATATGTTACAGACCCATCTCGGTACTTGGGGCATGATCGGTGTCTTGCTCGTCTTATGCCTTTTTGTCGGATTAGGAATCATGTGCTTATGATATTTATGACAGCTATATTATCTCTTTTGTTCATGCGTCAGGACGTGTGCGAGGCGGAGCACCCGTACAACCATCCTATCGAGTTCGCCATGCCCGATACGGCTACGGTGGAGGACTTGGTCCTCTTCCTTTCGGATTATCGCGAACCGCAATTCCATGCGCTTCCCGGAACCGCCGGCACGTGGTGGCTCCTCTCCTATGACGAAGGCACATTGGCGCGGGTATGTCCCGCTCCCTTGCAGATCAGCTATGCGAATATAGACCAACACACGCCGCTGAAAGATCTCCGTATCACCCGCATCTACGCGGTTCCTGCTCAGCAACCGGCACAATAACTAGATACTATGTATAACGTGAGTTCGATATAAGCAACATGGTGAAACCTGTCAATGACGAACTGAAGAATATGGCGCAGGTGGAGCAGAAAAGACATCGCTCTATTGCCAATTTCCTTTGCAATACCTTTGCGGCTATTGTGGCATATTGCTATTTCCCGAAAAAGCCGTCACTGAATCCGGAGTTTGAACAGGCGAAGCAACTATGCATCTTTTGATTCTTATATCGAACTTTCTGTTACACAAAGCATATTCGACTTTCGGCTTTCGGCTAAGACTACTTTTTGTAGTCGTACCACTCGCCCCACGTCATAAGCACGTAGGGAAGTTCGAGCTCTGCCATCAGCTCCATCTTCTTGATGGTTATCCAGTAGGCTTCGCGGTGGTCGATGGAGTGTTCACCCAGTTCGTTCTCGTGCCCGGTGATGATGAGTTTCGGGCCGAAGCCTTCAATGGCGCGCTGTAGTTGGTCCATCCAGCAGTTGGGCATGAACACGTCTATGTCGTATTTCTCATGCACATGGTCTATCCATGCGAGGTCGTCCTCCCGTCCCCATTGGTCGCCTGTCTGGGCTACGGTGCCTGCGCCGTGGAATTCCACTACGTTGATGTTGTTGTATATGTCGCCCTGGTGCCCGGGCAGTACATGCAGGGTCAGGTCAAGGTCGGCGAACTCGATGTGCGTCTCTTTGTGTTCGTCAAGCGGCTGAATCAGTGGGTCTGCTCCCACCCACAGGTCTTTGGGTGCAATAACCCTCTTCCCGCGTGCGGCAAACGACTTGGCAATATTGAGGTTGGCATGGTCGGGGTGCCAGTGCGAGATGAACAGTGCATCGCATTTGCCGGCAATCCCGTAGATGACGGAGTCGGTTATGAAAGGCTTGTTGTCCGGTCCGCCTGGAATAAGGTCGATGGCAACGGTGGCCTTCTTCGACTTGATGATGAAGCCGTCGTTGTAGAGTTTGTATATGCGCAGTCCTTCGCTCACGGGCCTGTCCAGGTCTTTCAGCACGCGCTTCATGCGGGTATTGATGAAGTTGTAGAAGGGTGCGGTGGCATCGTTGTCGGTGTCATGCAGCAGCTGGTCGAGGCTGACGAGCGCCAGCTCGCGTGGCATGGCGGGCTGGTTCTGCTCGGGGATATAGGTCTGCAGCATGGTGTCGATAGCGGAGTATGCCTCGGCAGCCTGTCCCAGTTTGTAGTCTTTAAGGTACCCCTGGTAAATATACTTGTCTGCGTAAGGGTTCGCCTCGGAGGTCTGTGCCGTCGCAAAAGCGGCAACTGCCAGTAGCAGAAGGGTGGTGAAGGTTCTCATAGTTGGTAATTTATAGTTGGAATCCTGTTATACTTTGTTTGAGTCGGTTATACTTTGTTTGGTCTAAAGCCTGTATTCTAAGGCCGGAAGCCTGGGTGCCTTTGTTTAATTGAAAGCCAGTTGTCGAAGGTAATCCGGCTTTCGACTTTTGACTTTTGACTTTTGACTTTCGACTTAACGCTTTCGACTTTCGACTCTCATTTCACTTTCACGCCGCTCGGGGTATAGACTGCTCCCTTGCGTTCTATGTACAGCACTCCGTCTATCATCACTTTGCTGGCGGAGGAAGATATGTTTTCCGACTCCGTGTCGGCGTAGTCGTATGCTTCGCCCCATGCCATGATAATATTCGGTATGTCGATGGCTGTCAGTGAGTTCACTCTTTTCTGCGTTGTCCAGTACGCTTCGCGCATGTCCACGCTGCGTTCCATTTCGTTCTCGTTAGCCGTAATCAGCACGCGCGGGCGGAAACCGCTTACTATGGACTCGAGGTCAAGGTTCTGGCTCTTGGTCAGCAGTATGTCTGTCTTGTATTGTTCGTGCAGGTGCTCAATCCATGTCAGGTCGGCTGCGTTGTCCTGTGCGCCCGTATGTGCCACTATGCCGCAGCCTTTTAGGTCCATTATGCAGATGTTGTTCCTGTTGCTGCCGTTGTGTCCGGGCAGTATATGGAGCGTCATTGCGTCCAGTTCTATGGTCTGCACCGTGTCTGCTCCTGCGGGTTGCAGTGCCTCGCCCAGATTGGTCCATAGGCCTTTGGGCAGTATCACTTTCTTTCCCGCTTCGGCAAAGGCTTTGGCTGCCTTGCGGCTGGCGTGCCTCTCGTCGGTGTTGGTTATAATCAGCGCATCGCATTTGTAGGCAATCTCGTAGATTACCGAGTCGGATACTATGCCCTTCGACGAACTGCCGCCTCCCTGAACTATGTCGATGGCTATGGTGTTCTTCAGCGTCTTGAGTATGAAGCCGCTGTTGTATAGTTTGTATATGCGCACGCCTGACAGCACGGGCCGGTTCATGTCCTCTAACAGGTGCGCCATGCGCGAATTGACAAAGGTATAGAAAGCCTCCCGCCTTGTGTAGCCTTCATCATGCAGGAACTGGTCCAGACTCACAAGTGCCATCTGCCGGTGCTTGTCCGGCGTTGCTGTGGGCGGATAGGCCTGCAGCATCTGGTCGATGAGGGGGAAACCAGTCTTGGCCTGATAGTTGAGGTAAGCGTCAGGACTGCCCCAGAAGATGTAGTCTTTTTCATACGACGACACCCGCCTTTGCTGGGCTGCTGCCGGAAGTGCAGTGGCTGCTGCTAATAGGCAGACCGGTATGTAATGTAGGAGTGAGAGTTTTTTCATATATGGTCGGTTTGTATGTTTGTTTATTTTTGTCGTTGGGTGGTGTGCCCGAAAGCGGAGCCGTGCACTCACTTTTTCTTCTGGAAGTACTTGCCCGCCACAGGCAGTCCCGACAGGGGGAAATCGTGTCGGACAAGCACAACTATATAAACTGCCAGAAGCAGGGTGCCGGCAATCATAGGCACGGCTATCCCCTCCGTCATGCTGCGCACGGCGTAGTAAATCCCTGACAGGCAGAGAGTGAGCACCGTATAGCCGCCTATGCGCTTGAGGTCGTAAGGGATGGCAAGATACTTCTGCCCTATGAAATACGATAGGAGCATGATGACGAAGTAGCATACCGTGGACGAGGCGGCGGAGGCTATGTAGCCTGTTCTGGGCACGAACACTGCCTGCAGCACGAAGGTGATGACCACGCCTATAAGCGAGAACCATGCGCCGTACGATGTGCGGTCTGTGAGCTTGTACCAGAACGAGAGGTTGAAATATATCCCCTGGAAGATGTAGGTCCAGAGCACTATAGGTACTATAATCAGTCCCTGCCAGTAGGCGGGAGCAATGATGAACTTCAGCAGGTCAAGATAGAACACCATGCCCAGCATGATGAGGTAGGAGAAGATGATGTAGTATTTCATCGCATCGGCGTATGCCTCCACCGACTGCCTGTCCTTGTGCTTGGCAAACACGAAAGGCTCGTAGGCGTAGCGGAAGGCCTGGGTGAACATCATCATCACCATTGCCACCTTGAAGCAGGCGCCGTAGATGCCTAACTGCGTCTGTGCATCATCCCCCTGGTAGAAGAAGGGGAAGAGGATGCGGTCCAGTGTCTGGTTCATAATCCCGCACACGCCGAGCACTAACAGCGGCAGCGAGTAGCGCAGCATGCGGCGCAGCAGCGGCATGGAGAAGCTGAACTTCTCCGCCACGATATCCGGCAGCAGGCAGAGGGTCTGTATGCCCGTGGCTATTATGTTGGCTACAAACACGTACCCCACGCCGTAACCGGGGTCGTACCATGAGGCGATGATCCCCCAATGCTGCAGCTTGGGGCAGACAACGAGGAAGAAGATGTTCAGCACTATGTTCAGTACCACAAACAGCAGCTTCAGTGCGGCAAACCTTACAGGGCGTTTCTTGTACCGCAGGTAGGCGAAGGGGATGCTGGCAAAAGCGTCCATCGCCACCACGACTGCTAACAGCGCAATGAACTCCTCGTGTCCTGTGTAGCCCATGACTGCGGCTATGGGTATGCGGAACACGACGCAGAGCAGGGCGAAGAGCAGCGAGGTGGTGAACAGGCTGGTGAGTGCCGTCGTATAGACGGCGGCGGGGTCTTCCCCTTCCTTGTTGGCGAAGCGGAAAAAGCCTGTCTCCATGCCGTAGGTGAGTATTACGAGCAGCAGGGCTGTCCAGGCGTAGAGGTTGGTCACTATGCCGTAGTCCGACTGCTGTGCAAGTACGTATGTGTAGAGTGGCACAAGCAGCCAGTTGAGGAACTTGCCGATGATGGACGACAACCCGTAGATGGCTGTCTCCTTTGCCAGCATTTTCATGTTTGATTCACTGCCCATATATCACGTATCAACTGTGCAATATCAATTATCAACTATCAGCTACCATTGAGCTACCCTTGCGCTACCCTTGCGCTACCCTTGCGCTACCCTTACGCTACCCTTAGGCTCGTTCCGTCCTTCCACTATGAGCACTATTTCCCCTTTCGGCGGAGTGATGCGGAAGTGCTCCGCTAATTCTGCCAGAGTGCCGCGCACGGTCTGCTCGTGCACCTTGCTTATCTCGCGGCTGACGCTTGCCCGTCTCTCCGCACCCATTACGGCTGCAAGTTGCTCCAGTGTCTTCTGCAGACGGAAAGGTGACTCGTAGATGACCATCGTCTGTTCTTTCTCTGCCAGTTGCTGCAGACGGGTCTGCCGCCCTTTCTTCTGCGGTAGGAAGCCCTCGAAGTGAAAACGGTCGCAAGGCAGTCCGCTGCACACCAGCGCAGGCACAAAAGCCGTTGCCCCGGGCAGGCACTGCACCTCCGCTCCTTTTTCTACACACGCGCGCACAAGCATGAACCCGGGGTCGCTGATGCCGGGCGTACCGGCATCGCTGATGAGGGCTATGTCCGAGCAGAGAGCTCTCTCGGCCATTGCCTCCGATGTCTCATGCTCGTTGAACTTGTGGTGCGAGCGCAGGGGCGTGTGTATGTCGTAGTGCTTGAGCAGCACCGACGACGTGCGCGTGTCTTCGGCAAGTATGAGTTCTGCTTCTTTCAGCACACGCAAGGCGCGCAGCGTTATGTCCTCAAGGTTGCCTACCGGTGTGGGTACTACATAGAGCATGGTCATTTTCAGCTGAAGCGGCGGCGCATTACGTTCATAAACAGCTCTGTGGCACTGCTTTCCTTGTCCCAGTTGAAGTGCCGCTCTGTGTACTCTGTGGCTTCCTGCAGCGATGCAAGGGCGTTGAGGTTGTCAAGCGTCTTCTGCATAAGTTCTCCGTTTCCGCCGAAGAGCTCGCGCTGGAAAAGGAAGCGGTCGCCAAGCGAGATGGCTTGTCTGATGTCGCTCACGGGGGCACCTGTCAGTCCGCTTTGCACTGTCTGTCTGGCAGGTTCGGCGGGTGCCGGTGCGGGCTCTGGTGCAGGTTGCGGTGCCGGTGCCGGTGCAGGCTGCGGGGCCGGCTGCTCTGCGGGCAGAGGCTTTTCTTCCTTTGTCGGCTCCGGCTCCGGTGCGGGGGTGTAGTCCGCGGGGGCGGATGCCGCTTCCGGCTCCTCGTCTGCCATTATGAGTTCCACTTCCACTTCCGGCTCTTCGGCTGCGGCAGGGCGTGCCTCGAGTTCGGCTATCCTTTGCTCGGCGGTGTCAAGCCTGTCGGCAAGGGCTTTGTTCAGTTGCTCGGTGGCTATCATGCGAGCCTCTAAAGCGGCTATGCGCCGCTCTAAAGACTCGATGTAGTCGCCAATCTTGTTCAGACTGTCTTTCATATTGTCAGCATGCTACTTTTTCAAGCCATTTGACCATACCGAGCATCACACTCATGCTCACAAGGCAGATGGCAAGGAATACTGCCCAGCAGTACTGTATCGGCCATGCGTTGTACATCACCGGACCTACCCAGATGAAGAGGTTGCCTATTGCCGTTGCGCCTAACCACAGACCCTGGCACAGACCTACCATGTGACGCGGAGCCACCTTCGACACGAAGGAAAGTCCGAGCGGAGAAATAAACAGCTCGGCCACAGTGAGGAAGAAGTAGGTCACAAGCAGTACCCACGGACCCGACTTGCTCAGTCCTGCGGCTGCCATCTCCTCTGCGTTCATAGCGCGGAACTCGGTGCCCGAAGGATAGTTGCAAACCATTGACACTATCATAAGGAACAGGTAGGCGCAACCCGCAATTGCCATACCGAGTGCTATCTTGCGAGGGGTGGATATGCTCTTGCCTTTGCGGGCGAGAGTGCCGAAAAGCCACATGATGACGGGGGTGAGAACTATCACGAAGAAGGGGTTGAGTGCCTGCCATATTTCGGGGGCGATACTGTCGGTCTGGATGAAGTCACGGGCAAAGACGCTCAGCGACTGACCGTTCTGGTGGAACGAGAGCCAGAAGAAAATGGCTATGCCGAGCACTGCAAAGAGGGCTGCCATGCGCTGCTTGATTTCTGTGGCCATAGCTTTCTTCTCTTCGGCGGTGTACTCCTGTACCTGTACGCTCTCTTTCTTTGCGGGCTGCGGGAACAGGTGCTTGGTGCAGAGGAAGATTACCAGCGAAATGAACATCGCTACAACGGACGCTATGAAGGAGTAGTGGATGCCGGTGTTGAATACATTGATGTACTCCGTGCAGAATGCAATGTTGTCGGTGAAGTTGTAGCCTGCCTGCATGGCTGCCTGCATGGTCTCCTGGAACTTCTGTGTCACTTCCCCGTCGGCCAGATACTGGTGGGCGAGCGATGCCATGTCGGCATTATAAACAAGGTGGTGCCTGTTGAGCCACCATTGGCGCAGCAGAGGAGCAACAAAGGGGGCTATCAGTCCGCCTATGTTGATGAACACGTAGAAAATCTGGAAACCGGAGTCGCGCTTGTCCTGTGCAATCTTCAGTGCTTCGGGGCCTTGCTTGGCGGCTTCTGCTTCAAACTCGTCGTACATCTTGCCCACTATGGCTTGCAGGTTGCCTTTGAACAAGCCGTTACCGAAGGCAATCATAAGCAGGGCGAAGCAGGTGAAGATGAGTATGCTCCACCATTCGCTGCCGCCGTTCATGTCCTCTGAGAACAAAGGCAGAGCTAAGCATACATAACCCGCAGACATTATAATAAGCCCCCATTGGATGGTCTTGTTGTAGTTCTGCGTGCGGTCGGCAATGATACCTCCTACGAGGCTGAGCACATAAATGCCGAAGTAGAACACTGCGTAAATAATACCCGCAACACCGTCGGGCAGACCGAACTTGCTGACGAGGAACAAAAGGAGCACGGCGTTCATAATGTAGTAGCCGAAGCGCTCTCCCATATTGGCAAGAGCGGCAGGAATCAATCCTTTAGGGTGACTTTTGAACATAATGTTTTTGTTTTTAGGTTAATAAATTAAAATATCAATTATCAATTGTCAATTGTCAATTACCGTGCACCACCCGTGCCTGTCCTCCGTCCTGCCGTATTGTATGTCCTGCAGGGCGTTGTACAGTTCTGTCATCACCGGCCCGGGCTCGTCGGTCAGCCTGTAGGTCACGCCTTTGTCGGGGTCGATGACCTTGTCGATGGGCGAGATGACGCATGCCGTTCCGCATGCGGCTGCTTCCTGCATCTCTGCCAGTTCCTCCACGCGTATGTGCCGCCGCGTCACTTTCATGCCTCGCTCACGTGCGAGGGTCATCAGGCTGTCGTTGGTGATGGACGGCAGTATGGCGGTCGAGCGCGGAGTAAGGTATTCCACTCTGCCGCTTTCCGCTTTCGACTTTCCGCTTTCGACCTTCGACTTTCCGCTTTCGACTTTCGACTCTACGCTTTCGACTTTCGACTTTCGACTTTCGACTCTTATCCCTATGAAGTTGGCAGCGCTGCACTCGTCAATGTAGCGGTGTGTCTTGCTGTCTGTAAACATGCAGTCGAAGCCTGCAAGGTGCGCTGCTTCTGTCGCGCGGAACGATGCCGCGTAGTTGCCGCCTACCTTGAACTGCCCTGTGCCTGACGGAGCCGCACGGTCCACATGACGGTTCACCACGAAAGTGGTGCAGTGGAACTTCCCCTCGTAGTACGGACCGATGGGGGAGGGTATTACTATGAATTCGAAGTCCGCCCCTGGCCCTACGCCTAAACGCGGGGTGGTGCCGATGAGCAGCGGACGGAAATAGAGCGTAGCGCCTGTGCCGTAAGGGGGCAGGAAGGCTATGTTCTTTTCCAAAGCCATCCGTATGGCCTTGCCGAACAACTCCTGTGGAGGGGCTGCCATCTTCAGTCCTTCCGCCGAGCGTTGCATGCGGCGGGCGTTCTCCTCCCAGCGGAAAATGCGTATCTTGCCGTCTGCGCCGCGGAAGGCTTTCAGTCCTTCAAAGGCTTCCTGCCCGTACTGCAGGCAGGTGGCTGACACATGGAGGCTTATCCTCTTGTCGTCAGTCGCGTATGGCTCTTCCCACTTGCCCTCCAGCTTGCCCTTGTTCCAGCGCCCGTGAAAGGCTGCGCGGACAATGTAGTCCGTTTCTGTGTAGTGGAATCCTAATGTGCTCCAGTTTATGTTCATATCTTGTTTATGGTCTCCGGACCATATTCAAACAATAATCCTGCAATACTCTCTTCTTTCTGCCACCTGTGCTTGTCCGTCCATGTCACTCCGCTCCAGTCTGTTGTCCGCGGTGCTTCGGAGGCTCCTTCCGGCATGTTCTTCATCAGCATCACTATAAGGCTGCTTATCGCTTCGTTCATGTCCACCAGCCACCGTGTCTGCTTCTCGTACAAGGGGCGGAAGAAGTCGGCGTAGTAGAAGAAGTAGGGCGTGTGCTCGTAGGCGGATACAAGTGTTATCCAGTGCTGGTGCTGCCAGCGGCTTTGGTAACTGATTTCTATGTCGCGTGTCAGTTGCTTGTGTTCCACGTTCTTCACCGGCACTGTCAGCCTCACCGGCTCTCCTTTTGCGTCCCTTATCAGGCAGCGGTTGCGGAAGGTCTGTTTCTCAAACGTCTCCATCACCTCTGTCTCTGCTTCTCCTAACCTGAGCCTGAAGTAGGACGCGGGCCCCCAGTATGCTGTCGGCAGTACCATCACTCACTTCCATGCCTTTTTGCCGATGCGGTTCCAGCGTATGTGTCCGTTGAACCACTTGCGGTCTTTCTCCACGCTCAGCCAGATGAACACGGGCCTTCCCACTATGTGGTCCTCAGGCACGAAGCCCCAGTAGCGGCTGTCGGCGCTGTTGTGGCGGTTGTCGCCCTGCATCCAGTAGTAGTCCATCGCAAACTCATATTCCTCTCCTATGCTCATCGGCCGGTGTTCGTATGCATCGGCTATGCGCTTGTACAGGTGGTAGTTGTCTTCGCTTATCATCAGGCGGTCGCCTTTCTTCGGTATGTATATCGGACCGTAGTTGTCGCGTGTCCATGTCGTGTGCCCCAGCGGATAGACGGCTCCGCCTTGCTGTTCCGGCTCCACGGTTACGCTTGTCACATGCGGGTTCTTCTTTATCTCCGCGAGCATAGTCTGCGTCATGGGGAAGTGGTAAAGCCCTGGCTCTATCGTGTGGCGGTCGTCGCGGCTGATGCCGAGCTTGTCAAGATATGACGAGGATAGCAGGTGCCCGTCGGTCTGCACCACATAGTTGAGCTGTACGCCTTCTCTTTCCGGCTCCTGTATGCCGTTTATATACACTATGTTGTCCCTTATCTCAAGCGTGTCCCCGGGCTCGCCCACACAGCGTTTTACGTAGTTCTCGCGCCTGTCCACAGGGCGGGTCACTATCTCGCCGAACATGTCTTTGCGTCTGCGCACTACGTCGCGCCCGTAGTAGTGGCAGAGTGTGTAGTAGTCGGGGTTCTGCAGCTTTTGGCATACTGTGTCGCCGGCAGGGAAGTTGAACACCACTATGTCGCCTTTCTTGGGCTTGTCCCAGCCTGCCATGCGCTTGTACTCCCACTGCGGTTTCTCTATGTAACTCTTGCCGCCGCCGAGCCATTCTGGAAAAGTGTGCTGCACGAGCGGCATGCTCAGCGGGGTGTTGGGCACGCGCGGACCGTAAGAGGCCTTGCTCACAAACAGAAAGTCACCCACGCGCAGGCTTTTTTCCAACGACGAACTGGGTATCTGGTAGTTCTGGAAGAGGTATAGGTTGATGAAATACACCGCCACCAGTGCAAACACTATAGCGTCAATCCACGAGCACACGGTGTAGAGCGTGGCGTTGGCGTGCGGATTGGTCTTGCCTGCCGCTTTCTCTTCCTGGGTCAGCGGTTTGTACTTGTGCCACCATGACCACGGTATGAACTTCGTCGTGAAGATGTCAGCCACTAATGGCAGCAGCACTATCCACCATAGCGACATCCAGTCGCCCCATGCCACCCACAGCACGAACAGCGCATACACTGCGCTCCATACGCCGCCTTTTATCCAGCTTTTCCGCGGCACTGCCTTTATCCTGTCGTTTATGTTCATTATCAATTATCAATTACCATTTTTTCTCTTCGTTATGTTCGCGGAGCTTCAGCTCCGTGTTTTGTGTATCAATTGCCCCCGTGGTGCGCAGGCTTCTATCCTGCGGTAAAGATTAGCAATGAAATATCAATTGTCAATTGTCAATTCTCAACTCTCCCATCACTTCCTGCATCGTATGGAAGCCCTTCTTGCCTTGCAGCCACTCGGCTGCTATTACGGCTCCCAATGCAAAGCCTGCGCGCGATTTGGCGTTGTGTGTCAGGCTGATGCAGTCTTCTTCGCTGTCCCAGCTGATGGTGTGTATGCCCGGCACTTCGCCTTCGCGTATGCTCTCTATGTGCACGTCTGTGTAGCCGCAGGCCTGTATGTCCTCCGCTATTGTCTTTGCGGTGCCGCTGGGCTTGTCAAGTTTGTGTATGTGGTGTGTTTCCTCCACTGCCGGCTTGTACTGCCCCCATGCGCGCATCAGTTGTGCCATGTACTTGTTCACGGCGAACAGCAGGTTCACGCCCACGCTGAAGTTGCTTGCCCATATCCACGGTGTGCTGTTCTCTTTCCCAAGTTCGCGCTTCAGTTCCTCCACGTCCCAGCCTGTGGTGCCGCACACTACGGGTATGCCTTTCTGCAGCAGTGTCTTCACGTTGCTGTATGCTGTCTGCGGGGTGGAGAACTCTATGGCTGCGTCCACTTCTGCCGGCTGCAGGCTGTCCATTTCGGCGGCGTTGTCCTTGTCTATGTGGCTCACCACTTCATGCCCGCGCCCGATGGCCGTATCTTCCGCCATACGCCCCATCTTCCCGTATCCTATTATCGCTATGCGCATTGTGTCTATGGTTTCGTTGTTGATTACTTCGTGTTTGTCAGCTGCTTTTCTCAAACTTACGTTATAATAGTTTGCTCAACTCCTCTGCGGATGGTAAGATGTTTTTGTATGCTTCCGGCAGTTCGCTGCTGCTGTGATACGTGGCTACACCCATCGGCTCGGTAGCGGCTGATTTGTATGATATTAAAATATTGATTCTATAATCTTATCCACTATTTCATCAAAATATGGCTGGCGGACTACACCGAATCTGCGAATTACATCACGTTGTGTATAGCCGGTGATAATTTGACACTTGACATAACTGGGCTTGCTGAAAACATACGTGCACATACCTTTCTTCAAAGGATACCCGTATTGAGGGTTAATGTCAGGCTTCGAACTGATTAGCACCATATAAACCAAACCCTCTTCATCTTCTTGTAATGTGTCATTAGACACAATAATCGCCGGATGAGGTTTGACTTGTCCGTCTGCAAAGAGGAAATTTACTTCTACAATATCTCTCTGCTTATATACCATAGTCAGATATGTTTTGCAATGAATGATGCCATGTTGCGCTGTGAGGTATAGACAGCTGCATCGCGCATTCTGCGATGCTCATCCAGTGTTTCTTGATTGACAAACAGACCTGTGGCAAGGAGGTTATTCAGCAAGCGGCGCGATGCCGCATCATGTTGATTGTAATTTAATGTAATAACAGCCATAACATTACTCTTTTATTGTCATCTTTTTTTCACCGCCTTTTTTCCCCGCCGGCCCCTGCGCTCCCGTTTTGCGTCGTTAATTGACGGGCGGGCGTTTGCATTTACGGCGGCAAAGTTACAACTTTTCTTTGAATTGCGCAATAGCCCGTGCGGTTTTTGTTTATTTTTGTGCTGTTTCGGCGTTTTTTATGCCGTTGTGCATGGTGTCCATTGTAACTGGAAAACGGTAAAAAAGATGACAAAAAGAAAGCCTTGTAAGCGCAAAATGGTCTAATCGCCGATTGGGGGTAAGGATAATTTTGCAGAAAAAGCGTGATAAAATTTGTGTATATACGAAAAAGGTGGTAACTTTGCGGACAAAACAACTAATTTGCTTGTATCTATGAAGAAAATTACTTTATTCTTGGCATTTCTTGGGGCCGTATGTACAATGCAGGCGCAGGAAAACTTTCAGGGGGTAATGAAAATCAAGATGATGACTTCCTACTCCAAGGCGTATCTGAAGTTTGTCCCCGGCTCTGTTTCAGGTGTGGATACGCTTGAGGCTTACATCAAAGGCGATGCCGTGCATCTCTATTCTAAGCAGACGGGTATCCACAAGATATACAAGGACGGGATGCTCTGGTATTACAGCGAAAATGTCAAACAGGGCTTTGTGCTTCCTGCGCCGCCTCCTTATTCCGGTGAGTTGCAGATAATTGACAAGAACGACACCCGCACTTTCCTCGGGCAGGAATGTGCCGTAAAGACCTACTTGCTGCTCTTCAACAATTTCACCACCGAAGTTGACTGCTGGCTGGCAGAAAACGCCTTCAATATATCTGCGGTGGCGCTTGACAATATCAACAACAATGTCTATGGTGCCGACATGTCGCACAAGATTGCCATGAAAGTCTCCCTCCGTACATCCATGTCCGGAAACATGGATATGATTATCGGTTCTTCCAAAATAACGCAGGCAGTAATGATGGGAAGCGAAAACAAGGGCGCGGAAATGTCCTCGTCAAAGATATATGAAGTGATGGACATTCAGCCTGTGCCCATCGATGACAGCCGGATGGTGCCTGCCGGAGACATTGAAATAGAGAAAGTTATTGTAGGCGCAGGCACATCCGGACAGCATGATGCCGAGGCCATAAAAGCTGCTTTGATGGCAGACCCGAAGATACGTAAGAAAGTGGAAAGCGGGAAAGCGGACATTGACGACCTCGTGGCTGATTATCAGGAGAAAATGAAGAAGCGGATGCAGGAAGAGCAGGAAAAGAGAGATAAGGTCCTGGAAAAAGGTGTCAGGCCATCCGTCTTTCTCGGCAAAGACACACAAAAGGCGTTGCAGAAGACTCTCGACGATGGCAAAGCGGTTGGCATAACTGCCGATGCTTCGGCATACGGAGCCGCTTTGTTCCGCTACGAGGGGGAACTGCTCACGAAAAATATGGAGTACTTGAAGAACAACAAAAAAATAGTCAAAGAAGAAGAAAACGTACAACCTGTAGTTTATGACCTCGATGATGAATGGGATTTTTAACAGAGCCGCTTGGCTTGGCATAAGCTTGTCGTGCCTTGCTCCACTGTGCGCACAGACCGATTCGGTCAGGTTCGACCGTCCCTCACTCTGCCTGATGATGATTGCGCACCCCGAGCAGAACTTCGGCAAAGAGATAGAAATCATTTTCCGCGACATGGATATGCCCGAGCGCTTCAACGACCACTCGCTGGGAGTCCGTGTGGTGAAGATGCCGTCCGCCCCCGATAATCAGATTGCTGGTCAGGTGCTGGCCTTTGCCGAACATGCCGAGATTCCGAAGAAAATGGTGGCAAAGTGGTTCTCACGCGACAAGCAGACCGGAACTTTCACCACCGGCCTGCTGGCGCAAAGAGGGTGCTACAACGCCACCAGGCAGGACTTCGACCTCGTGCAGCAGACCATCCTCGGCAAAAACCTGCTGGCAGATGCAGGAGAGAAACTTGTTTCGCACACCTTCCTCGTTATGTGCGACTATGACTACAGACGCGAGTATTCGGGCGACGACAACAGCGACTCGCAGCTGCAGACCCTGACAAACGTGGACATCAACGACAGCAGGCAGCTCGACGAATACAACAACTACCTCTATCAGAAAGACAACCGGCTCAAAGAGTTCAAAATCTCATGCACCTCATATCTCTATCGGCTCCAATGGACTGACTCCGTGGCGAATATCTTCTATATGTCCCACTATACCGACACCCCAGACGAGGAAAAAACTAAAGCGTTCAAGCAGGACAAAACAACCTTCCGGCTGACTTATCTGGGCTGTTGCTCGGCTCAGGAAACAGAGAAAAACAAGGACGGGAAATACACCAACCAGCAGCTCGTCAAGAAAGTGTGCATACGCTTGCGCGACAAAAACCTCTCCACCTTGCAGCATGCGCACCCCGAATTTCGTATCAAAGCGCCTCTGGTGGGGACAACGCCGCTAAAGGCTTATATCGGGCTCAAGGAAGATGTCACACCCGAGGCTCGTTATGAGGTGCTTATGCCCGAATACACCAAAGACGGAACATACCGCTATGTCAGGGTGGGGGTCATCAGACCTGTCGCCGGCAAGATATGGGACAACCGCTTTATGATTGGCGAAGAGCACGACACTGAACTTGATGCCACTTATTTCGAGCAAGTGTCTGGCGGCGAACTGTTCCCCGGAATGCTGATCCGCGAAATGGACTCTGACAAGTAGCGGAAGGGGCGCTGATTTCTCTTCGCCCCTGCGCATAATAAAAACCAATCACCCCCGCCTCTTTCTGCAAGGCGGGGGTGACGTTTCTCTGGCTTTGCATGTCGGCTTATTTGCCGGCCTCCATGCTTGCCTTCAGGTTGGCGAGTACGTCCAGGTCGCCCAGAGTGGTCTTCTCCACTTTCGGCATCTCCGGAGCGGCCTCTTTCTTCGAAGCCTTCGCGCTCTCCTTGGCGGGAGCTTCCTTGCGCTCCTCCCATGTGCGGAGGTGACTCAGCAGAATACGCTTCGCGTCGCCGTTGAACTCAATCACCTTGAATTTCATCGTGTCGCCTTTCTGTGCGGGAGTCTTGTCCTCTTTCTGCAGATGGCGGGTGGTGCAGAAGCCTTCAACGCCGTCTTCCAGAGCCACTACTGCGCCCTTGTCGTTCAGCTCCACAATCTTGCCTTCAACTATGGTGTCCACGCCGAATTTCAACTGCAGTTCCGACCACGGGTTCTCTTCCAGCTGCTTGTGGCCCAGGCTCAGGCGGCGGTTCTCTTTGTCGATTTCGAGAACTATTACCTCAATCTCTGCGCCGATGGAGGTGAACTCATTCGGGTGTTTGATTTTCTTCGTCCAGCTCAGGTCGCTGATGTGAATCAGACCGTCAACGCCTTCCTCTATCTCAACGAACACACCGAAGTTGGTGAAGTTGCGCACGCGTGCCATGTGGCGGGTGCCCACTGCATACTTCGTCTCCACGTTCTCCCACGGGTCAGCCTTCAGCTGCTTGATACCAAGCGACATCTTTCTGTCTTCGCGGTCCAGAGTCAGTATCACTGCGTCTATCTCGTCGCCCACTTTCAGGAAGTCGTTGGCGCTGCGCAGATGCTGGCTCCAGCTCATTTCGCTCACGTGTACAAGGCCTTCTACGCCGTCTGCCACTTCCACGAATGCTCCGTAGTCCGTCATCACAACAACCTTGCCGTGAACCTTGTCGCCCACTTTCAGGTTCGGGTCGAGAGCGTCCCACGGGTGCGGAGTCAGCTGCTTCAGACCAAGAGCTATGCGCTTCTTCTCCTCGTCGAAGTCAAGGATAACAACGTTGATCTTCTGGTCAAGCTGCACAATCTCCTTCGGGTCGTTTACGCGGCCCCAGCTCAGGTCGGTGATGTGGATCAGACCGTCCACACCGCCCAGGTCGATGAACACGCCGTAGCTGGTGATGTTCTTCACTGTGCCTTCCAGCACCTGACCCTTCTCCAGCTTGCTTACTATCTCGCGCTTCTGGGCTTCCAGCTCCGCCTCTATCAGTGCCTTGTGCGATACAACGGCGTTCCTGAATTCGGGGTTCACCTTCACAATCTTGAACTCCATCGTCTTGCCTACGAAGATGTCGTAGTCGCGGATGGGCTTCACGTCTATCTGGCTGCCGGGCAGGAAGGCTTCCATGCCGAGTACATCCACTATCATACCGCCTTTCGTGCGGCACTTGATGTAACCCATAACCACTTCGCCCTTCTCGCATGCTTCATTAACGCGCTCCCAGCTGCGGGAGGCACGGGCTTCTTTGTGCGACAGCACAAGCTGACCCTTCTTGTCTTCCTGGCTCTGGATATAAACCTCCACCTTGTCGCCGATCTTCAAGTCGGGGTTGTAGCGGAACTCGCCGGCGGGTATCAGACCTTCCGACTTGTAGCCGATGTTTACCACAACTTCGCGTTTGTTGATGCCCACTACGGTGCCTTCTATCACCTCACCCGTCTTGACGGCGTTCAGTGTCTGGTCGTACTTGGCAAGGATTTCTTCATTTTTTGTGCCCTTTTTCTGACTTTCATAGGCATCCCAGTCGAAGTTCTGGAGTGAATTGTTTTCTGCCATAATAATGGTAGTTTGTTTGTCCGCAGTCTCCTGTCCCAATTCCCGTCTCCGTTCCCGTTTCCGTCTCCGTTCCTGTTTCTTGTTTCCGTCTCCGTTCCTGTTTCCTGTTCCTGTCTCTGTTTCCGTTTCCCGTTTCTGTTTCCCGTTCTTGTCTCTGTTTCCGTTTCCCGTTTCTGTTTCCCGTTCTTGTCTCTGTTTCCGTTTCCGTCTCTGTCTCCGTTCCTGTTTCCCGTTTCCGTCTCTGTTTCCGTTTCCTGTTCAGATTCCGGTTCCGGTTTCTTGTTGCAGGTACCTGCGTTTTAAGGGTTAAACATGTTCGCTTTTTTCTTGCGCCTCCCACACCGCCTGTGCCTTTATTTCCACATCTTCTGTGTCTTTATTCTCACATCTTCTGTGTCTTTATTTCCACATCTTCTGTGTCTTTGTTCTCACATCATCTGTGTCTTTATTTCCACATCTTCTGTGTTTTGGTTTTGTTGTACACGCATGTGTGTGCGGCAAAAAAGCGTGCAAAGTTACAACCTTTTTTTCATTCCCGCAAATAAAAACAACTTTTTTCGTGCAATCCCCTATTTTTTTTCAGGTACGCAGGCATCTTGCCTGCGGTCAAAAGCCTCTCCGCGCAAAAAAAAGTAATTTCTCTTCGTTATGTTCGCGTAGCATTTCTCTTCGTTATGTTCGCGGAGCTTCAGCTCCGTGTTTTGTGTATCAATTCTCCACTGGGTACGCAGGCATCTTGCCTGCGGTCAAAAGCCTCTCCGCGCAAAAAAAAGTAATTTCTCTTCGTTATGTTCGCGGAGCATTTCTCTTCGTTATGTTCGCGGAGCTTCAGCTCCGTGTTTTGTGTATCAATTCTCCACCGGGTACGCAGGCATCCTGCCTGCGGTCAAAAGCCTCTTCGCGCAAAAAAAAGTAATTTCTCTTCGTTATGTTTGCGGAGCTTTCCTCTTCGTTATGTTCGCGGAGCTTCAGCTCCGTGTTTTGAGTATCGATTGCCCACCGGGTACGCAGGCATCCTGCCTGCGGTCAAAAGCCTCTTCGCGCAAAAAAAAGTAATTCCTCTTCGATATGTTCGCGGAGCTTTCCTTTTTGTTAT
>JAFPZY010000040.1 GCA_017417025.1 Paludibacteraceae bacterium | reverse complement strand
TTTGTTGTACCTTCGAGGACACCGACACGGCAAGCAGTCCCACCTCGAAGCTACGCTCGCATCCCTGTCACCCGCGTGGCAGGGATTTTTTTATATATCGAAAAATGGCTGTCTGTAACGAAAAAAGGAAGATTTGTACGACTTGAAAGTCGAATTGTACGATTTGAGAGTAGATTTGTACGATTTGCGAATGCTTCTTCATAAGAAAGCGATACCTTTGTGCGCGGTAAAAAATGAATACGCGGGCGCGAAAAAACGGGAACGGGACAGGCGGACAACAGGCTGACACAAACAAACATGAAAATAAAAAAAGACTAACCAACCAATAACAAAACATAAAAAACAATGATTATGAAAAAGACTTTATTTCTTGCAGCGGCACTGCTGGTGGCAGTTGCGCTGACGGGGCAGACCCCGGTGCAGTACAACGGATTGTGGTACTTCATCAATGAGGCGGACAAGACCGCCACACTGACCAACGCCGTCGGAGGCGACCCCGAGGCGGTCATAGACGATGAACTGCAGTACAAGGACGAAACGCCGTCCATACCTGCCACCATCTATCTATATGTATCCTGACCCCACTAACTGGCAGGGCGTGGAGTATACAGTGACGAAAATCGGACGCAACGCCTTCAACGAGACCCCGATAAAGGTGCTCAACCTGCCCAAGACAATCACCGAGATTGAGGAGGGCGCGTTCTCCTCCTGCCCCTCGCTGAAAGAAATCAGCATCTCCGGCAGTGTGGAGAAGATAGCCGCCAACAACTTCGTGTTCTGCAAGAACCTCAAGCGCGTGGTCTTTGAAGAGAGCGACAAGCCTCTGCAGCTTATGAAAGGCAAAGATGTGGAAGAGAATGACCTTGTCCCCTTCGACAACTCGCCTGTCAAGACCTTCAAGATGATGCGTAACTTCGTCTATGACGGCCATCTCATGGAGGGAAAGCCGCTGGAGGACATCTTTGTCGGCAAGCAGGTGACGGAGATTCCCGACTACACCTTCGCCAACCTCTCAAACGGCTACTTCCAGCTGTATATGTATCCTGCTACGGCGCCGAGAGCCAACGCTACCGTGTTTGACGGCTGGCAGATTGTACAGCGCGACCCCGACGACCCGAACTCCAAGTTCTACTACGAGGCATACTTGAACCTGATGACCTATTTCGAGAACAAAGAGGCTGTTACCGCCGCCGGTTACAACGACGGTATCTGGGGCTTGTTCTATTATGGCACCAAGATAGCCAACTGCGGCGACGAGGCTGAGTACCGCGACACCTACAGGGAGAACGACGAACTCCTTGCTATGTGGGACATGAGGACGCAGGGCAACGGCGAGAAAGACACGATTAGATACATGACTGTGAACGGCAGGATGTTGTGGTTCGAGCGTTTCGCTCCAGACCAAGTGCGCGTCATACAGCCTATGTTCAATTACAATAAGTGGGGCGCACGGCCGTTCCACGGTGTATATAACGGCGGCAAGTATGTCATTCCCGACAGCGTGGACTTCCCCGTGGAGCGTTACGACGCACAGACAGGCAACCATCTACGCACCGACTACTACCGTTGCGCTGTGAAGCAGATTGGCTATAACGCATTCATGAGCTCGCAGGTGAGTGAGGTAATCCTGCCTGCACACTTGAGTACCATCAGCGCACAGGCGTTCATGGACTGCCCGAACCTCAGGCATATCGACTTCCCCGAGAGCATTGAGATTATCGATGCGGGTGCGTTTGCCGACCCGGGCAGATACAGCGACAACCCCGGAGGCTTGGAGGGCACAGTAGTATTGCCAAAGAACCTGACATACATGGGCGAGTATGCCTTCCGCTGCTGCGTGGAGATGGAGAACGTAATCTTCCCCGCATCGCTGGAAGTCATTCCGGGCTACGGCTTCTGGGGCTGCCAGAAGCTGAAC
Source organism: Paludibacteraceae bacterium (assembly GCA_017417025.1). Classification (GTDB taxonomy): domain Bacteria; phylum Bacteroidota; class Bacteroidia; order Bacteroidales; family Paludibacteraceae; genus Colicola. The sequence goes on along the minus strand of JAFPZY010000040.1, from coordinate 14,383 downwards.
AACGTGGTTGTCCCTGGCACGGTGAGTCGTATTGACATGGGTGCGTTCTCCGCATGCCAGGGCATGGATAACATCACGCTCGGAGAGGGTATAGACACGCTGATGAATATGATATTCCCGGGCTGCCCGTTGCGCGAACTCATCATCCCCGCTTCCGTCAAATACATTGAGGAAGGCATGCTCTCCCGCGTAGGCGACCGCGAGAAGGACTTCTACACACTCGAACACCTTGTGGTGAAAGAAGGCAACAAGGTCTATGACAGCCGCGACAACTGCAATGCCATCATCGAGACAAAGACCAACACGTTTGTTTCCGGCACGCCGATGTCCTTCATACCTGAAACGGTGGACACACTGGCAGCGAACAGCCTGTCAGAGTTCGGCAGAATACAGAGCATCACCCTGCCCAAGAACCTGAAGAAAATCAAGTCGTTTGCAGTATCAGGCGGTTTCAGTCTCCAGACTATCGTCAGCGAGATAGAGGAGCCTGCCGGCACATTGGAGCCGGACGGCTTCGCCCTCTGGAATGAGGAGGATTACCCGACCATCTATATCCCCGCAGGCACACTGGCAAAATACGAGGCGGACGAGAACTGGGCGAAGTTCGCTGGCCATTTCGTGGAAACCAAGCCGCAGACCGTCGAGGACATCACACCTCTCTCGGGCGAAGGGACAGCCGATTTCAGCCAGATACCCGCAGGCACTGACATGAGTAACGCAGTGTTCGGCAGCCTCTACATCACCATTGACGAGGAGCAGGGCGACCGCTTCGACGCGACCGAGAAAGCCCTTGTGCTCAAGACCACTGTGAGCGCGCTGCAGATACAGAACGTACTGCTGGCTGCAAGGCAGAGTGACGTGCTGCAGAACATCTTCAGTGGTATGGTTATTGAAGTGCCCGCAGGCAACGGCACGCTGACCCTGACTATTGAGACCGCTGGCGGACGCAAGCTTGCCGTGCATGTTGCAGGCAAGGCGGCGGAATACTTCGCCAAGGCTGCCAAGGGCGACATAGATGTGAACTACGAAGTCACCGAACCGACCTACATCTACGTCTATGCCGTTGAGGACGGCGCACCCATGTCCGCTCCTGCCAAGCTCCGTCGCGCACCGAAAGCGTCTGTGGCTGCTGCCGAGGAGAACAGCGTAAGCATCTATGGCGCAAAGTGGAACGTCAAGAAGGCTGCCTCCGGCATTGACGAGGCCGCCGGAACAGACACCGTCAAGGCTGTCAAGGTGCTTGGCGCAGACGGTCAGGTGCGCATCATCCGCGACGGCAAAGCATACAACGCCCTCGGCACTGAGGTACGCTGACAATCAATAACCATATATATACTATTAACAACTTAAATAAAATTAACACCATGAAAAAGATTATGTTTTCATTCATCTGCGCTCTTGTCAGTTTGAGCGCGATGGCAGCCTTCGAGAAGGATGGCTTCTGGTACTACCTTAACGGTTCAGGAGCAGTTGTAACTTATGCGCATGATGCGCAGGACCAACCGATAGCGGGTTACTACAAAGGTGATGTGGTTATCCCCGATTCGGTAGAGTCTTACGGCACCAAGTATGCAGTGCAGTATATCGGCGAGAATGCCTTCCAAGGCTGCCCCGATATGACCTCGCTCACCATCCCCGCTACCATCAAGAGGATAGAAGGTACCAAGTCTTCTTTTGAAGGCACACCGCTCACAAGTATCACCATCAATAACAGCAGCGTTGCACTGAATATCTATGCCGACCTATCGTATAAGGACGGCGATGCGCTGATGGCTCTTTCTTCATCGCTCAAAACCGTGTATCAAGGCAGGAATGTGAGATACGACAGCAGTGACCCATACTTACCGAGAACTGTCCTCAATCATTTCACGGCATTGGAAAGCGTCGTCTTCGGAGAGAATGTGAACAGCCTACAAGATTCTCTCTATTCAGACTGCAAGGCTCTGAAACATATCGAATGTCGCTCCACCACTCCTCCGTATGTATGGTCTGCACTTACCGACATCGACTACGAGAACATTGAGTTGCTCGTACCCAAATACTATGGCTACGCCTACCAGAACGCTGCGTTTTGGGGCAAATTCACCAACGTCGTAGAACCCGAATACCCCAAACAGTTGGAATGGCGCAACATGCTTCCCGTCAATGGCGAAGACAAGTATTATGTTACCACCGATATGGCATTGCAGGCTTTGGCGGCATTAGGTGCAGCCAACGACAGTGTGCAGGCACAGTTCGGTTACTATCGGGACAAATTCAACGCCAAAGTGTCCTACCGCCACGGAAAAGAACAGGATATGGAAACGGAAACATTGCTCGCCAACTATCCCAATACCATCTGGAGAGTACAGCAGAATGTTTCGTGGGCTTTGTCCGAGACCGACACCGCATACGTTATCGTATTAGAGTATTACACCGACCAATGGCTCAGTTTCTACAATGCTGCCGTTACCGGCTATACGCTGTATGTCGGCTATCCCTACGTGCCGCAGGAAGTGTCCAACCCGTTAGGCTTGGACGTTGTCTATTCCTCTTCCGACGCGACTGTTGCCACAGTGGATGCCAAAACAGGCAAAGTCAGCGTACTCAAAGACGGTGTTACCACCATTACTGCCACCTGTAAGAAATCCGAAGAAGAGGTTATCACTGCCGATTACGAGTTTACCGTTGAGAAAGGCTCCTACTACGACATCGTATTTGTCGGAAAGAAAAAGGAGGACAGTTACGGTATGGAGCGCATCCAACTGACCAAAGAGAACGCCCATGACATCTTTGGCGACGGCAAAGTGTCGTTTGACTACGAGACAGGCGTGCTGACACTGAACAACTACCGCCGCCACTTCTCAGAAGACGAAAGAGGTACGATGGGCTGGTCAGAATGGATGTCCTACAGTAGCATTCCGCAAGTGCCTGTCGCTATTGACATTATCGGCGACTGCCGCATCACCAACAACTCTGCCGGTATTGGTGCCAGTGCGCCGATTATTATACGCGGCAAAGGAGAGAACGCCACTCTCGTTTTGGACGGCTATTTCACTCAACTGGGAGCAAGCAACCTGACTATCGACAATGTGGATGTACACACTATCGAACACTCGCCGCACCCCAATGTAACTTGCGACACACTGACTGTAACCAACAAGGGTTATATAGAAATGTACAACACCATAGCCGATGAAGCCCCCGATGCAACCGAGGAAGAGATTCTTTCATGGGGCGCACGCGCCGGACAAGCCAACAAAGTGATTATGGACGAAGACATCAAGATTCTCACCACCGGCGTTACACTCCGCGCTACGGACAGTCAATGGGAAGACGGAGTCATGACGTTCTACTTGGGCAACCGCCCCGCTTTGCGCGTGGAGATCGGTCCGGCACCTGTTGTTCCGACTGCTCAGACATCCAACGTGTCGTTTGGCGCAATCGAAATAGACGACGACCCGAAAGGAACAGTAATTGACGGCGTGCGCTACACCTTCACCACCGATGACAGTGTGGATCTGACAGACGAGTGCATCGTCCTCCAATCGACCATGGACGCAACCAAGATTGACGAACTGCTCAATTCGCTCGTCCCCGGCACAGCCGAGTTTGCCGACAGATTCCACGGTCTGAGCTTCCTCCTGCCTGCCGGTGAAGGCGAGGTTTATGTTACGACACAGACCTTCGGCAGTCACGAACTGAACATCAAAGTCGGTACAAACGCCGCCGTCGCCTTCACCAAGACCGAGAAAGGCGAGGTGAAAGTGGAATACAACTGCACCGAGCCGACTATGGTTTATATCTATGCAGTAGAAACCGCTCCCAAGGAGGATGCCGCTCCCCGCTATGTTCCTGTCCGTTTCGCCGGAGTTGCCGAAGCAGTGGAAGATGCATCAACAGGCTCTGTCAGAATCTATTCGATGAAGATTGCCGAAACGAATACGGCGCTTGAAGGAGTCGAAGGTCAAAGGTCGAAAGTCGAAAGCCGCAAACTTTTGCGCGACGGGCGTATAGTTATCGTGCGCGACGGCATAACCTACGACCTCATGGGCACTGAAGTGAAGTAAAATACAAGCATCCGGTCACTCTCTGTCAGGCGGTATTCGCCGCCTGACAGAGAGCGGGTACGGAGAGCGTAATCACCGGATTTGGGGTGAAAACGGTGAACGTAATCACCAAATTTGGTATAAAAACGGTGAACGTAATCACTAAATTCGGTATAAATTTGGTGAATAGAAATAAAATCACTACCGTTGCAGCATCGTTCAGCAGGAACATGCGAACCGAGATACGCAAAGGAAAAAAAGTCTATTTTTACGACAACGGCATCCGCAACGCGCTGATACGCAATTTCGCGCCTACCCACCTCAGGCAGGACACAGGGGCGCTATGGGAGAACCTGATGATGAGCGAGCGTATGAAACAAAACGCCCTGACCGGCAACTACGCCAACCTCTATTTCTGGCGCACGCACGACAAACAGAAGATAGACCTTATCGAGGAGCGAGACGGACAACTGCACTGCTATGAGTTCAAGTACAACCCGCGCCGCAGCTCCGCACTGCCCGCGTCTTTCGCAAACAGCTACGGAGATGCGGAATACACGGTTATAACGACCGGAAACTACAAGGACTTTGTAGAATAACGACAAACCAACATATAAACCAAACAAAACAAAAACATTATGAAGAAATCATTCCTTTTAGCAGCGGCTCTGACTGTGATGAGCGTGCTGGGACTGCCGGGCGCGGTGGCAGCAAACACCGCAGACGACCTTGACTGGCAGGAAGTGGACGGGATATGGTACCTCCTGAACCACAAGGACAAGACCGCTACCGTGACCTACGGCCCCGCCACCGGCGAACCGGGCTTATGGAGCGGCATAGGCTCTAACACCTACAACGGACACCTGAACATCCCCGAGACCATCAGCTACTCAAACGGCGAGACTTACAGCACCTACACCGTGACCGCCGTGGGCGACCATGCGTTTGCATGGAACAGCGGTCTGACACAAGTGACCATCCCTGCTACCGTGAAGAGCCTCGGCACACTGCTCTTCCAGCGCACGTCAAGCTGCACCTATCTTCATATCGCCGACAGCCGCGAACCGCTGCTGCTCAACCAGATGGAGGACGAAAGCGTAACATACACAGCTCTTGACGACGGCGGGCAGATGATAACCACCTTGTACCTCGGACGCGATTTAGCCATCAATAGCACAGCGTCATATCCTATGCCACCTTTCCACGCATGGACATCATTAACCCAACTTATCATAGGGCGGAACGTGACGACTCTGACGGACGGCTTCATGCAGATGTGCCGCAACTTGGAATCAATACAGGTGAACACACCAAGAGTGCTGGCTGCCGGCAACGGTATGTTCATGATGGTAGAGAACAAGGAGAGCATCAACCTCTATGTGCCTGAAGGACTGGGCGAAGCATACGGCAATACGGACGGCTGGAAGGACTTCAACATCCGGGAAATGGACTTCGAGCAGCAGAACCTCGTGCAGTTCGCCGAAGGCTACTGGGACGTGTGCGTAAACGGCCTTTTCCTGAAACGCATCGACCCCGATGATGCCTCCAAGGGCATGCGCGTTGTACGCGCCCAAGTATGGTACCTCAACCCCGATGGCACCAAGATTGACCCCTCGCACACCTCGCAGTGGCCCTATCAGCAGTCTGTCATCGACATTCCCGCAGAAGTCACCTTCGAGGGTGTACGCTATGCCGTTACCGCTATCAGCGACTACTGCTTCCGTGACGCGAAGAACCTTGAGCAACTCACTATCCCTACCTCAGTTACGGAGGTGGGAGCCTCTATCATGGACGGAACGCCGCGCCTCAAAAAGGTTGTCATTCCCGAGTCTGTGACCAAGATTGGTTGGCTCGCTTTCTGTCGCTCGGGCATTGAGGAGGTGTGGATTCCCGCCTCTTCCAACAACTGGAACGAAAGCGGTGCCTTCCAGGAGAGCCACAATCTGCGCACCGTGCATTTCGCCAACGGCATCACAAAAATAGGCGACAGCATGTTCCGTGGTTGCGATGCCCTGCAGACTCTGACCATCCCCGACGGCGTTACCGGCATCGGCAACGGCGCGTTCTCCGGCTGCACAGGCCTGAGCGAGATACACCTGCCCGCCGCCCTCGACGTAATTTTCCCGCGCATGTTCTACGGCTGCCCGCTGCGCAAACTGGAGATTCCGGCAGGCGTGAAAACGATTTTTTCAGGAGCATTTGCAGGCACAGCACTCACACAACTGAACGTCAAGGAAGGAAACACCTTCTACGACAGCCGCAACAACTGCAATGCCGTCATCGAGACCAAGACCAACATTCTTGTCAATGGCTGCAACGGCACCTTCATTCCTGAGACTGTGGACACTATCGCAATTAGTGCCTTCAACGAAATAAAAGGGTTGCGCTCAATCACACTGCCAAAGAACCTGAAGAAAATCCAGCAGAGAGCATTCTACAATAATCCTGACCTCTCCATCATCACATCGCTGATTGAGCAGCCGGCTGGCGTTTTGGCTGAAGGCGCGTTCATAAACGAGTACTTCGACGGCAACGAGAACGTAGTGACATCACCGCTCGAGACCGCCACTCTCTACGTACCTGCCGGCACCAAAGAGGCTTACATGGCGGACGCGGTATGGAGCAAGGCGAAGAACATAATAGAGATGGCAGGTGCTGACAAACCTGCTGACGTGGCCGACCTCAAACCCGTCAGCGTGGACGGTACAGCCGACTTCAGCAAGATGGAAGGCAAGGACCTGAGCAACGCAGTGGTGGATAACATGTACATCACCTGCGACAAGGAAAACGGCGACAACTATGACAAGACCGAGCAGGCACTCGTGCTGAACACCGTGGTGGACGAACTGATGATGCAGAACATCCTCGCCAACGAGGGCAACATGGACATCCTGCGCAACCTGTTCAGCGGCATAGTAATTGAAATACCCGCAGGCAAAGGCACCATCAAGATTGAGGCTAAAGTGACCGGCGAGCGCGCCCTGTCAGTTGTCATCAGCGGCATGAGCGGGGCAATGACCTTCAACCCCGCCGCCAAAACGGAACTGGAAATACCGTATGACGTGGCTAAGAAGGCGCTTGTATATATATATGGTATATACGCGCACGCAGCAGCCCCCGCTCCGCAGCGCGTGCCGAGCAAGATTCTCCGTACGCCCAAAGCCGCAGAGGACGCAAACCTCGTGAACAACATCAGCATCTACGGCGCAAAGTGGATTGTCAGCGAAGTGACAACAGGCACTGAAGAAGTCGAAGGTCAAAAGTCAAAAGTCGAAAGCAGCAAAGTGTTGCGCGACGGACAAGTGCTGATAATACGCGACGGAAAGACATACAACATGTTCGGAACCGAAGTGAAATAAACATAAACAAACAACAAAGACATGAAAAAGAACTTTATTGTTGCAGCACTCCTGCTGGTGGCGGGACTGCTGAACGCGCAGAACAGACAGAACGTGGATAATGTCTGGTATCTGCTTGACACGGAGAACAAGACCGCCACGGTCACTTTCCGCCCCTCTGACACTGACCCGAATATGGTGGCGGAGGAGAACTACTCGGGCAGGCTCAATATCCCGTCCGTCCTCTCCGTCTATAACGAAGAGACCTATAACAACGACGAGTACACCGTTACCGCTATCGGTGACAGTGCTTTCGCCAAAAGTCCTTATCTTAAGGCTGTCACCATCCCCGCTTCTGTCAAGACGTTAGGGTTGAATCTGGCGGCACTCTCCTACATCAACAAATGGGACAAAGGTATTGAGGAGCTTGTCATCTCCGACGGCAGCGAACCTATCGAGTTCACTTTCAGGCAGGGAGATATGGGAGAGGAGTTCTCCTTCTCCGAGATTGCACCTACCTGCACCTACCTCTATCTCGGCCGTAACATCACCGTGAAGACCGACGCGGATTGGGACATACCTATCTTCCATACATGGAGCGGCGTTGAAGAGGTTGTCTTCGGCGAAGGCTTCACCGAAGTGCCCCTTGCCTTCTGCCCGTTCTCCCGCAACCTGTGGAGCATACAGATTAACAGCCGGAGCCTGCTTGAGGCAGGTCCGCGTATGTTCGCTTTCATTGATGAGGATAACCCGAAGCCGGACGCAAAAGGCATTACCCTATATGTGCCTTATGGCATGAAGGACATCTATGCCGCCGATGAATACTGGAGCCGCTTCTCCATTGAAGAAATGGACGAGGCACGGCGCTACGGCATCAAATATGCGGATGATTATTTCGACTTCTTTATCAACGGACTCTACTACAAGCGCACCAGCCGTGGTGTCAGCGTAGTTATCCCGCAGGTGTGGTACATCAACCACGACGGCTCCTATGTAAGCCAGTGGAGCAGCGAGTTCCCCTACAAGCAGTCTGAAATCACTATTCCCGAATCAATCACTCTCTATCTTAAAGATTATACCACCTATTACCTTACGCCGAAGGATGGCTATGAGGAAACCACTCTTACCGTGGCAGGCATTGGCGACTACTGCTTTCGAGGGGCAAAGAACCTCGAGAAACTGACCATCCCGAATACTATAAAAGAAGTGGGTGCGGAGGCGTTTGAAGATGCCCTCAACCTCAAGTCGCTTGACATACCCGAATCCATTATCCATACAGGCGAAATCGCTTTCGGACGTTCAGGCTTAGAGGAGATTGTCATTCCCGCTTCCTGCAGCAAGTGGGAGTTCAATCAGGGCACAGCCGTCTTCCAGGAGTGCCTTAACCTGCGCAAAGTCACATTTGCAAAGGGCACTACCCGCATTCCTGACCGCATCTTCTTTGGCTGCACGGCACTGCGCACCGTCATCATCCCCGACGAGGTCACAGAAATAGGAGCAGGGGCTTTCGCAGGTTGCAGCGCGCTCAGCTATCTGCAACTGCCCGCAAGCCTTGAGAAGATTTACAACCGCACCTTCCGCGACTGCCCGTTGCGCGAACTGGAGATTCCGGCTGCTGTCAAGGAAATAGAGCCGGCTGCGTTCCTCGCTGTTCCGTTCACAAAACTCAAAGTGGACAAGAACAACACCGTGTTCGACAGCCGCGACAACTGCAATGCTGTCATACGCACAAAGGATAATACGCTTCTGGCTGCCTGCAACGGCACTTTCATTCCCGAAACAGTGGACTCTATAGCTGAAGAGGCCTTCTCCGAACTCTACGGACTGCGCTCCGTCACTCTGCCCAAGAACCTGAAGAAGATTGCATCTGGAGCGTTTATGAACTGCAACAACCTCGCTGTCATCACTTCACATATCACCAACCCCGCAGGCATTCTTGCTGAAAACGGCTTCTCTTCATGGAGCGATGAAGACGCACCTTGCAACAAGGCGGTCCTCTATGTGCCCGCAGGCACCAAAGCCTTGTATGAGGCTGACAACGAGTGGAAACGCTTCAAGAACATCATTGAAATGGAAGGTGAGAACAAACCCGCTGACGTGGCTGACCTGAAGCCTGTTACTGAGGACGGAGCCGCCGACTTCAGCAAACTGGATGGCAAAGACCTCTCCAACGCACTTGTCGGCAACATGTTCGTCACTTGCGACCTCACCAACGGCGACCGCTACGACAAAACAGAGCAGGCTCTCATTCTCAACACCGTTGTTGACCAGCTTATGCTTGACAACATCGACGCTCACGTAGGCAATATGGACATTCTGCGCAACAACTTCAGTGGCATAGTCCTGGAGGTTCCCGCTGGCAAGGGCACCATCACCATCGAGGCGAAAGTGAAGGGCGACCGGGCACTGGCGGTTTATATCTCCGGTCACGCAGGTCTGTCCGTCAATGAGGCTCCCGCCACCAAGATGGAGATTAATATACCCTTCGACGAACTGAAGAATGCCCTTGTCTATATCTTTGGCATCTTCGACGACGGCATCGTTTATCCCATGCCGCAACGCGCTCCGTCCTCAGTGCTTGCCGCACCGCAACGCATTGCCTCCAAAATCTTCAAGGCTCCGCAAGCCGCAGAAGAAGAGGCTGTTGAGCATAGTGTCAGCATCTACAATGCCAAGTGGGCAATCAGCGAGGCTTACACCGGCATTGAGCAGACCGCTGACACCGATGCTGCTGACTCTGTGCAGAAAGTCCTCCGCAACGGCATCCTCCTCATCGAGAGCAACGGCAAGACCTACGATGTCCTCGGCAAGGAGGTCAAATAACGCATCCGCCTTTTTTCACAAATTCTCTCATCCTTGTCACCCGCGTGGCAGAGATGAGAGAATTTTGTATCTCCTAATATTCCTCCCTCACCGCTCCGTGCTTGTTGGGGAGGAAGGAATGTGCCTCGCGGGGATTTTTGTGCCGCTACTCCTTCGCCAATACCGCGCGGACGAAGTTGGGGAACTGCTTGCAGGGCGGAGCGGAAGGATTAGCAGGATTGCAAGCGGTGAGCTGCGCGCGCCATAGGCGGTACATCTCCATATACCGCGGATGATTCTTGTCGCGGACAATAAGAGCCGCCTCCTTGCATGCCTCGCGCCATTTCACCCGCTGGTTCTTCTCCCCTTCCGTAAGCGGATGATGCTTGTAGTCGCGCGGATCCTGCGCATATATCTCCTTCGGACCCTGACCCACCACCTCGCCTGTCAGTGGGTCTTTTACTTTCTTGCAGCGGGTGATTACCATGTGTGACTGCCCTTTCTTTTTGCTTATTGCACCGGCGAAACCGTCAAAACCGGCTGAAGGAACATATCTTGCCATAATTCTTTTATTTTTTGTTGTGGCAGAAGTGGCAGAAGTGGCAGAAAATTCTTTTTTTGTGCCATTATACCATTGTACCATTTATGCCATTTATGCCACTTCTGCCATGTTATTTTTTTCTTCTTTTACCCCGAATCGGATTCGGGGACTGCTTAAATCGTTAGTGGTTCTTGTATATTCTTAGTGATTCGTTACCCATTCACGAGGGTATTACCTATGCGGAAGCAAGGCGTTTCCTGTAATGACCCTGCTTGATTTTTATCACGATGCCCTCTGCTACCCATTTTTCATTCCACCTGTTAGCCGTTCTGATAGGTACTCCTTGTGCTTTTGCTTCATCCAGCAGCACTTTGGTTTCAAACTCCGAAGGCAGCAGACTCAGCAGCACCTGTCTCTGGTCCAGCACCTGCACCTGCGGCACCGCCTCTTCTTCCACGCCCTTCATCATCTTGTACGCCGCCGCAATATGCAGCATCAGCTTGTTCCCGATCATCTCCGCTGTGGCATAGTCGGTGTCGGAGCAGAGAAAACTTTCCCCAGTCCCCTCCCTGAAAGGAGGGGTGGTTTGTGCGCTGCTTTCTCCCTTCCCTTCAGGGAGGGGGTGGGGGTAGGCTTCCCTCAGTGCGCTAAGTATCATCGCCATCCGCTCGATCTGCACCGCCATACGCAGTACCACAGAGTGGAAATTCTGCCCGAGCAGCTGCATCAGCATCGGGTAAGCCGTCTCCAAATGCTGTCCCAGACGAGCCCGCTGCTCGTCGCTCAGCCGGAACTCTACCGGCTTCGCAAAATACAGCTGCTCATACAGCCCGTACAACTGCTCCGCTGCCACACGCATAACAACGCTACTGCCCTTCCCCGGCTCCACATACTGATGGTTAAAAGCCTGCTGGTCATTGACAATCAATGTCAGCAACCGCGAGAAATAGCCGTTCTCGATACTCGGCACTAAGGCTTTGTACTGGCTGAACGTACCGGTGAGCAGCACGCTTAGTTGCGGACAGGCGATGACCGAAGAGTTGTTCGCACGGTTGCGGGTGATAGGTTCGTGCTCGGCAGCCTTGCGCAGCGCAGTGTTGTAGTTTGCCACCGACGCACGCCATACATCGGTGATGACCGAACCTTCGCTCTCATGGATATACCCGCGCCCGTTCTGTTTATCCAGCCGTCGGTAGAAACCCGGATAAGACGAGTCGCCGGCAATGACGAGCGGCTGCGTCTCATGTACCTTGCTCACTAACTCCAGCGCCAGATTGGCGATACCCTTTCCGCAAGCCGCCGAACCTACAATAAAACATTGCAGATTAGCATAGTACTTCTTCCCTGTCAGTCCGTAGCGGAAATAGAGATTGGGCATACAGCTTCCCGCCGCAGTCAGCAGCGCGAGCAGCAGCATGTCTTTCTCCGCATCGGACTGCGCGAGTGCCATAATGGGTTGAATAACAGCCGGCAGTGCTTCCGGCTCGATGTGTTTGGCGATGTAAAGATCCTGCTCCTCCTTCGCCTGAATAGATAATTTGTTCATCATAATTAGTAAGATGTTAAAGGTAATTTGTTTTAATTTGTTTTATATAGTACTTCCGGTATTTCTGGTATTTCTGGTATTTCCGGTACTTCAGGTACGTCCGGTATTTCCGGTATTTCCGGAGTTTCTAGTGTATCTATGGTCTCTATTATTAGGGGAAAATCCCTATGCTCGACAGCAAAGTGCGTGTTTCTTCACTCTCGGGCTATGCACGAAGTAGCGACATTTATCTGTCCTCTCCTCCCTTGTAAAACAAGGGAATAAAAAAAACACCGCAAATCCTGTCGCTTTTTTCTTTGTCCTTTTTTCATTGCTTTTTCTTCGTTCCGTTCGCGGTACTTTAGTGCCGCGTTTTTGTCTATTGTCTTTTGTCTTTTTCTTCGTCCTTTTTCTTTGTCTTTTTTCTTTGTCTTTTGTCCTTTTTCTTTGTCTTTTTTCTTTGTCTTTTGTCTTTTTCTTCTTTTCCCCGGCATCGGATGCCGGTTGTCCCCTTCGGTAGCATTCTTGCCGCCGGTTTATCTTTGTCGGCTGTGCCGCACGTTAGCGCGGCGGATACTTTGTCCATTGCGTCGGGATTGAATCCCGACATCCGGTATAGCCTTCGCGCTCCGGAACATCCGTATTTTCCGGGAAAACCGAAAAAATCCCCCCTCCTTCTTGCATATTTCAAAAAAAAACAGTACCTTTGCAGCCGAAAGTCGCTTGAAAAAATACGGATAACGGCAAAAAAGTCATATCAAAAAATACATTGACCAATAAAAAAGTCGTTCAAAAAAATATCATAATCATGCTTAAAAGAAAGATTTACAACATATTGTCAAATTGGAAAAATGATCCGGTAAAGAAGCCGATTATCATTAAAGGCTGTCGTCAGTGCGGGAAAACATTTGCCGTCCTTGAATTTGCAAAAGCGAATTACAAGCATGTTTTGTATGTCAATTTTCTTGAAGACAAGCAAGCCGGACTGATTTTTGCGGACTCATTAAATGCCCAACATATCATTTCCGGTTTAACAGCCTTATATGGAAGTCAAGTGCCTTTGATTCCACATAAAACATGCATCATTTTTGACGAAATCCAGCAATGTCCGGACGCACGCGCAGCACTTAAATTCTTGTCTATTGATGGTAGATTTGATATACTATGTACCGGCTCATTACTGGGGGTATCAGGGTATGTTTCGCAGGTAAGTTCTATTCCTGTCGGATATGAGCAGATTGTGGATATGTACCCCCTGGATTTTGAGGAATGGCTTTGGGCAAACGGTATCAATGATGATATTATTGACATCCTGAAAAATGCAATGAACAACCGTACTACGGTTCCGGTCGCTATTCACAACAGAATGAGAAAGTTGATGTTACAATATGTTGTAATAGGGGGAATGCCGGAAGCCGTGGCGGATTTTGTTGTCCACAAAGACTTCTCCCGTGTGCTGTCTATCCAAAAACGTATTGTTGCAGATTATAAGGATGATGTGGTAAAATACGCAATACAGGAGGACAAATCGCTCATAAAAGAGTGTTTCCAAAGTATTCCTACTCAGTTAAGCAAAGAGAACAAGAAATTTCAATATTCCCTTGTGCGCAAACGCGGAACGGCGAATATGTTCAGAGGCAGCCTTCAATGGTTGGAAGATGCCGGTATTATCCGTAGATGCTACAATATGAACATCCCCGAACTGCCTTTGGACGGGAATGCCATTCCGGATCAGTTCAAGGTGTATATGGCTGATACAGGACTGTTTATCAGTATGCTGGAACAAGGAACACAATATGATATTCTTCAAGGCAATTTATTAGGCTACAAGGGGGCTATCTTTGAAAATGTCATAGCCGATATTTTCTCCAAGATGGAACGCAAATTGTACTATTACCGCAAAGACTCCGGCTTGGAATTAGATTTTATTATCCGGTACAACGGGCAGTGTACACCGGTAGAGGTCAAGGCAACCACAGGCAATGCAAAGAGTTTGAAAACCGTCATGGCTCATTATGAGAAGTATCATATCTCACAAGCTTTCAAACTTGGAGACTACAATGTCGGACAAACAGGTAATGTATTAACACTGCCTCTTTACATGGCTTTTCTCTTAACTGCTCGATAGCCATTTTTGTACCTTTGTACA